>NZ_JAUTAE010000001.1:1502500-1802500 GCF_030818415.1 Sphingomonas sp. SORGH_AS_0950
CGCCTCGATATCGGCGGGCGCGACCGTCACCGCCTGATATTCGATGTCGCTATGGCCCTTTTCCTCGCTGATCGTCTCGATCCGCTTGGCGTTGTTCTGATAGCGCTTGGCGAGCTGGACGATCGGGCGCGGCATGGTTGCCGAGAACAGCAGCGTGCGACGCTCGGACGGCGTGCCGTCCAGGATCTGCTCCAGATCCTCGCGGAAGCCCATGTCGAGCATCTCGTCCGCCTCGTCGAGCACCACCGCCTTGAGCGAGGACAGGTCGAGCGCGCCGCGCTCCAGATGGTCGCGCAGACGGCCGGGGGTGCCGACGACGATATGCGCGCCGTGGTTCAGCGCCCGGCGCTCGCGCGAGGCATCCATGCCGCCGACGCAGGTGGCGATGCGCGCCCGCGCACCGGCATAGAGCCATTCCAGCTCACGGCTGACCTGCAGCGCCAGTTCGCGGGTCGGCGCGATGACCAGCGCCATCGGCGCACCGGCATGGGGCAGGTTCTCGCCATCGACCAGCAGGTCGTTCGCCATGGCCAGGCCGAAGGCGACGGTCTTGCCCGACCCGGTCTGGGCGGAGACGATCAGGTCGCGACCGGCGGCGTCCGCCTCGATGACGGCGGCCTGGACGGGCGTGGGCGCGGCATAACCACGCGCGGAAAGAGCGGTCGAAAGGACCGTGGGCAGGGCAGAGAAAGGCATGGGGACTCCAACGAAAAAGGAGCGCGTACCGCCGAACCAAGGGACCCATCCCTCTCGGTTGGCGGATACACCCATGCGGCACGGGTGAATGTTTGCGTTCCGTGAAAGCGAGGCCCTATACACGCATTGCCGGAAAACTCAACCGGGCTTGCGGCGAACCGATCGCCCCGCCATGGAGCCGCGCCATGACCCGATGCGTTGATCCCCGATGAGTGTCGCCTTTCGCCGCGAATCCGATGAGGAGCATCTCGAACCCAAGTTCGAGCTGCCGATCCCGCCCGGCCCCAATCTGGTCACGCCGCGCGGGGCCGAGCTGACCCGTGCCAAGGTGACGGAGGTCGAGGCTGCGCTCGCCGCCGCGTCGGACGAGGATGAGCGGACCCGGCTCCAGCGCGAGCTGCGCTACTGGAACACCCGCGCCGCGACCCTGGAACTGGCCCCCGCCCCGGCGGAGGACGAGATCGGGATCGGCAGCGTGGTGACGATCCGCCTCAACGGGCAGACAAAGACGCTGACCATCGTCGGCCATGACGAAGCCGACCCCGCCCAGGACCGCATCGCCTATGCCGCGCCGCTGGCCCGCGCGCTGATGGGCGCGATGGAAGGGGAAACCGTCGCGTTCGGGGGCAAGGCCGATGCGGTGGAGGTAGTGGAGGTAAGCTGAACGCTCCTCTCCCCTCCCGCAGGCGGGAGGGGCCGGGGGAGGGCCTGGAGTCTCACAGAGACCATCGCCTGCGGGAGAGGAACGCCAAGACGAGGGCGTGCCCCCTATCCCGCCCCGCCAAATCCCCCTAAAGCTCCGCCATGCAACATCATGACGTGATCATCCTGGGCGCGGGCGCGGCGGGCCTGATGGCGGCGGCGACCGCCGGGCAGCGGGGGCGGCGGGTGCTGGTCCTCGACCATGCCGACGCGCCGGGCAAGAAGATCCTGATCTCCGGCGGCGGGCGGTGCAACTTCACCAATATCGGCACCCTGCCCGACCGTTTCCTGTCGGCGAACCCGCATTTCGCCAAATCGGCGCTCGGCCGCTACACCCCGGCCGATTTCCTGGAACTGGTCGAGGCGCATGGCATCGCCTGGCATGAAAAGACGCTGGGCCAGCTCTTCTGCGACGGGTCGGCGCGGCAGATCGTGGCGATGCTGCTCGACGAGTGCGACAAGGCCGGGCGGGCGGGCGGCATGGTCGACATCGCTTTGGGCCAGCCGGTCGAGGCGGTCGCGCATGACGGCACGCAATTCCGGGTGACGCGGGGCGGCCGGGCCTACACCGCCCCCTGCCTGATCGTCGCGACCGGCGGGCCCAGCATCCCCAAGATGGGCGCGACCGGCTATGCCTATGATCTGGCGCGCCAGTTCGGGATGAAGGTGGTCGAACCGCGCCCCGCGCTCGTGCCGTTGACGCTGGGCGGCGACGAGACGCTGTTCCGCTCGCTCTCGGGCGTCGCGGCGGAGGTCGTCGCACGGTCGGGCAAGACCCGCTTCCGCGAGGCCGCGCTGTTCACCCATCGCGGGCTGTCGGGTCCGGCGATCCTGCAAATCTCCTCCTATTGGCGGCATGGCGAGGCGATCGGGATCGACTTCCTGCCAGACTGCGCGGGCGACTGGCTGCTCGCCGCCAAGCGCGCCGCCCCGCGCACCTCACCCCACCGCCTGTTGGGCCAGCACCTGCCCGACCGGCTGGCCGAGACGCTGGCCGAGCGCCTCGCGCTGCCGGGCGAGCTGGGCGCGGCGACCGACAAGGCGCTGTCCGCCGCCGCCGCCCGACTGGCCGACTGGCCGTTCCACCCCAATGGCAGCGAGGGCTATGCCAAGGCCGAGGTGACGGTCGGCGGCGTGTCGACCGCCGGGCTGTCCTCGCGCACCATGGAGGCGAAGGCGGTGCCGGGGCTGTATTTCGTCGGCGAGGCGGTCGACGTCACCGGCTGGCTGGGCGGCTATAACTTCCAATGGGCCTGGGCGAGCGGGCGCGCCGCCGGCGAGGCCGTCTGATCCGCGTCCGGGCGCGGCGACTGGCGCGTCGCGCGCGGGCGGTCTATCCTGCCGGGCGAAAGGATCCTTATGCCGCTGCTTGATCTGTCCCGCGCGCGCCCCATCCGCCACTGGCGGATCCCGCTCTGGTCGATGCTGGCCCTTATCGTCCTCGCCCCCGCCGTCGCGATGCGCTTCACCGGCGAGGTGAAATGGGACGCGGTCGACTTCCTGATGGCGGCGGTCCTGATGGGGACGATCGGCATCGCGTGCGAAGTGGCGGCACGCCTGCCCGCGCAAGCCCCCATCCGGGCCTTGATCGTCCTCGGCTCGACCCTGCTGGTCCTCACGATCTGGGCGGATGCCGCCGTCGGCCTGTTGGACTAGGTCCGATCGCCATTCAGCGATGCCTTTTCTTCCCTCGCCCCTCGCAGAGGGGAGAGGGTTGCGCAGACTTGGTCTTTGCGAGAGCAAAGGCTTAGTCGGAGCTGGGTGAGGGGTGGGCGCTCGCGAAGCGAGCGCGCGAGCCTACAGGCTCGCTCAACCCCTCACCCAAGCTGCGCTAGCCAGCAGGCTGGCAAGCTTCGCTAACCCTCTCCCCTGTCCAGGGGAGAGGGAAGAAGAAGCAATCCTGAATGTCGGTTCCACCTAGAAGGTGCGGTCCAGCCGGGCGTGCAGGGCGCTGACCGGCCTTATAGCGAGGCCAGACCGATCCCCGGCCGTGCCCAATGCGCCATCCGGTCGTCGGCCTGGCGGCGCACGAAGCAGGCGCCCCCGGTCCGGCGATAGCGCCCGCACAGCGCATCCGCCTGGTCCCGGCTGAGCCCCCCAACCGACAGGCGGTGCAGCTCGCCCCCCGAATGCTGGATCGTGCCGCTCTGCGGCGCATAATCGGAAAGCCCGGCAAATTGCCGGGTCAGCAGACCCCAGGCACGCTGTGCCCCGTCCTCGCGGCCAAAGGCGCCGATCTGGACGTTCCACTCGCCCTTGGGCGCGGCGACACGGCGTTCCTCGGCCCGGCGGAGCAGCGCGGGCGTGGTGACGAGCGCCGCCGCCATGCGGGTCGCGCGCTTGTACGGCGTCGGCTCGGCATCGATGATCGCGGCCTGTTCGACCAGCGGGCCGGGCGGCGGCGGGACGTCTTCTCCCTTGGCGGCCATCGCGACCGGCACGTCGGCGTCGGCCGGGCGGGGCAGCGCCTGGACCATGTCCTGCACCACCGCCGCCGAGGGTGCGGCGTTGAGCGCCAGTGCCAGCGGCTGGCCGCTATCCACCGCCGGGCGGATGCCGAGCAGCGCGGACACCTGATCCGCCGGACTGGTCGTCGCAACGAAATCGGCCCATTCGCGCATCCGCGCCTCGACATCGGCGGGCGCCATATCGGCCGAGGCGGCCATGCGCGCCATGTCCCATTGCCCCGCCAAGGCCAGCGCCAGCGCCAGATTCTGCCGGGTCTTGACCGAAGCGCCGGGTTCGCGCGCGGCGGCGGTCAGGAGGCGTATGCCGTCGCCGGGTGATCCGGCCAGCGCCACGGCCAGCCCCAGATCGGTGGCGGGAATCATCGCCGCATGGCGCTCCAGCATCGCACGCGCGCACGCGCCATTGCCCCCGGCGATCATCGCCAGCGACAGGTTCAGCGCGGCGCGCCCGTCCTTCGGGTCCAATTGCAACGCGTCGGTAAAGGCCTGTCGCGCCGAGGCGAAGCGCCCCGCCTGGAGATAGCTCTGCCCCAGCAGCGCACGATAGCCCGCCTGATGCGGGTCGGCCGCGACCAGCCGTTCGGCCAGCGCCACCGCCCCCTCGCCGTCCCGCTGCGCCAGCACACGGCGCGTCCGGTCGGCAAGCGCAGCGGTCGCCTGCGCCTCGCCGCCATGCCCCGCCCCGTCGGCCAGTCGCGCCGTGCGGCGATCCGCCGACGTACAGCCGGTCAGGACGCCACCGATCATCAGCGCGCCGATGCTGCAGGCCATGAGAGTGCGGATCGTGGTCATCATCGTCACCAGCCAAAAGCCATGGGGTCGCGGGCTCCGGGCACGCCGCCGCGCCCATGGCGTTATCCGTTTCCCCGATCGGGGACGATGCTATCCGGCGACGCGCTAAGGAACGGTTAAGCCTTGAGGAACGCTTTACCCGCGCCCCGCCTCGGGGCATGACGGACGCGATAGTTATTGGGGGAAGAAGGATGATGCGCAGGTTCCCGGTCGTCGGCGCGGCGCTGGCCACGCTTGCCACCTGCCTCCTCGCCGCGCCTGCGCTGGCCGATGTGAAGGCGGGCGTCGATGCCTGGGCGCAGGGCGATTATCGCAAGGCGGTGGAGGAGTGGCGCGGCCCCGCCATCGCGGGCGACGCCGATGCGCAGTTCAACCTGGCCCAGGCCTATAAGCTGGGACGCGGCGTACCGCTCGACCCCGCGCTGGCCGAAAGCTGGTTCCGCAAGGCCGCCGCGCAGGGGCATGCCCAGGCCGCCGACAATTATGGCCTGGCGCTGTTCCAGTCGGGCAAGAAGGCCGAGGCGCTGCCCTGGCTGGAAAAGTCGGTCGCACGGGGCGAGCCGCGCGCGCAGCTGGTGCTGGGCACAATGCTGTTCAACGGCGACGGAGTGACGCGCGACTATCCGCGCGCCTATGCGCTGATGACGCTGGCGTCGCAGGCGGGGCTGCAAGCCGCTTCGCAGACGCTGGCACAGATGGACCAGTATATCACCCCGCCCGACCGCCAGCACGGCGTCGAGCTGGCCCAGCAATATCGCGCCCGGCTGGCGGCCCTGCCCACCCCCGAGACCACCGGGCCGAAGCGGGTGACGGTGGGAAGCGAAGCGACGCCGGGCAAGGCCGCCGACGCCCCTGTCCGCACCGCCGGACAGGCGCGCCCGGCGGTGCAGCCGGTGCCGGTCCCCCCGTCGCGATCCGCAGCCTCCGGTTACGGGGCCAGCTATCCGGCGCCCGGCACCTCTCCGAGCCCGACGCCACCGGTCCGCGAGACGGCCGCCGCCCCGGTCGAACGGCCCAAGCCCATGGCGTCGACGCGCACCGCCGCGCCGCATGCCCCCAAGCCTACGCCTCCCCGCGCGGCCGGGGGCGGCGCGTGGCGTATCCAGCTGGGCGCTTTCCGCGACCGGGGCAATGCCGAGGGACTATGGCAGCGGGTGCGCGCGCGACTGGCGGGCGCACAGCCGCATTATGTCAGCGCGGGCGGGGTCATCCGCTTGCAGGCGGGCGGCTATGCCGATCGCAATGCAGCCCAGGCCGCCTGCACCCGCTCGGGCCAGCCCTGCGTGGTGGTCGTCCCGTAGACGACGCCCCTTCCTCCCCTATTCAGGGAAGGAAGGGCATCATGGCCCTTAACCGACCACCCATTCCGAACGCGGAATGCCCTGCGCATAGAGAAGCGCGGTCAGGTCGTTATGATCGACCCGCGCCGCCGCCGCGCCCGCGACGATCGGCTTGGCACGATAGGCGACGCCCAGCCCGGCGCGACGGATCATCGCCAGGTCGTTGGCCCCGTCGCCCACTGCCATGCTCTCCGCCGCGCCAATGCCCAGTTCGTCGAGCGCGGCGAGCAGCGTCTTCTCCTTGGTGTCCGAGCCGACGATCGGCTTGCGCACCGTGCCGGTCAGCTTGCCGTTCGCGATCTCGAGGTAATTGGCGATGGCGCGGTCGAAACCGATCTCGGACGCGACCGGTTCGGCGAAACGGGTGAAGCCGCCCGACACCAGGATCGCATGGCCGCCGCGCGCCTTCATCGTGCGGACCAGCGCGCGGGCACCCGCCATCAGCGTCACCCGCTCGGCCAGGCATTGCTCGATGACCCGCTCGTCCAGCCCTTCGAGCAGCGCGACCCGTGCGTCCAACGCGGCGGCGAAGTCCAGTTCGCCACGCATCGCCCGCTCGGTCACCTCGGCGACCTGCGCCTTGATCCCGGCATAGTCGGCCAGTTCGTCGATGCACTCGACCGTAATCATGGTGGAGTCCATGTCGGCGACCAGCAGCCGCTTCTGGCGATGCGCGGCCGGCTGGATGATGACATCGGTCCGGTCAAACCGGCCGTGCAGCACGCCCGCCGCAAAGTCGGGGTCCTCGGCGAAGCAAATATCCGCCGCGCGGCCTTCGTCGATCCAGTTCCAGTCGGCGACCGCGCACAGCGGCGTCATCTGCGCCACCGCCTCCGAAATATCGCGCTCAGCGATCGATTCGGCTGCTATCAGCGTGGCGATGAACATGGCGAACTCCTCTGACCGTCCAAAGGTCGCGCTCATCGCAGGGCCGACCGCGAGCGGCAAGTCCGCATTGGCGCTCGATCTGGCCAAGGCGACCGGCGGCACCATCATCAATGCCGATTCGGCGCAGGTGTACCGCGACCTCTCTATCCTGACCGCCCGCCCCGCCCCCGAAGAGGTGGCACAGGCACCGCACCGGCTGTTCGGCCATGTCGACGGTGCGGACACCGGCTATTCGGCGGCGCGCTGGGCGGCGGAGGCGCGCGCGACGATCGAAGATTGCGTGGCGGCGGGGTCGCTGCCGATCCTGGTCGGCGGCACCGGCCTTTATATGCGAACCCTGCTCGACGGCATCGCGCCGGTGCCGGAGATCGATCCCGCCATCCGCGCCGAGGTTCGCGCGCTGCCCGTCGCCGAGGCCCATGCCGCCCTGTCCCGCGAAGACCCGACCGCCGCCGCCCGGCTCAATGCGGCAGACACTACCCGCGTCGCCCGCGCGCTGGAGGTGGTGCGCGCGACCGGGCGTCCGCTGCACGCATGGCAGGCGCATAAGGAAGGCGGGATCGGCGATCACATCGCGCTGTCCGCCGTCATCCTGCTGCCCGACCGAGACTGGCTGAACGCCCGCATCGACCGACGCTTCGGGGAAATGCTGGACGAGGGGCTGGACGAGGCCGCCGCGCTTCTCGCCCGTCCCGACCTGCCCGCCGACGCCCCGATCCGGCGCGCGATCGGCGTGCCGGAGGCCGCCGCACTCCTCGAAGGCCGCATGACCCGCGCCGAGGCCGAGGCGGCCGGGGCGCTGGCGACAAGGCGTTATGCCAAAAGGCAATTTACCTGGTTCCGTCACCAGCCAGGGCCCGACTGGACCGTGATTCCCGACCCTGACGCCGATGTGCGTCGCAACATAATAGAAACTTTATTGCGCCGTTGACGGTTGACGCGCACTTTTTAAACTTGTAGCCGCGCCTTTCCCGACAAGCCCCGTCAGTGGGCACGGACGCAGAAGGACAAAGACGATGACCGAGAAGAGCGGAGCCGATATCCTGGTCGAGGCGCTGTGCGATCTCGGCGTGGAGGTCGTCTTCGGCTATCCGGGTGGTGCGGTGCTGCCGATCTATGACGCCATGTTTAGGTCGAAGCGCATCCGCCACATTCTGGTCCGCCACGAACAGGCGGCGACCCATGCGGCGGAGGGCTATGCCCGCTCGACCGGCAAGCCCGGCGTGGTGCTCGTCACCTCCGGCCCCGGTGCGACCAATGCGGTCACCGGCATCACCGACGCGCTGCTCGATTCGATCCCGATGGTGGTCATCACCGGCCAGGTCCCGACCGCGCTGATCGGCACCGACGCGTTCCAGGAGGCCGACACGGTCGGCATCACGCGCCACTGCTCCAAGCATAATTATCTGGTGAAGGACCCCGCGCGTCTGGGCGAGGTGGTGCATGAGGCTTTCCACATCGCGACCTCGGGCCGCCCCGGCCCTGTCGTGATCGACATCCCCAAGGACGTGCAGGTCGCCACCGCCCGCTATCAGAAGCCGGGTCCGATCCGTCACAAGACCTATCGCCCGCAGGTGAAGGCCGACCAAGCCCAAGTCGAGCAGCTGGTCGACATGCTGGCGGCGGCCGAGCGTCCGATCCTCTATACCGGCGGCGGCATCATCAATTCGGGTCCGGCCGCGTCGCAGCTGCTGCGCGAACTGGCCCGCATCACCGGCGCGCCCGTCACCTCGACCCTGATGGGCCTGGGGGCCTTCCCGGCCAGCGACCCGCAATGGCTGGGCATGCTGGGCATGCACGGCACTTACGAAGCCAATATGGCGATGAACCAGGCCGATCTGGTGGTAGCACTTGGCAGCCGATTCGACGACCGCGTCACGGGCCGTCTGGACGCGTTCAGCCCGAACAGCCGCAAGGTCCATGTCGATATCGACCGGTCGAGCGTGAACAAGAATGTCCGCGTCGACCTGGCGATCATCGCCGATGTCGGCCACGCGCTGGAGGATGCGGTGCGCATCTGGAAGTCGCGCCAGCATCCCAAGCCCGACACCACCGAATGGCAGCGCCGCATTGCGGGGTGGCGCGCGGTCGGCTGTCTCTCCTTCCCGGAGAATGGCGACGCGATCATGCCGCAGCGGGCGATCCGCGCGCTGTACGAAGCGACCCAGGCCCGCCAGCCGATCATCACCACCGAGGTCGGCCAGCACCAGATGTGGGCCGCGCAGCATTTCGGCTTCGAAAAGCCCAATAAGTGGCTGACCAGCGGCGGTCTGGGCACCATGGGTTACGGCCTGCCCGCCGCGATCGGTGCACAGCTCGGCAATCCGGGTGCGCTCGTCATCGACATCGCCGGCGAAGCCTCGATCCAAATGAACATCCAGGAACTGGCGACTGCGACCCAGTATCGCCTGCCGGTCAAGATCTTCATCCTGAACAACGAATATATGGGCATGGTCCGCCAGTGGCAGGAACTGACCTATGAAAGCCGCTATGCCGAGAGCTATTCGGACTCGCTGCCCGACTTCGTGAAGCTGGGCGAGGCCTATGGCTGGAAGGGCATATTGATCGAGCACCGCGACCAGCTGGAGGACGGCATCGCCGCGATGCTGGACCATGACGGGCCGGTGATCGTCGACTGCCGCGTCGCCAAGCTCGCCAACTGCTTCCCGATGATCCCGAGCGGTGCGGCCCATACCGACATGATCCTGCAGGCCAATGAGGTATCGGGCACCATGGACGACGAGGCCAAGGCGCTGGTTTGACCTTCAAGCTCCTCCCCGGCACGGGGAGGGGGACCGTGACGCGAAGCGGCACGGTGGAGGGGGATCGCCGCGCAGGACAGCATGAGTGGAGAGCCCCCTCCACCATGCTCCGCATGGTCCCCCTCCCCGTTCCGGGGAGGAATTGAATATGCACATCAAGACCGAGAAGGTGGAACGCCACACGCTGGCGGTGATCGTCGACAACGAACCGGGCATCCTGGCCCGGATCGCCGGGCTGTTCACCGCGCGCGGCTATAATATCGAGAGCCTGACCGTGTCGGAGATCACCGCCGACAAGGCCGTCAGCCGCATCACCATCGTCACCAGCGCCTCGCCGTCGGTGATGGAGCAGATCATCGCCCAGCTCGACCGGCTGGTCCCGGTCCACAAGGTCACCGATCTGTCGGTGCTGGGCGACCATGTCGAGCGCGAGCTGGCGCTGGTGAAGGTGGCGGGCACCGGCGAACGCCGGATCGAGGCGCTGCGCCTCGCCGAAGTCTATCGCGCCCGCGTGGTCGATGCGACGATCGGCAGCTTCGTGTTCGAGGTGACCGGCACCATCGCCAAGATCGACAAGTTCGTCGAACTGATGGGCGAGGTCGGCCTGGTCGAGGTCGCCCGCACCGGCATCGCCGCCATTTCGCGGGGCAAGGACGCGGCCTGAAACATCATCACAACCACTATCGTCACCCCAGCGAAGGCTGGGGTCTCCTGGCCGGGCACTGGCCCTGACCGCAAGAGATGCCAGCCTGCGCTGGCATGATGGACCTCATCGAAAGGGAAGAAACCAATGCGTGTGTATTACGATCGCGACGCCGATCTGAACCTGATCTCCGAAAAGAACATCGCCATTCTGGGCTACGGCTCGCAGGGCCATGCCCATGCGCAGAACCTGCGCGATTCGGGCGTCAAGAATGTCGCGATCGCGCTGCGCCCCGGTTCGGCCTCGGCCGCCAAGGCGGAAGCGGCGGGCTTCAAGGTCCTGTCGAACCAGGAAGCGGCCGCCTGGGCCGACATCCTGATGATCCTGGCCCCCGACGAGCATCAGGCCGCGATCTATGACGCCGACATCAAGGGCAAGATGAAGCCCGGCGCCGCGCTCGCCTTCGCGCACGGCCTGAACGTGCATTTCGGCCTGATCGAGCCGCCCGCGGACATCGACGTCATCATGATCGCGCCCAAGGGCCCCGGCCACACGGTGCGCAGCGAATATGTGCGCGGCGGCGGCGTGCCCTGCCTGATCGCGATCCATCAGGACGCCAGCGGCAACGCGCATGACGTGGCGCTCGCTTACGCCTCGGGCGTCGGCGGCGGTCGCTCGGGCATCATCGAGACCAACTTCCGCGAAGAGTGCGAAACCGACCTGTTCGGCGAGCAGGCCGTGCTGTGCGGCGGCGCGACCGCGCTGGTCCAGGCGGGCTTCGAGACGCTGGTCGAGGCGGGCTACGCCCCCGAAATGGCCTATTTCGAGTGCCTTCACGAGCTGAAGCTGATCGTCGACCTGATGTATGAGGGCGGCATCGCCAACATGCGCTACTCGATCTCGAACACCGCCGAATATGGCGACATCAAGACCGGCCCGCGCATCATCACCGAAGAGACCAAGAAGGAAATGAAGCGCGTCCTGGCCGACATCCAGTCGGGCCGCTTCGTGAAGGACTTCGTCCTCGACAACCGCGCCGGCCAGCCCGAACTGAAGGCCAGCCGCATCGCCGCCAAGCGCCACCAGATCGAACAGGTCGGCAGCGAACTGCGCGCGATGATGCCGTGGATCGGCGCGAACAAGCTGGTGGACAAGGCGAAGAATTGATTTTTTGTCGGGGGGTGGGCTCGGTGAGACACCTTTGCCCTCCCCCATCCCCTCCCGCCTGCGGGAGGGGTGCGCCAGGCGGAAGCTGCAAGCGCTTCGGCTAGCCCGCAGTTTGCGACAAAAGCAAAACGACTGCCCCAAACCTCTCCCCTCCCGCAAGCGGGAGGGGATGGGGGAGGGCAAGGGGCCTCGCAGAGACCCACCCCCGGAAACGCATCGTTGCGACCTTGGCCTTTGACGTGCGTTAACCGCACGGCCCACAAAGGCCGCCGTTCAACAGGGAGTACCCACCCATGCGTTTCGTCCTTCCCGCCGCCATGGCGCTCGTCCTCGCCGCCCCGGCCATTGCCCAGACCGCTCCGGCGGGCATGCCCGGCGCGCCGGTCGCCTCGCGCGTCGTCGCGGACACCTATGCCGTCGACCCCGCGCATACCCAGGTCACCTGGTCGCTCAACCATATGGGCTTCTCGATGCTCGAGGGGCAGTTCGGCGCGTCCGAAGGCACGCTGACCCTCGACCCGGCCAAGCCACAGGCCGCCAAGGTCGACGTGACCTTCAAGATCGACAATCTGTCGGTCACCGCCGCCCCCTTCGCCAATCACCTGAAGTCGAAGGACTTCTTCGACGCCGCCACCTATCCGACCGCGCGCTTCGTCTCGACCGGCGTCAAGGTCATGGGCACCAAGGCGGTCATCACCGGCAACCTGACCATCAAGGACCAGACCAAGCCGGTCACGCTGAACGCGACCTTCTTCGGTGCGGGCACCAATCCGATGTCCAAGAAGCTGAACATCGGCTTCCGCGCGACCGCCAAGATCAAGCGTTCGGACTTCGGCGTCGGCGCCTATGTGCCGGTCGTGGGTGACGATGTGGACCTGGTGATCAACGCGGCCTTCACCGCGCAGTAAGCCATTGCCGTCCGGTTCCGGCCGCCCGAGACCGGGCGGTCGGGGCCGGATCAGAACAGACGCTTCAGCCCCGCGAAACTCTCGAACGTGGCCCGGATCTCGGGCGACGCCGTCGCCGCCATACCCGCGATGCGCGCGACCAGCCTGGCCTTGTCCTCGCCCTTGGTCGCATAGCCCATCGCCCAGTCGCCAAACTCGCGGGCGTCCACCGTCCGGTCGGACAGGATCACCAGGGCATGGTGACGCGAGTCCGCCGCGATATGGCGATAGACCCGCTCCACCGCCGCCGCCTCGCCCTCCAGCGCCTGGAGGAAACGCCGACCGTCATAATAGAGCAGCCCCGTCACCCCCGCCCGCGCATTGTTGCGGCGCGACGCCTGCAGGATCGCCTCGGGATCGATCGCCGCCGCCGGGCCCTTCACGCTGCTGATATAGACGAGCTGGCGCAACATCGCGGTCCCCCTCTTCCCGGCGGCGCCGGTATTCCGGCCGTCGATGCCGCGCCCGGCTTTAACAAAGCGTTCACGCGGTGCGGCGGGATATGGACAAGCCCGCCGCGACGCGGCATGAACCGCTTCATCATGATCGCCGTGCTGCCGCTTCGTTCGCTTCGACTTATCCGCCCTTAGGGGAGGATCGGCGTGGCCATGCGCGACTTCCCTAAGGGCTGAATGAACCGATAAGCCTGTCCCCGCCGTGCCTCTGGCCAGACGCGGCCGAGAATGCTGGAAGACCCGATCATGTTGCGCGACCCTTCGACCAAGTACCGCCCCTTCCCCGCAATCGCCCTGCCCGACCGGCAATGGCCGAACCGCACCATCACGCGCGCGCCGCGCTGGCTGTCGACGGACTTGCGCGACGGCAACCAGGCGTTGATCGACCCGATGGACGCCGAGAAGAAGACGCGGATGTTCGACCTGCTGGTCAAGGTCGGGCTGAAGGAGATCGAGGTCGGCTTCCCCAGCGCGGGCGCGACCGAGTTCGACTTCATCTCGGGCCTGATCAAGAACGATCGCATCCCCGACGACGTGACGATCCAGGTGCTGACCCAGTCGCGCCGCGACCTGATCGAGCGCAGCTTCGAAAGCCTGGAGGGCGCGCGTACCGCGATCGTCCATCTCTACAACGCGGTCAGCCCGGCCTGGCGCAAAATCGTGTTCGGCATGACCCGCGACGAGGTGCGCCAGATCGCGGTCGAGGGCGCCAAGATCCTGCGCGACGAGGCGGCCAAGCGCCCGGACACCGATTGGTTCTTCGAATACAGCCCCGAAACCTTCTCGACCGCCGAGCTGGATTTCTCGGTCGAGGTCTGCGCCGCCGTCATGGACGTGCTGAAGCCGACGCCCGACCACCCGCTGATCCTGAACCTGCCTGCCACCGTCGAGTGTGCGACACCCAATGTCTATGCCGACCAGATCGAATGGTTCGGGCGCAACATCCCCAACCGCGAGTCGGTGGTCATCTCGCTCCACACCCATAACGATCGCGGCACCGGCGTCGCCGCCGCCGAGCTGGGCGTGATGGCGGGGGCGGACCGGGTCGAGGGCTGTCTGCTGGGCAATGGCGAGCGGACCGGCAATTGCGATCTCGTGACCGTCGCGCTCAACATGTACACGCAAGGGGTCGATCCGGGGCTGGACCTGTCCGACATCGACGAGGTGGTGAACACGGTGCAATATTGCACCAACCTGCCCGTCCATCCGCGCACCCCCTATGCGGGCGATCTGGTCTTCACCGCCTTTTCGGGCAGCCATCAGGACGCGATCAAAAAGGGCTTTTCCGCGCAGGCCGCGCGCAACGACGATCTGTGGGAAGTCCCCTACCTCCCCATCGACCCCGCCGATCTGGGCCGCTCTTACGAAGCGGTCATCCGCGTCAATTCGCAATCGGGCAAGGGCGGCGTCGCCTGGGTGATCGAGCAGGACAAGGGGCTGAAGCTGCCCAAGCGGCTCCAGGCGGATTTCAGCCGCCATGTCCAGGCGATGGCCGATGCGACCAGCCGCGAACTCAACGCCGCCGACATCTGGGCCGGGTTCGAGGCGACCTATCTGCCGCGCGGCGACGACCGCTTCGTCCTGCGCGACTATGAGGAAAGCGGCTCGGCCGGGCAGCGTATCTTCGTCGGTCGCGTCCAGGTGGACGGCGAGGAGAAGTCGATCTCGGGGCGCGGCAACGGCCTGATCTCCAGCGTGATCGCGGCGCTGGCCGACACCACCGGCCCCGCGCTCGAGGTCGTCGACTATAATGAGCATGCGATCGGCCACGGTGCCGATGCGCAGGCCGCCGCCTATGTCGAGGCGCGGACCGCCGATGGCCGGACCGTCTTCGGCGTCGGGCTGGACACCGACATCGCCACCGCCAGCGTCCGCGCGGTGCTGTCCGCCGCCAACCGGGCCTGACGCCCATGGTCCCCGCCCCGCTCTTCCCCATGACGTTCGTGGAGAGCGGGGCGGTCTCGGCTCTTACGGCGTAAGGCCCCCGACATGGCGGTGCTGACCCGGCTGCCCGAGCGATATCGCGAAACCCTGCGCGAGCGGGGCGCCTCGATCACGCTCACGGTGCTGGCGCACCTGCTGCTCGCCTGGCTTCTGTTCCACCTGGCCCCTAAGCTGATCGCGCCGGAGCCATCATCCTCGCTCAGCACCTTCTCGGTCACCCCGTCGGACCGGGAGGCGGGTGCGCCGGTGCCCGAGACGCGCATCGCCACGCGCAAGCCAGCGGCGGCGGGCGGCTCCAAGGCCCCCGTCACTCCCAAGCAGCCCGACACCCCCAATCCGCCGACCGAGAAGCCCGCCGACACCTCCGCGCCGACGCCGTGGCAATGGGGCGACAAGTCGCTGTTCGCGGCGGGCGATATTTCCGCCATGCCCAAGGGGGCGGGCAATGGCGTGGGATCGAGCAACGGCGACGATCGCGGCCAGGACAGCGCATCGGCCTATGGCCCCGGCGAGGGACCGGGCGGCCAGCGGCTCTACAATGCCGAATGGTATCCCCATCGCCCGAGCAATGCCGAGCTGAACGGCTATCTGCACAGCGCGCCGCCGCCGAACAGCTGGGCGTTGATCGCGTGCCGGACGATCCCCGACTATCGGGTCGAGAATTGCCAGATCCTGGGCGAATCGCCGCGCGGACTGGGCCTGGCCCGTGCGATGCGCGAGGCGGCGTGGCAGTTCCGCGTCCGCGCGCCGCGCATCGGCGGCAAGGTGATGGTCGGCGAATGGGTCCGCATCCGCATCGACTTCAACAGCTCCGGCGGCGGGACTGATCCTCAATAGGTGAATTGCAGCTGGGTGCGGATCAGGTCGCCGGTCGCGCGGCCGGTGCGCCGGGCATCGGCCTCGCGCCGCTCCATCCGCGCATAGGCCAGCGTCAGCTCCAGCGCCTCGACCAGCTGGATCTCGGTGCCCAGCTCCCACTCGTCGGTTTCCAGGCGCGGCGCATCGACATTGGCCTTCCACCCGCCGCGATAATGTTGCCACCGGGCATAGGGGATCATGCGGCCGACCGGGGTCTTGCCCGCGTCCATCATCAGCTGGACATAGCCGCCGCCCAGCGGGCTGCTCCGCACCGCGCGCAGCCCCAGGTCATATTGCGGGCCATGGCCGGTCATCCATTCGGTCTGGATGCCGAAGGGCTGCGGATAGAGGATGGCATGGACGCCGACCCGGTCGTCGCGATAGCTGATCGGGCTGATCCCGCCGCTGCGCAATTCGGGGCGATAGCGGTTGAACATCGCCGATCCGCCGACCTCCAGCACCTGCCCCCGGAACAACGGCCCCAGGCCGTCGAGCGCGAAGGGCCAGGTCGCCATCGCGACCTTCATCAGCCGGTCGTTGCGCTCCGGCCGGTTGGTGCCCTGGCCGTTATAGACCGCCAGCCCGAACGCGCCGTAATTGCCGAACAGCTTCTGCTTCTTCTTCGACAGCCGGTCCCAGATCGCCTGCACCGCATCGGGGGTGAAATAGGCGTTGATGCCGACATCGCGCTCGCCAGGCACGCCGCTGTTGATCGCATCCGACCGGTCCAGCGTCAGCCGGTTGGACGAGGATTGCAGATTTTCCCAGCCGAACGGCACCTTCGACTGGCCGAAGCGCAGCCGCAGCCGCCGTTCGGGGTCGAGGAACCAGTCGACATACACATCGCGCAGCTGGCCGAAATTCTCGCGCCGCTCGGTGCTCGACTGGTTGTTCACCGCCGTACCGAAGTCATGCTGGAAATAGAGCTGCAACCGCTCGGTGATGTCGCCTTGCAGGACCAGCCGGACCCGGCGCAGGAGGAATCCGCCATCCTCGTTGATCGAACTGTCATGCACCGAACGCAGCCGCGATCCGGTGTCGGAGGGCGCATCCTGCTCGTCGAGAATCCCGTTATAGCGCAACTGGGTATAGCCGCGCAGGCGCAGCCGCTCATACCAGGGCGCGCGCGCCGATGGCGGTTTGGCGATCGCGATGCGCGGAGCCGGGGCGCTGGCCGCCGGTGCCGGCGCGGCGGGCGGCGCGGCGGCGATCTGCGGCGCGGGGGGCGGCGATGGCTGGGGGGACGGCGCGGCCGACACCGGGACGGCCGCCGTCCCGCCCTGCTGCGCGGCGGTCAGCGCCTTGATCTGCGCCTTCAGCTCGTCGATCTGGCGCTGCAACTCCTGCACCGTCTGCGCGGCGGCGGGCACCGGACAGGCCGCCAGCATCATCGCGACGGCGACCCGGTACCGGGCCCGATGGGGTTTCGACATGCTCACCGTGCTGATTCCGCCCTGTTCGCCGCGATGCCTGCGGCACCCGCTGATGCGGCGGCGGCTTAGGCCAGCGACGGCCGGTTCCGCAACAGATTGATGACAGTTCGGTGATAAATCCGTGACACACGAACCCCGGCGATCAGCGCGTCCGTTCGATCTCGCATCCCACCCGCGCATCGGGATAGATGCCGGTCTTCATCGACCGCACCCGGACCTTCACCACCCGCCGGTCGGCAAGGCACAGCGCCGCCACCGCCTCGCACAGGCTTTCCTGAAGCGCGAAGCCCGGCCCCCCTGCCATCGCCAGGATCGACTCGCGCAGGAAATCATAGTCCAGCACCTCCTCGATCCGGTCGGCGCTGGGGGCGGCGGGATAGGTGACGGTCATCGCGACCGACAGGGTGACCGGCTGGGGCTCGGCCTCGTGCGGATGGATACCCAGGCGCATCGCGACCCGCAGATCGTCGAGCAGGATCGTATAGGTCGCGCTCATCCCCGCCCCTCGAACATCACGTCGCCGTCGCGGCGGCAGAAACGCTGGCCGCAATCGACATAGAGCGTCTGGCCCGCAATCCCCCTGGCGGTCAGCAGGAAGGACACCGCCTCCGCCACCGCCGCCGCGCCGATCGGGCGACCGAGCAGGTTCTTGCTGGCCGCCGCCGCGAATTCCGCATCCGACTGGTCGCCGCTTTGCAGCGTGAGCCCCGGCGCGACCGCATTGACCGCGATGCGGGGGCCGAGCGCCTGCGCCAGCATCGTGTTCGCCCCCGCCAGCGCGAACTTGGCGCAGCTATAGGCGAAGAAATCGGGATTCGGATTGGCGAGCTTCTGGTCGAGGATATCGACCACCGCGCCGTCCGCCACATCGTCCTGCCGCGCCAGGGCCGAGGCCAGCAAGGCCGGGGCGGCGGCGTTGATCGCATAAAGCCTGGCCATCAGCGCGGCATCCACCCCCGGCGGGCGGTCGAAGACGAAGGCCGACGCCGAATTGACCAGCCCGTCGATCGGCCCGCCCGCCGCCATACGGGCACGGGCGAACAGCGCGTCGATCCCGTCCAGCTCGGCGAGGTCGCCCTGCACAATGGGCGCGTCCAGCTCCGCCGCCAGCGCCTTCGCCGCATCCGCCGAGCCATTATAATGCACCACCACCCGGTGTCCGTCCGCGACCAGCCGCCGCGCGATCGCCGCGCCCAGCCGCTTGGCTGCGCCGGTCACCAGGACGGTGCGGGTCGTCATCCGCCCAGGCCCATCAGCGACAGCACTTCCTTGCGGCTGCGATCATCGTCGCGGAACACGCCCATCATCCGGCTGGTCACCATCGACACGCCCGGCGTGCGAACCCCGCGCGCGGTCATGCAGGCATGGGTCGCCTCGATCACCACCGCGACGCCCAGCGGCTTCAGGTTCTGCCAGATGCAATCGGCGACCTCGGCGGTCAGCCGCTCCTGCACCTGCAACCGGCGCGCGAAGCCGTGCAGCACGCGGGCGAGCTTGGAGATGCCGACGACATGGTTGCGCGGCAGATAGGCGATATGCGCGCGGCCGATGATCGGCGCCATGTGATGCTCGCAGTGCGACTGGAAGGGGATGTCCTTCAGCAGCACGATCTCGTCATAGCCGCCGACCTCCTCGAACACGCGCGACAGGTGGACGGCCGGGTCATCGCCATAGCCCGCGCAATATTCGCGCCATGCCCGCGCCACGCGCTTCGGCGTATCGACCAGCCCCTCCCGCGCAGGATCGTCGCCCGCCCAGGCGATCAGCGTGCGGATGGCCTGCGCCACATGATCGGGCACGACGACCTTGCCGTCCTCTCCGATCAGGTCGCCATCCTCCGGGTCGCCATGCGCGCAGCTCATATCATGTCCTTCACGTCAAAGCCGGTGCGATAGCGGATCGATTGTCGGGGTGCAAAACTCGCGGCGGTGCCCTGCGATCCCCCACACCCGTTCAGCCTGAGCGAAGTCGAAGGCCACGCGACAACGACTGAACCTAAGCGGATTCCCTTGGCCTTCGACTTCGCTCAGGCTGAACGGCGGTTGGGGGATTACCCGCGCAGCCGCTCCGCCGCCCAGGCGACATGGTCGGCCATGAAGGTGGAGATGAAGTTATAGCTGTGGTCGTACCCCGGCTGCATCCGCAGCGTCAGGGCGATTCCCGCTTTGTCGCACGCCTCGGCCAGCAGTTCGGGACGCAACTGCTCGGTCAGGAACTGGTCGGCATCGCCCTGATCGATCAGCAGGTCGGGCAACCGCGCGCCGTCCTCGATCAAGGCGACGGCATCCGCCTGTCGCCATGCGGCCCGATCCTGCCCCAGATAGCCGCCCAGAGCCTTCTCACCCCAGGGAACCTGGGAGGGCGCGACGATGGGGGCGAAGGCGGACACGCTGCGGAAGCGATCCGGGTGGCGAAGGCCGATGGTCAGCGCGCCGTGGCCGCCCATCGAGTGGCCGGTGATCGCTTGCGCGTCCATATCGGCGACCGGGAAATGCTCGGCGATCAGCGCGGGCAGTTCCTGTTCGATATAGCTCCGCATCTTGAAATGCTTCGCCCAGGGCTCCTGCGTGGCATCGACATAGAAACCCGCGCCCTGCCCCATGTCATAGGCGTCGTCATTCGCCACACCTTCGCCGCGCGGCGAGGTGTCGGGGGCGATGAAGATCATCCGATGCTCGGCACATGGCCCCCGGAACTCGCCCTTGTCGGTGACATTGGCATGGGTGCAGGTCAGGCCCGACAGATACCAGAGGACGGGCAGCGTCTCGCTCTCCTCATGCTCCGGCACGAAGACCGAGAAGGTCATGCGCGTTCCGGTCACCTGGCTGTCATGCGCGTAGACGCCCTGGATGCCGCCATGCGCCTTGGAGGTCGAAATCGTCTCGATCGTCATCGGAACACCACCGTCCGGTTGTCATTGAGGAAAACGCGTCGCTCGCCCACCCAGGCGACCGCGCGGGCCAGCACCTGCGCCTCGATATCGCGGCCGATGCGGATCAGGTCGTCGACGCTGGCGCGGTGGTCGACGCGTTCGACCGCCTGTTCGATGATCGGCCCTTCGTCGAGGTCCGCCGTCACGAAATGCGCGGTCGCGCCGATCAGCTTCACCCCGCGCGCATGGGCGCGGTGATAGGGCTGCGCGCCCTTGAAGCCGGGCAGGAAGCTGTGATGGATATTGATGCACCGCCCCGGCAGCGCCGCGACCAGCCGCTCGCCCAGCACCTGCATATAACGGGCGAGGACGAGGTAATCGGCCCGGCTCTCGTCCATCAGGGCAAGCATCGCCGCCTCCTGCTCGGCGCGGTTGGCGTTGCTGACCGGCAGGTGATGCCAGGGCAGGCCATGCCACTCGACCAGCGGGCGAAGGCTGTCATGGTTGGACACCACGCCGACGATCTCGACCGGCAGCGTGTTGGTCCGCCAGCGATGGAGCAGGTCGTTCAGGCAGTGCGAGCCCTTCGACACCGCGATCAGCATGCGGGGGCGTTCGCTGGCGGGTGCGACATGCCAGTCGAAGCCGAACCGCGCCGCCGGTTCGTTCAGCGCCGCCCTCACCCCCTCGACCGAGGCGGGAAAACGCGCCCCCTGGCCGGTGAAGACGATGCGCAGGAAGAAGCGCCCCGTCTCCAGATCGGCATATTGCTGGCTGTCGAGAATGAACCCGTCAATCCCCGCCAGCGCGCCCGACACGGCGGCGACGATGCCGACCCGGTCCTGGCACGCCAGCGTCAGGATATAGTCGGCCTCGCTCATGCGGCGGGCAGGCGACAGCCGAGACAGAGCTTGTTGCCGTCCGGATCGCGCAGATAGCCGAGATAGGCCTTGCCCAGCCCGGTGTCCCGCTCGCCCAGCGGCCCCTCGATCGCGGTGCCGCCATGCGCGGTCCCGGCGGCATGCGCTGCGTCGACCTGCGCCGGATCGGCCGCGCCCAGCCCGATCGTGCCGCCATTGGCATGGGTGGCGGGCTGGCCGTCGATCGGCCGGGTCACGATGAACACCGCACCATTGTGCAGATAGAGGACACGCTCGGCATCTGGCGCCTGCCGACCCGGTTGGCCGCCCAGCGCGACGAACAGCGCGTCATAGAAGGTCTTGGACCGCGCGATGTCGTTCGATCCGACCATGATATGGGTGTACATATCCATTCCCCCCTTGGGACCGTCAGGCGGCGGGCACCAGATAGCGCGCGCACAGCTTGTTGCCCGTCGGGTCGCGCAAATACGCCAGATAGATCTTGCCGACCGGCGGATAGCGATAGCCGGGCGGGTCCTCGATCGCAGTGCCGCCATGCGCCAGCCCTGCGGCATGCCAGGCGTCCGCCTGCTCGATCGACTTTGCCGCGAAGCCCAGCGTCCCGCCATTGGCATGGGTCGCAGGCTCGCCGTTCAGCGGCCGGGTGAGCAGGAAGCGCGAGCCTTCATGGCTATAGACCAGCCGCCCCCAGGGATCGATCACCCCCTCGGGCGCGCCGAGCACGCCCAGGATCGCGTCGTAGAAGCGCTTGGCCTCGGCGATATCGTTCGCGCCCAGCACGACATGGCTGAACATCAGAAGATCACCACGCTGCGGATGCTCTCGCCCTTGTGCATCAGGTCGAAGCCCTTGTTGATCTCCTCCAGCGTCAGCCGGTGGGTGATCATCGGATCGATCTCGATCTTGCCGTTCATATACCAGTCGACGATCTTGGGCGTATCGGTCCGCCCGCGCGCGCCGCCGAATGCGGTGCCGCGCCAGTTGCGCCCGGTCACCAGCTGGAACGGCCGGGTGCTGATCTCCTTGCCCGCCTCGGCCACGCCGATGATGATCGAGGTGCCCCAGCCGCGATGGCACGCCTCCAGCGCGGTGCGCATCACCTCGGTATTGCCGGTCGCGTCGAAGCTGTAGTCCGCGCCGCCATCGGTCAGCTCGAGGATCTTCGCGATCGTCTCTTCACGCGACAGGCCCTTGGAATTGAGGAAGTGGGTCATGCCGAAGCGGCGGCCCCATTCCTCGCGGTCGGGGTTGATGTCGACGCCGATGATCCGGCCCGCGCCCGCCAGCTTGGCACCCTGGATGACGTTCAGGCCGATGCCGCCCAGACCGAAGACGACGATATTCTCGCCCGGCTGAACCTTGGCGGTGTTGACCACCGCGCCCACGCCCGTCGTCACGCCGCAGCCGATATAGCAGCTGGTGTCGAACGGCGCGTCCTCGCGGATCTTGGCGACCGCGATTTCGGGCAGGACGGTGAAGTTCGAGAAGGTCGAGCAGCCCATATAATGGAAGATCGGCTGGCCCTTGTAGCTGAACCGGGTCGTGCCGTCGGGCATCAGCCCCTTGCCTTGCGTCGCCCGGATCGCAGTGCACAGGTTGGTCTTGCCCGACAGGCACGACTTACACTGGCGGCATTCCGGCGTGTAGAGCGGGATGACATGGTCGCCCGGCACGACGCTGGTCACGCCCGCGCCGACCTCGCGCACGATGCCGCAGCCTTCATGGCCGAGCACGCTGGGGAAGATCCCCTCGCTGTCCAGGCCGTCCAGCGTATAGGCGTCGGTATGGCAGATGCCGGTCGCCATGATCTCGACCAGGACCTCTCCGGCCTTGGGGCCTTCCAGATCGAGTTCGACGATTTCGAGCGGCTTCTTCGCTTCGAAGGCGACGGCGGCGCGGGTCTTCATGAATTCCAGTCTCCTCAGATGGCGTCCTGATGCCCCGATGCGCCCGCATGTGCAACCAACGAACGCCCCGGCGGATTGATGGGCTTGCACAAACCGGGAGAGCGACGATGACCGAATTCAAGAAGGGCGACCATGTCGAGTGGAACAGCCATGGCGGCACCGCCGAGGGCAAGGTCGTGAAGAAGCAGACCAGCGATACGAGCATCAAGGGTCACACCGTCCGCGCATCGAAGGACGAGCCGCAATACATAGTAGAGAGTGACAATGGCGGAAAGGCGGCGCACAAGGCGGACGCGCTGAAGAAGGCGTGATTCACGCGCGTCCCGCCAAGCGGCTGGGATGCTGAAGGATTAAGGGAAGGAATATCATGGCCACCGCAACCACGGGCACCGGCATCCACGCGCCGGTCCAGCCGTCCGAGGAACTGGGCGCGATCGTCGGCAACGATAAGCTGCCGCGCAGCCAGGTCATCAGCAAGGTGTGGGATTACATCAAGGCCAACAACCTGCAGAATCCCGAGAACAAGCGGGAAATCCTGGCCGACGACAAGCTGAAGAAGGTGTTCGGCAAGGACAAGTGCACCATGTTCGAGATGAACAAGTTCATCTCGGCGCACCTGAAGAAGTAAGCTTCTTATCCGGGCCCCCGGCCACCGCGCCGGGGAATCCCCCTCGCGCCGCCCGCGTGCCAGCTATCGCAGGTCGAGGACCAGCGGCTTGCGCGCGGGCGGTGTCGCAGACGGCGTCGGCCGGGGTGCCGCAGGCCGGGACACGGCCGATCCGGCGGCTCTGGCCGCTCCCCTTGCGGACGGCGATACGGGTGCCGCCGTCGGTGCGGGCACATTGCCCGGCGCCGCCTCCGCCCCGACACGCTCCAGTTCGATCTGGTTCAGCCGCTGCTCGACCAGTTGCGCATCCAGCAGCTTGCGATCCCCCTGCAATGCCGCCACCTGCGCCTCCAGCGTCGCGATCCGCTGTTCCAGCATCTTGACCCGCACCTGATCCTCGGTCTGCGCGACCATCTCGCGCGCCGCCTTTTCCTGGCGCGCGCGCTCCCGGCTTTCCGCCGCATCCACTGCGTCGGTGCGGCCGTCGGAGCCGGACGGCTGGCAGGCGACCAGCGCCAGCGGACAAAGGATCAGGGCAGGCACGCGACGCATGGGCGACAGTCCGGACAAGAGGAGGCGACGGCTTATCCCCTGCCCTCCGGCGGGAAAAGCCCCTGCGGGCCCGCCGGAAAAATCCTGTCTTCCTAAAGCTATGTTAAGCGAATCATCCTAAGCCGACCGTCAGGATAGGATGGAAGGCGACAGGATGAAGTGGTTTCATCGCGAAAAGACGAATTTGAACGATCGCGTCGCCATCGCCCTGTTCGATCGATCCCCCGATGCCATCATGCTGCTGTCCGAAGGTCGCTTCATCGCCTGCAACGCCGCCGCCGAGCGCATCTATGAGCGTCCCCGCGCCGACGTGATCGGCCAGGACCCGCTGGTCTTCTCCGCCCCCACCCAGGGCGACGGGCGGCCGACCGCGGTCCATATCCAGGAACGCGTCCAACAGGCGCTGCGCGATGGCTTGGCCCGTTTCGAGTGGATGAACACCAGCCCGAACGGCCAGCTTCGCCGCTTCATGGTCATGCTGCTGCCCGCGCCGGTTGTAAAGCCCGACGACCTGCTGGTCATCATCCAGGATCTCGACGAGACCAGCCAGGTCGTCGATGCGCTGCGCACCGGCCTCGCCACCATTTCCTCGGGCGATCTGACCTACAGCATCGATACGCCCTTTCGCAGCGACTATGAACCGCTGCGCAAGAGCTTCAACGACACCGCCGCGATGCTGCGCCGGTCGATCGGCGATATCGATGCCGCCTCGCAGCGGGTGCTCGCCGGGGCGGGGGAGATTCGCAAGGCGGCCGACGACCTGTCGATGCGCACCGAGCAGCAAGCCGCCTCGATCGAGGAAACCGCCGCCGCCGTGCATCAGATCAACACGACCGCGCAGCAATCGGCGGTCAGCGGCGCCCGCGCCGCCGACGTCGCCACGGCGGCCCAGACCAACGCCGCCGAAAGCAGCGCCGTCGTCCGCCGCGCGATCGACGCGATGGGCGGGATCGAGCGGACCTCGACCGAGATTTCGGAGATCATCGCGGTCATCGACGGCATCGCCTTCCAGACCAATCTCCTCGCGCTGAATGCGGGGGTCGAGGCGGCGCGCGCCGGTGACGCGGGCAAGGGCTTTGCCGTCGTCGCCAGCGAGGTGCGCGCGCTGGCGCAACGGTCCGCCGACGCCGCCAAGGACGTCAAGAGCCGCATCGGCGCCTCCGCCGAACAGGTCCGCGCGGGCGTCGAGCATGTCCATGCCGCCGGGACCGCGCTCGACCGGATCGCCGCGCAGGTCCGCGAGATGGGCGGGCTGATCGCCGACATCGCCAATTCGGCGCAGCAACAGGCGACCGGCTTCTCGCAGATCAACCTCGCGATCAACGACATGGATTCGATGACCCAGCAAAATGCCGCGATGGTCGAGGAAGCGACCGCCGCCGCCCGCGAACTCGCGCAGGAAGCGACGGGCATGGCCGATACGGTCGGCCGGTTCGACCATGGCAGCGCCCTGCACGCGGCAGCCTGGGCACAGCCCGCCCGCGCCACCCGCCGGGCCGCGTAATCCCGACGATTCGCCGCCCAAGCCGACAGATATTTTCCCGATAACGAAGACCTGTCGCCAACATACAAAGCATTTCCCGGCGATGACCTTCGCCGGGAACAGCATATCTCAGAATAACCTCTAGCGCCGTATTACGACATATTCATTCCACCCATGTGACACTTCGGTTTCCAATCTGCGAAATCGTCGCAAAAGACTCGCGACTTGTCGTCAAATTGTCACCGCCTGCTGCGAACAGGGGCCGCATCGTCGTTCAACGGGATGCCCCTTCGATGGCAACGCAGATGAGTACCGCCAGCGTCACCAAGGCCTATGATCGCTGGTCGCCTGTCTATGATCTGGTCTTCGGCCCCGTGTTCAAAAAGGGCCGCTCCGCCGCGATCGTCGCGGCCGAACGCATCGGCGGCCGGATCATCGAGGTGGGCGTGGGCACCGGCATATCGCTGCCCCAATATTCGCGCGACAACCGCATCGTCGGCGTCGACCTGTCCGAGCCGATGCTCGACAAGGCGCGCGAACGGGTGGCGCGCGGCGGGCTGAGCCATGTCGAGCAGATCGCTTACGGCGATGCCGAGGCGCTGCAATTCGCCGACAACAGCTTCGACGTGGTGGTCGCGCAATATGTCATCACCGCCGTGCCGAACCCGGAAAAGGCGCTGGACGAGTTCGCGCGCATCTGCCGCCCCGGCGGCGAGATCGTCATCACGACGCGGGTGGGCGCGGGCGACGGGCTTCGCGGCACGATCGAGAAGACGCTGATGCCGATCACCAGCCGGCTGGGCTTCCGCACCGACTTCCCGTTCGAACGCTATACCGACTGGGCGGCGACGCGCGGCGATGTCGAACTGGTCGAAAGCCGCCCCCTGCCCCCGCTCGGCCATTTCTCGCTGGTCCGCTTCGCCAAGCGCCAGCCTTCCGCCCAAGGACATGCCCAATGACTGGTTTTCGCGCGCAACTCGCCGAACAGCGGTGGGACGATCATCGCTATTATCATCACAGCCTGGTCAATCAGAGCCTGCACTTCGTCAGCGCCTGCACCTTCCTGACGGCCTATGTGCTGCTGTTCATCGATCCGGCGGTCGCCAGCCTCCTCGCCTGGGGCGTGGCGATGACCAGCCGCCAGGCCGGGCACTTCTTCTTCGAGCCCAAGGGCTATGACCATGTGAACAAGGCGACGCACGAGCATAAGGAAGAGATCAAGGTCGGCTACAACCTCGTCCGCAAATATGTGCTGATGGGCATCTGGGGCGCGATCCCGCTGGTGCTGCTGGTCCAGCCGACCTTGTTCGGGGCGCTCGACTATCCGGACGGCTTCATGGGCTATCTGCGCCATGTCGGCATCGGCTGGCTGGGCCTGGGCGTCAGCGCGATCGTGGTGCGCGTCCTTCAGCTCTGGGTGAAGCGCGACCTGGAGACCGGCCTCGTCTGGGCGACCAAGATCGTCACCGACCCGTTCAACGACTTCAAGATGTACAAGAGCGCCCCCCGCCGCCTGATGAAGGGCGAGCGGATGGATCATCACGATGTCGATGATTTCGAGGATCTGAAGGCGGCGTAAGGTCTGCCGGTGGTTTGACGGACAGGGCAGCGGTTCGAGAAGGACCGCCGCCCCCTTTTATATTCCAGCCTCTCGTCTGGCCGCTCCCCTCCCGCAAGCGGGAGGGGATGGGGGAGGGCAAGGCGTCTCACAGAGACCATCGCTTGCGGCCCTGCCCTCCCCAAACCCCTCCCGCCTGCGGGAGGGGCTTAAGAAGTGGGGGCTTTACCTTCCCCGCCCCAACCGCACCGCCAGCGACTCCTTCAGGATCCTCCGCCGGATCGCCTTGTTCGCCGCCTTCAACTCCTTCGGTGCCTCGGGCGAGGTCCACCACCAGCCATCGTCACGCATCTGTTGTCCCGCTGCAACGAAGCGGTCGCAAATCTCGGCGAACAGGGTGTCGTCGATGTCCAGGCTGAAGATCAGCCGCCCGGTCCCGACCCAGCTCAATGCCAGTCCTTGCGCCCGGAGATAATATTGCAGCATCCAGTTATAGGGCGAGGCGACCGAATAGAGGATGGTCCAGATCGTCTGGACATGCGCGACCGACAGGGGCAGCCCCGCCGCCGCCATCGCTGCGTTGAACATCGCGGCGCGCGCATTCCACCGCTCGTCCAGCCCGTCATAGAGCGCGGCCACCTCGGGCGTTTCCAGCCGCCGCAGGAAGGCGTTCATCGCCCCCATCACCATGGGATGCGAATTGAAGGTGCCGCGCGCAAAGCAGATGTCGACCGGGCGATCCTCCCGCCACCGCTTCATCAGATGCGCCGGGCCGCACAGCACGCCGACCGGCAACCCGCCGCCCAGCGTCTTGCCATAGGTGATGAGGTCTGGCTTCACCCCGAAATATTCGGGCATCCCGCCTTTGGCCAGGCGGAAGCCCATGAAGACCTCGTCGAAGATCAGGACGATGCCGTTCGCCCGGCACACATCCGCCAGCCGGTGCAGCCAGTCGCGATAGGCCGCCATGTCCGCCCCCGCCTTGCGCCCGCCATCGACCAGTTGCCCGTCGGACGGCGCCGAGCCATTGGGGTGCATCGCCTGGAGCGGATTGACCAGCACGCAGGCAATGTCCTTGCGCGTGGCGAGGACCTTCAGCGTCCGCTCGGACATGTCGGCCAGCGTCAGCGTGCGGTCGGCGGGCACGGGGTTGCCAATGCCGGGCTGAACATCGCCCCACCAGCCATGATAGGCCCCGGCGAACCGCACCAGGCGCGGACGGCGGGTGTGATAGCGCGCCAGCCGCACCGCCTGCATCACCGCCTCGGTGCCGGACATGTGGAAGGACACCTCGTCCATCCCCGTCAGGACTGTCAGCCGACGGACATTGTCGGCGACGACCGGGTGGAACGACCCCAGCACCCCGCCCAGATCGGCGACGGTCGCCGCCCCCTCGGCCATGGTCCGTTTGTAGAAGTCGTTGCCGAACAAATTGACCCCGTAGGAGCCGGTCAGGTCGATCAGCCTGTTGCCGTCCAGATCGACCAGGATCGGCCCCTCCGACCGCTGGTAGAAGGCCCCGGTCGCCAGCGTCGTGCGGACCTTCTCGCGAAACTGGAACGGCACGCGGTACGCGCCGGTGAATTGCAGGTCGGACAGGCCGGGCCGCGTCTCGCGGGTCAGCGCCAGCGTCTGCGCATAACGCTGCGCGAACAAGGCGCCCAGCCGCTCAAAGCCTGCGCGCCGCTGCCCGACCACCGCATCGGGGGCGCCATCGACCCGGAAGACGCGATCCTCGCCATAGCTGTAGAACGGGATCTGCCCCGCGATCCGCTTGGCCATGCGGACATGGCCGCCCAGTCCGGGATGCTTGGCGCGCGACAGGGTCAGGCGGCGATGCCCTTTCGTCAGGGCGACCGCACCGGCGGAGACGGCCATCAGGCCAGTGAGAATCGGGTTCATGCGGCCTTTGACCGCGTGCCCATGACGGAGGCATGACAATGCGCGGACCCATCATGCGGTTCTTTCTGAACGAGGACATCAATTTCCTCGTCACCAACCGCCTGCCGCGCCGGTTCGCGACCAAGCTGGTCGGCCGAATCGCACGGATCGAGCATCCGCTGATCGCCCGGCCCTGCCTGGCCCTGTGGAAATTCTTCGCGGGCGTGGACCTGTCGGACGCGCGGACGACGCGGTTCCGGTCGTTGCGCGACGGCTTCGTCCGTCCCTTGCGCGACGGCGCCCGCCCGTTCGACGGCGATCCCGATGCGATCGCATCCCCCTGCGACGCGCTGGTCGGCGCGCATGGCGAAATCGCGGACGATCGACTCTATCAGGTAAAGGGCTTTCCCTATCGGCTGGGCGACCTGATCCCCGCCCCCGAACTGGTCGAGCGGTTCCGCAACGGATCGTTCGTCACATTGCGGCTGACGGCGGGCATGTATCACCGTTTCCACGCGCCGACCGACATTGCGGTCGAGGGCGTGACCTATCTCTCGGGCGATTGCTGGAACGTCAACCCGATCGCGCTCCGGCGGGTCGAGCGGCTCTTCTGTCGCAACGAACGCGCGGTGATCGAGGCGCGGACCCTGGTGTCGGGCCAGCCGCTGCTGATCGTGCCGGTCGCGGCGATCCTGGTGGCGAGCATCCGGCTCCATTGCCTCGACACCGAACGCACCCTGCGCGAGCATGGCCCCGGCCGCCGCGCCTGCACCGCGCGGATCGGCAGGGGCGAGGAGATGGGCTGGTTCGAGCATGGCTCGACCATCATCCTGTTCCTGCCTCGGGGCATGCGATTGCTCGACACGCTGACGGAGGGACAGGCCATCCGTGCGGGTGAGGCGATCGGCCGCACGGCGTGATCGCTCGCGCGGCTCTCCCGAACGCCGGTCACTGGCTGTCGTTCTCGTCGCGCAGGGCCCGTCCGGCGATCGTGATCTCGCCGACGAAACAGGCGAGCCCCGCCACCGCGAACAGCAGGCCGCCGCCAAAGAAGAAGAACAGCAGGGAGGCATGACCCGATTCGCGCAGCGTCCCCAGGAACAGCGTGATTGCCGAGCAACAGGTCATCGCGCCCGCCGCCGCCGTCATCGTGACCGCGATGTCGAGGATCTTCGAGCGCAGGCGCAACCGGCGCATCTCGAAGCTCTTGGCCCGTCCGTCGCGCTTGAGCGCCTGGATCCGGTCGCTGATCCGCCCCAGCCGGGTGGCGAACACGTTGAGCAACGATCCCACGGCGGTCAGCAGAAAGATCGGCGTCAGCGCCAGTTGAATGACATGGGCGGCCGCGTTCAAGGGTTCGGTCATATCGGGTCCATTCTCCACCGATCCCCGATCGATCAAGCCGCCGCGATGTTCCCCGCCATGTCCCCGGCACCGCCCTGACATATTTGTCATGGAACAGGCGATCGGTCCCGATACTTGGAAGGCGATCGAATAACCCAGGAGGATGTCATGCGGATCGCCCTAATCGCCCTTGCCGGTGCCACGCTGCTCGCCAGCCCGGTCTATGCCAAGGGCTGTATCCGCGGCGCGGTGGCGGGCGGTGTCGCGGGCCATATGGTCGGAAAGGGGCATGGCGTCGCCGGGGCAGCGGCGGGCTGCGCGCTGGCGCACCATCATTATGCCAAGAAGGCCAAGAAGCAGAAATAAGCCGGTCGGCCTGTCCGGCAGCGGAGCCGCAGCCCCCGGTTGCGGCTCTTTTCCATGCCCGGCAGGGATGGCCAAGGCATTGGAAAATCTGACATGGTGACCCCGACTGGATTCGAACCAGTGGCCCTCAGATTAGGAATCTGATGCTCTATCCTGCTGAGCTACGGGGCCCCATGCGGGCGCGGTGATACAGGGGACGCGGGGTCCGGTCCAGAGCGTTTGCCGCGCCCCATGCGCGCCGGTCAGTTGGTCAGCTTGGGCGGCAGCACCGGGAAGGGCAAGGGCGCGACGGGCACGCCCTCCTCGACCAGCGCCTTGGCCTCGGCAAGGCTGGCCTGGCCATGTATCTGGGCGACGGGCGCCTCGCCGTCATGCATCGCACGGGCCCGGTCGGCAAAGGCGGTGCCGACCCAGGTCGACTTCTCCAGCATCCTGGCCTGTTCTCCGGCCAGATGGCGGAGCGCGGCCTTGATCGCCTCGGGCGACGGGGCGTCGGGGCGGCTATTGCCCTTGGCCGCGATCTGCGGCGCCATCACCGCCTTTTCGATGTCGCGGTCACCGCATATCGGGCATTCGATCCGCCCGCTTTCGCGCTGTTCGGCATAGGCGCCGGACGAGGCGAACCACGCCTCGAACACATGCGCCTGGCCGCAGCGCAGGTCGAAGACGATCATGCCCCGGCCACCGGCGGAATGGCACGACGATGGCGGATGGCGGGCAGCCGCGCGCGCACCGCCTCTACCTGCGCGGGGTCGATCGCAGCCACGCCCAGCCCCGCCGCCTCGCCCATGTCGAGCAGCACCTCGCCCCAGGGCCCGACGACCAGCGAATGGCCATAGGTCGCGCGGCCGTCCTGATGCTTGCCGGTCTGCGCGGCGGCGACCAGATGCACGCCCGCCTCGATCGCCCGCGCGCGCAACAGCACATGCCAGTGCGCCGCGCCGGTCGGCCGGGTGAAGGCGGCGGGCACCGACAGGATCGTCGCCCCCGCCTCGGTCAGCGCGGCGAACAGCGCGGGGAAGCGCAGGTCGTAGCAGATGGCGAGGCCCAGCCGCCCGACCGGCGTGTCGACCACCACCGCCTGCTCGCCGGGCGCGTAGGAGGCGGATTCGCGCCAGCTCTCGCCGCTGGGCAGGTCGACGTCGAACAGATGCATCTTGTCGTAGCGGGCCCGGATCGCGCCCGCATCGTCGATGACATAGCCGCGATTGGCGAGCCGCCCGTCCGCTCCGCGCACCGCCAGCGAACCCAGATGGACCCAAAGCCCATGCGCCGCCGCCGCTGCCCGGACGCGCGCCAGCACCGGATCGTCCGCCTCGACCACCAGATGCCCGGCCGCCCGCGCACGGTCGCGGTCGATCAGCCCGGACATTTCGGGGGTGAACACCATGGTGCAGCCGCGCGCCGCCGCCTCGGCGATCGCCTGTTCCAGCACGGCCGCATTGGCGGCGGGGTCGATCCCTGCCGTCATCTGCAGGACGGCGATGTCGGTCATGCCGACAGCAGCGGGTCGAGCCCTCCCCGCTTGTCGAGCGCGGCCAGATCGTCCGATCCGCCGATATGCTGGCCGTCGATGAAGACCTGCGGCACGGTGGTCCGCCCCCCTGCGCGCTCGATCATCTCGGCGCGCTGCGGCCCGCCCATGGTGATGTCATATTCCTGGGGCTCGACGCCCTTGGAGGCGAGCAGCGCCTTGGCCCGGGTGCAATAGGGGCAGAACGCCTTGGTGTAGATTTCGACCTTTGCCATCCCCCTCAGGTGTGGCGCGCGGGCCCTATTGTCAATCGTCCGCCCCCTCGACCACCCGCGCCCAGCACAGGATCGCCACCGAAGCCGCCCCCGCCGCCAGCAGCGCGCGGACGCACGCCCCCGTCGTCGCGCCGGTGGTATAGACATCGTCGACCAGCACCACCCGCCGCCCCGCGACCCGCGCCGGATCGGGCACGCGAAAGGCCGAGGCCATCGCCGCCCGCCGCTGCCGGGGTGACAGGCCGCGCAGCAACGGGGTCGCCCTGACCCGCACCAGCCCGTCGCGCAGCATCGGCACGCCCGTCCGCCGCGACAGGCTGGCGCCGATCAATACCGCCTGGTTGAAGCCGCGCCGCCACAGCCGCCAGCGATGCAGCGGCACCGGCACCAGCAGCTCGGCCCCTTCCGGCATCCGCCGCGCCATCGGCCCGGCCATCGTCTCGGCCACGCCGATCCGCCCGCCATGTTTCAGCCGGATCGGCAATTCGCGGGCGATCGGGCCATAGGCGACCGCCGCATGGATCCCCGCATGGACCGGTGGCGAGGCGAAGCACGTCGCACAGCGCGCCTCCCGCCCCGCTTCCGGCACGATCGGCAGCCCGCAACTCGCGCATCCCATATCATCCAGAAAGCGCAACTGGCCCCAGCAGCCCGCGCAGAAGCGATGATCCGCCTCGACCGGCTCGCCGCAGCCGGGACAGCGCGGCGGCAAGGCCCAATCGGCGACGCGGCGGACCAGCGAGCCGGCCAGCCTGTACGCCGCCCGCCCCGCCGCAAATCCCGGCCGCGTCATGTCCCCCGCCCCATGATCCGACTTGTCCCCGATCGGTTGAGCGCGCACAAGCGCGACCGTGACCCCCACCACCATCTTCGACCGTAGCGCCCGCCGCCACCGCCGCGACCGCGCCCAGCCCGATTATGCCGCGCACGACTTTCTGCGCGCCGCGATGCTCGACGGGCTGGCGGAGCGGCTGGATGCGGTGACGCGGCCGTTCCGCGACGTTCTGGACCTGGGCTGTTTCGACGGGGGCTTTCCCGTTCCGCCGGGCGCGCATGTGGCGCGGCTGGACCCCGGTTTCGCCTTTGCCCGCGCGGCGGGGGGCGTGCAGGCGGACGAGGATCGGCTGCCCTTCGCCGATCGCAGCTTCGACCTGGTGGTCAGCGCGGGCGTGCTCGACCAGATCGACGATCTGCCCGGCGTGCTGACGCTGATCCGGCGGGTGCTGCGCCCCGACGGGCTGTTCCTGGGGGCGTTTGTCGGCGGCGGCTCGCTGCCCCGGCTTCGCGCGGCGCTGCGCGTGGCGGAGGCGGAGCGGCCGGTGGCGCGGCTCCACCCGCAGGTCGATGTCCGCTCGGCGGGCGATCTGCTGATGCGCGCCGGGTTCACCTTGCCGGTCGCGGATATCGAGACGCTGGAGGTGCGCTACCGCGATTTCGGGCGGCTGCTGGGCGATCTGCGCGGCATGGCGGCAAGCAACCTGCTGGCCGAGCGGCGGCCGATCGGGCGGACCGCCCTGGCCTCTGCCGCCGCCGCCTTTGCCGACATGGCCGACGAGGACGGCCGAACCAGCGAGCAGTTCAGCCTGATCTTCCTGACCGGCTGGGCCCCCGATCCGTCGCAGCCCGTACCCGCCAAGCGGGGCAGCGCGACCGCATCGCTGGCCGATGCGCTGAAGGCCAAGCCCCCGGCCGAATAAGCCAGGTCGGATCGACATTTTTCTTCCCCTCTCCCCTGGACAGGGGAGAGGGTTAGCGAAGCTTGCCAGCCTGCTGGCTAGCGCAGCTTGGGTGAGGGGTTGAGCGAGCCCAAGGGCTCGCGCGCTCGCCAAGCGAGCGCCCACCCCTCACCCAGCTTCGACTAGGCCTTTGCTTTCGCAAAGACCAAGTCTGCGCAACCCTCTCCCCTCTGCGAGGGGCGAGGGAAGGAAAGGCAGCGATGAATGTCGATCGGCGTTAGGAAATCATGGCCCCGCCGCGATCCCCCGCCAGGATGCGGCCGATCGCCTCGAACAATTGGTCCATCGCGACGGGCTTGACGATCACATCGTCCGCGCCCGCCGTCATGCAACGTTCGCGCAGGTCGACGCCGCTGTCGGCGGTGACGACGATGATCGGCAGTTCCGCCTTGTCGTCGCCGCGCGCGCGGATGTGGCGGATCGCGGTGATGCCGTCCATGCCGGGCATCCGCAGATCAATCAGGATCATGTGATAGGTGTCGCGGTCGATCATCTCCAGGCCGATTTCCGCGCTCTCGGCCTCGGCCATGGTAGCGCCCGCGACGTCCAGCATGTCGCGCACGACCCGGCGGTTCATGCGGTCATCCTCGATGAAAAGAACGTTCATCCGCGTCCTTTTGCCACGTCGAGCCCGAATGCGTTGATGCTCAAGGTCATGGGGTCCGCCCTAACGATCATGCCGCTTGCGTTACAAGAGGCGACGGAGCGGTTTGCGATGAGGTGCCGAACAACATGCGCATCACCTCTCCCCCGGAGATCGGTTTGGCGATAACCCTGATCAAGTCACGTTCGGTAAAATCGTTCCCTGCCAACGACTCCGTTTTCGGCCACAAGAGATGAAGCGGGAGGTTCGCCGGAGCAGCGCCCCGGATCGCGGCGATCGCGGCGGCCACACCGTCCCTGTCGATCGCGCTGTCGTCGATCAGGACATGGGTGATGCCCCCCTCGCCCAGCCGGACCACCGCCTCCGCGACGTCGGCGGCAAAGACGATGGCGGCCTGCGACGCGGACAGCTTGGCCAACATGGCGCGGCGAATGGGGTTGCGGTCGACGAGCAGCAGATGCGGGCGTTCGCCCTCCTCCTGCGGCACCGCCGCCAGCTCGGTCAGCGGCAGGGTCAGGGTGAAGCGGGTGCCGCGCCCCGGCTCGCTCTCGACGGTCACGTCGCCACCCATCGCGCGCGCCAGCCGCCGACAGATGGCAAGCCCCAGCCCGGTGCCGCCGAACTGGCGCGTCGTGCTGGCATCGGCCTGGCGAAACGCCTCGAATATATCCTCCAGCGTGTCCGCGGCGATGCCGATGCCGGTATCGCGGACCTGGACCTCGACACCCTGGCCGCTGCGCCGCGCCGTCAGGTCGACGCGGCCGGAGGGGGTGAACTTCAGCGCGTTGGACAAAAGGTTGAAGACGATCTGGCGAATCCGCGCCGAATCCCCCTCCACCCTGTGCGGACAGTCCGCCAAATCGAGCGCGAAGCCCAGCCCCTTGGCCGCCGCCTGATCCTCCCATAGTCGCGAGGCGTCGCGGATCGTCGCGACCAGATCGAACGGCGCCTTTTCCAGCGTCAGGCCGCCATGTTCGATCTTGGCGACGTCCAGCAGGTCGTCGACCAGCGCGCGCATGGTCAGCCCGGCGCCATGCATCACCTCGACCCGCTCGCGCTGGTCGCGCGCCAGCGCCCGGTCGGCCAGCATGACCTGCGTCATCCCCAATATGCCGTTCAGCGGCGTGCGGATCTCATGGCTGGTGGTCGCCAGGAACTCGGTCTTGACCGCCAGCGCCTTTTCCAGCCGGTCGTTGGTGATCGCCAGGTCACCATGCGCCGCGCGGATACGGTTGCGGCTGCGCCCCAGCGTGACCAGCCAGATGCCGAGCAGCGCGAGCACGACGACGATCCCGGCGACTGACCCGATCAGGATCAGCCGCTCGGTCCGCAACTGCTCCCGCTCGAAGGCGATGTTGCGTTGCAGGTCGGCGGCCTTCATCCGCGCGATCCGCAGTTCCTGATTGGCGAAGTCGAACCGCGCGCCCATCAGCGCCAAGCTGGTCGAGGTCGCCAGCCGCGTCGCCTCGTCATCGATGCGTTTGAGCGCCTGGAGATGGCGCAGCGCATCGGCGGTCCGCCCGGCGGCGGCATAGATGCGATAGGCGCTCTGATGCGCGTCGCGCTGCGTCATCGGCGTCCCGCTCGGATCGACACCCGCAAAGCTCCGATCGATCAGCCGCGTCGCCCCCGCCAGATCGCCGCGCTGGAACGCCGCCTGCGCCGCGATGCTGTCCAGCGCGCGACGATCCTCCTCGCCGGCCTGCGGATCCGCCCTGGTCGCGCTGGCGAGCGCCGCCTGCCCCTCGGCGATCCGCCCCGCCTCCAGCCGGGCGCGGGCGATGTTGCGCCAGATCAGCGCCTGGAGGCCTGGGCTGTGCATCGCCTCGGCCAGACGACGCGCTTCGCGCAGCTGCGCCAGCGCATCGTCGAACCGCGTCAGCTCGACCAGCGTCAGCGCGCGGTTGTTGAGGATCGCCAGCCGTAGCGCATCGTCGCCGCGATAGGCGGTCCGCGCCTGCTCCAGATAGCGCAGCGCCGAGGTCAGGTCCTTGCCGTCGCTGTACAGGCCCGCAATCTGGACGAGCGCGCGGGCCTGTCCGCGCGTGTCGTCCAGATATTGGAAGACCCGGTGCGCGACCTGATAGGCCTTGAGCGCGTCGGCGATATCGCCCCGGTCGCGGTCCAGCCCACCCCTGGACAAAAGGAGATTGCCGAACAGATCGGATCGCGGCGCCAGCCGCCGCGCGGTCGTCAGCGCGCGCGCAATGATCGGATAGGCGTCCTGCCCGCGCCCCAGCCGGATCATGCTCTCGCCGCGCAGCCAGTCCGCCGTCGCCAGCGCGACCAGGCGGCGATCGCCCTGCGCCATGGCCTGCGCCTGGTCCCGCGCGCGCTCGGCCTGGTCCATGGCCTGGGCCGGGTCGCGCAGCATCTCGGCCCTGGCCGCGTCGATCGCATGGGCGAAGCCCGGCGGCCATGGCGTGACCGCCGCCCCCTGCCCCTTCGCCTCTACCACCGCCACCAGAAGGGCCGCGGCGACCAGCAGGACCCTAAGCACGCGCACGGGTAGCGAGCCGGGCAAAGGGCATGGGCGGCGACGGCGCCACCGTCGCCTGATGCGCCTGGGCGTCGAGGAACGGGATCAGCGCGTCGAGCGCGATCGGGCGGCTCATCAGATAACCTTGCACCATGTCGCATCCCATCACGCTGAGCAGCGCGAGCGTCGCGGGCGTCTCCACCCCTTCGGCGACCACTTCCATCTCCAGCGCATGCGCCAGGTCGATGGTCGAGCGGACGATCAGCGGATCGCGGTGCGAACTGGTCAGCTGGGTGATGAACAGCTTGTCGATCTTCAGCTCGCAGGCCGGCAGCTGCTTGAGATAGGATAGCGAGGACAGGCCAGCGCCATAATCGTCGATCGCGACCGCGATGCCCATGGCGGCGAACGCGCGGAGATTGGCGATCGCGCTGTCGGGATCGCGGATGACCGAGGTTTCGGTGATCTCGAACCCGATGCTGGCGCCGCTGTCGATGACGATCGCACAGGCTTCGCGCACGAAATCCTGGTCGCCCAGCAACATGCCCGAGATGTTGATGAAGATGCGCTGCGCATGGCCCAGCGTCGCCAGACGCCGCTGGTCGGCGATGACCCGGCGCAGAACCCACAGGGTCAGCGGCGCGATGATCCGCGACTCCTCGGCCACCGGAATGAACTCGACCGGCGAGATCAGGCCGTGCGTGCCGTGACGCCAGCGCAGCAGCGCCTCCAGGCTCGACACGCGTTGCTGGCGGACATGGACCTTGGGCTGATATTCGATGAACAGCGCATCCTGCTCGATCGCCTCGCTCAGCTCCTGCGCCAGCGTGAGCCGGTCGAGCCGGTCGGTCCGCGTCGCCATGTCGCGGATGACGGTCCGCCCCTCGACTTGCGATTCGGCGAGCGCCTGTTCGGCCTCTTCCAGCAGGCGGATATCATCGTCATGCGGCATCCGTGCGGCCGCGACGCCCAGCATGGGCTTGATGCGGCAGGACGCGTCGCCCAGCGCAAAGGGGTGGACCAGCACCTCGCTCAAGGTCGCAAGATAGGCATCCAACCCGACGCGAGCGGGGGCGTGCAGCATGACCTCGACCTGCGAGGGGCCGGACGGGCGGGCGACGGCATCGGGAATGCACCGGGCGATCCGGTCCGCGATCGCCTCGATCAGCGTGGCGCTTCCCGCGCGCCCCAGGCGACGGCGCAGCGCGTTGAAGTTGCTCAGGCCGATCAGGACCAGGAACTGCCAGGGCGAATCGCGATCGTCCGCCGGATGGCCGTCGGGGGTGAGGCACATAGCGTCACCGGGTGGGGTTCGGGACAATCCTTTACTCACGCCCCTGGGTCTAGGGGCGATCCTTAAACAAGGTGTTAACCGCCTTTGCGTGGGGATCTCAATCGCTTGGCAATTCGTCGCAACGCCATTGCGCCATGGTTAACAGCGTATTAACCATGGCGCCGCGCCAACAAAAGGGGCGCTCTTAGGGAGGTACCCATGCTGAACTTCATTCTCGCGCTGATCTACGGCGAACAGATTCGCCCCTGGTAATCATATCCGCCCCTGAAGCGGGTTGGATGCGCGGCATCCGCTCGCTTCAGGGCGCATATCGGCCGGTCTAGCCGAGCAGATCGTCCGCCAGCCGCAGCATGAAGGCGGCCCCGCGCTCCATCTGCGCGACCTCGATATATTCGTCCGGCTGATGCGCCTGCGCGATCGAGCCCGGTCCGCAGATCACGGTCGAAAATCCCGCCCCCTGAAACTGCCCCGCCTCCGCGGCATAGGGCACCGCACGGGCCGGACCATTGTCCCCCGCCCATCGCCGCGCCAGCCGTTCGGCCGCTCCGTCCGCCTCGGGCGCGAAGGACGGCGTGCGCGAGCGCCGCTCGACACGCACCCCGGCCTCGGGAAAACGGGCACGAAGCGCGGCATCGGCGTCGGCGCAGGCCGCGAAGAAGGGCGCGAGCAACGCCTCCGGCTCCTGCCCCGGCAGCGTGCGGAGATCGAAGGCGAACCGGCATTCTCGCGCCAGGATGTTGACCGCCGTGCCGCCCGCCATCTGTCCGATGGTCAACGTGGCATGGTGCGGACAAAAGGGGCCGTGCGGATCGCCCTCGCCCGCCAGCCGGTCGGCCAGATCGGCCAGCTCCTGCATCAGGCGCACCGCGACCATGTTGGCCGACGCGCCCAGATGGATCAGGCTGGAATGCGCCTCATGCCCGGTGACGGTCACGGTCCAGGTCGCGATGCCCTTGTGACCGCTGACCACCACCATGTCGGTCGGCTCGCCCACCACCACCGCCGCCGGCGAAGGAAGCTCGCGCGCGATCTCGGCGATCATCGACGGCGCGCCGAGGCAGCCGACCTCCTCGTCATAGGAAATCGCCAGGTGCAGCGGGCGGACCATCCGCCCCCCGGCGACATGCGGCGCGATCGCCAGCGACAGCGCCAGAAACCCCTTCATGTCGCAGGTGCCACGCCCGAACAGCCGGTCGCCGCGCCGGGTCAGCCGCCACGGGTCGCTGGTCCAGGGCTGGCCGTCGACCGGCACCACATCGCTATGCCCCGACAGGACGACGCCGCCGGGCTCCGCCGGGCCGATGCTGGCATAGAGATTGGCCTTGGTCCCCTCGTCGTTGAAGACCCGCCGCCCGGTCGCCCCGAACCCCGCCAGATGCCGCTCGACATAGGCGATCAGGTCCAGATTGGACTCGCGCGAGGTGGTGTCGATCGCGATCAGATCGGCAAGGATGGCGGTCGCATCGGCGGCAAGGCGGTCCGGGGTCATGGCCCCATCCTGCCGGATGTTTCACTTCGATGAAACCCCGCCGGGCGGTCCCGGCGGGGTTTCGCAATCCATCAGAAATCGCGCGAATAGCGCAGGCTGGCCGCCGATCCGCCGAACGAGCCGGTTTGGGTCAACAGGCTGAGCGTGCGGGTCAGCGCGATCTGCAACTGGGTGGCGGTGAAGCCGCGCGCATCGGTGACGATCTCCACATAGATATTGTCGGTCAGATATTTGCCCGCCGCCAGGCTGGTCCCCCGGCCGGTCGCCTCGTCGGCGCCCAGCACGCGCAGCCGGTCGAAGCCGACCGCCGAGCGCAACTTGCCCAGCGGATTGAGCCCACCGCCGCCCGATCCGCGCAGCGAGTTGAGCGCGGCGGCCAGCTGGATCGCCTCGGTCGCGGACAGATTCTCGGGGTGGGTGCCGAACAGCAACCGGCTGAGCACCTCGTCCTGCGGCAGGGTCGGCGTCGAGGTGAAGCTGATCTGCGGACGCTGGCCGGTGCCGGTGACGTTGATGACCGCGGTGATGCCGTCGGTGGTCGTCGTCGCCTGGATATTGATGTCCGGATCGGTCAGCGCGCCGCCGCGGAAGCGGATCGTGCCGCGATTCACCTCGAACCGCTTGCCGGCAAAGCTGTACGTGCCGCGCACCAGATCGAGCCCGCCATTGATCGTCGGCGCCGCGCTGGTGCCGCCGATGCGCAGGTCCATCTCCCATTCCGATTCCAGCCCCATGCCCGAGACGAACAGCTGGTTGTCGGCATGGACCCGCAGGTCGAGGCGGAACAGCCCCGGCGGCGGGGTGGGCGCGGGCCGGTCGGTCGGACGCGGGGTGCGGATCTCGCTGCGACGGCGCACGCCGGTCAGCTCGGGCACCTCGGCCTGGCCCTGGCGGATGATCTGATAGCGCGCATTGGGCACGGTCAGGTCGCCCTGGATCAGTCCGCCGTCGCGGCCATGGGTCAGCCGGATCGTGCCGCTGGTCGTCGCGGCCAGCGCATCGCTGTCGGCCAGCCGCGCATTGTTGAGCCTCGCGCGGATGTCGATGGGATAGCCGCTGTCCGCCGCCAGCCCGATCGTGCCCTGCGCCTGGATGCTGCCCTCACCCGCCTTGGCCTGCATCCGGGTGATCTCCAGACGGTCGTTGTTGAAGCGTCCCGCCAGCTGCATGTTGTTCAGCCGCGTGCCGTACGCCTCATTGTCATAGGTCAGGTTGTCGGCGCGGATCAGGCCGTTGAGCTGCGGCGCCGACACCCGCCCGCCGAAATCGGCGGCGATCGCGATCGGTCCGCTCAACTGCTGGTTGGGCAGCGCCGCGAAGGAGAACAGCACCGAGGACGGGCCGTTATAGCGCAGGCCACCGGACAGCGGCGCCTGCATCAGCCGGTTGACCCAGCCGCCATTGCCCGGCGGCAGCGGACGCAGGTTCGCGACCATCCGGCCGACGACCATCTGCCCGCGCCGGATCAGCGCGCGCGCCTCGCCGCCATCGGACACGAGCCGTCCGGCAAAGACGATGTCCACCGCCTCCGACACCGCCGACAGGCCGGTGCGCCGGAAGTTGTTGATGGTCAGCCGGGCCTCGGCTGCGGGGAAGCTGCTGCCCTGCGCCTGGGTGAAATCCAGCGCACCGCTCGCCTGACCCGAAATGCCCAGATTGGGGATGAAGGCGTCGAGGATCGAAAGCTGGAGCTTGTCCAGCCGCGTCTGGACGTTCAGCCCCTTGCCATAGGAACCCGCCATCAGCACCGATCCCTGATCGAAATTGATCCGGGTCGGCGCCAGACGCCAAGCCCCCTGCTCCTGCCGGATGCGCGCCGGATTGGTGGTCCGGAAGCCGATGCCGTTGGCCTGCCCCTTGGCCGCCACCAGATAGTCGTTGGGCGCCAGCCGCGCATTGAGCGCGACGTTGAACGGAATGCTCGACGATCCGGTCAGCACCGCCTGCGCCGTACCGCGCCCGCCGGTGTAGTTCACCTTGGCGCGCGCCGACTGGATGACGACCTCGCCATAACGGGTGTCGGCCAGCTGCGCGTCGGCGACGATCTGCGGCGCCTTGGGCAGCATGACGATGCTGGCATTGACGATGGCGCGGCCGATGGTGAAGTCGACCATGCCCGGCACGCGGGCATTATAGGCGCGCGCGGCGATGTCGGCGCGCTGGTTGCCGCCCTGATCGGCCAGCTGGACGCGGCCGTTGATCCCCTGGCCCGCGAACTGCAACGCGCCCGCGAACGGTCCCGCCGCCGTCTGGACGACGCGGCCGGTGGCGTTGATCCCGGCAAAGACCAGGCTGCGAATGTCGATCGCCAGTTGTCGCCCGGTGCTGACCAGCACATTGGCGGTGAAGGGGCCGTAATTGGTGTCGCCGCTGGCGTTGACCGCATAGGCGCCGTTCCGCCCGACGATCCGCGCCTGGAGATTGGCCAGCCCCACGCCGACCCCCGGCCGGGCCGCGCGCAGCACGATGACCGGGTTGGTCTGCGACCCCGTCACGCGCGCGGTCAGCGGGCCATATTGGTTGGAATAGGCATCCGCCTCCACCGCCAGCGCGCCGTTTGCGGGATTGTAGCGACCGCTGCCTCGCGTCACGCGGAACTGCGGCGCGGCCAGCCTCAGGCGGCTGAAGGTCACGATCCCCTGCGGGCTATACTCCACATCGGCGCGGACGACGGCGTTGCCGCCCAGGAAGTTGCGCGCGCCCTCGTTGAAGATCTGCGAGGTGCGCGCGACCACGCGGCCCTTCATCCCGAACCCGCCCGGCGTCGCCACCAGATTGGCGTCGGTGGTCAGGTTGATGATGCCGATGCTCTCGACCCGGTAATTGTTCACCCGGCCCTTCAGCGCGCCGGTATAGCGCCCGGTCGACAGGTTCGCGACGACGACCGCCGTCGCGTCGATATTGTCGGAGCGGATGCGCAGATTGTCCGACAGGATATTGGGCATGGCGATCGCGAAATCGCCCTCGATCGCGACATTGTTGGTCAGCCCGCCGACCGCCGCGTTCAGCCCCGCGATCCGCTTCGCCCGCGCCTTGACCGGCACCAGGATGCGGTCGGCATTCACCTTGGCCAGCCCCTCGGCATAGAGGTTCTGGACCGAGGTTTCGCCGAAACCGAGCGCCGCCGCGCGGACCTTGTAATCCACCGTCGGCGTCGCGAACGCGCCGTTCAGCACCACGCGCGCCAGCACGTCGCGCCCCGTCAGGTTGGGTGCGATGGCTCCCGGCGTCAGCAGCTTGGCGTCGACCGCAAAATTGCCGAACTGGCTGTTCGCCAGATCAATCAGACCGCCCGCATCGACCAGCAGCGCCGAGGAGCGCAGCTTCATCCGCGTGTCGGCGCGGCGTTCGTTCAGCGTAGTGTCGATCGCGACCTGGAGCGCGGGCGCGGTCAGCCGTTCGACCGGCCCTTCCAGATACAGGCCGGGCCGCGTCACACCGCGCACCTCGATATGCCCGTCGCGCGCGGTGGCGTTCAGATTGGCCAGCTCGCCGCCGCCCAACGTCGCGATGGCGCGGCCCTGCCATGCCTTCCAGCCGCCACGCCCGTCGACCGACAGCGTCAGCGGCGCCTTCAGCCCCGCCATCGACGCGACCACGCCGCCGGTCGGCGCGGTCAGCTTGACGTCGACCGCCAGCCGGTCGGCATCGGGCACCGCGTCGAGCACCAGCCGCAACCGGTCGCCGCCCGCGATGCCGGGTCCGCGCAGCGCATCGGCGCTGGCCGTCACCTGCGCGCGGCGGTCGGCGATATGCACCTTGCCGTCGATCGCCAGGATATGACGCTGCCCGGTCACCGGCGCACCCAGGACGAAGCGCTTGATGGTCAGGCGGTTCACATCGATGTCGAGATCGGGGAGCAGCGGCGCATTGGGGTCGCTGGGCGTCGGCTTCAGCTCGGGCTTGCGCGCCAGCGTGACCAGATCGGCGCTCAGCGAGCGGACATCGACATGGTTGCGCGTATAGGCGAACGGACGCCAGTCGACCGCCAGCTTGGGGCTGGACAAGAACACGCCCTTGGGATCGCTGACCCGCAGGTCGATCAGGTTCATCCGGCCGTAGAGCGACCCCTCGATCCGTCCGACGCGGATGTTCAGGCCCGAGGCGGTGGTATAGCCGCCCAGCTGGTCCGCGACGAAGCGGCGGCCGGGATCGGTGTTGATGCCCAGCAGGATCGCCCCGACCAGCAGGATCAGGCCCAGGATCGTGAAGCCGATCCATTTCAGCACACGCTGCCAGAGCGGGCGGCGCACGACGACGGTTTCGGTCGCGGGCTCAGGCACCATGGTCTGTTCGTCCGCCATCAGAAGGCCTGTCCGATCGAGATATACAGCGCGACCTTGCCGTCGCCCGGACGCGGGTTCAGCGGGGTCGCGACATCGACGCGCAACGGCCCGAAATTGGTGTAGAAGCGCCCGCCTATGCCCGCGCCGAAGCGCAGGTCCTTGCCCGTCGGCAAGGTGCTTTCATAGCTGTTGCCCGCATCGACGAACGGCACGATGCCGAAATTGCCGAAGCGGTAGCGCGCCTCCAGCGAGAATTCGTTCAGGCTGCGCCCGCCGACCGGATTGCCCTGCGGATCGAACGGCCCGAGCCGCTGGAAGCCATAGCCGCGCACCGAGCCGCCGCCGCCGCCATAATAGCGCCGCGACGGGGCCAGATCGTCGCGCTCGATCCCGAAGATCGCGCCCGCCCGCGCCCGTCCCGCCAGCACCAGGCTGTCGTTGAAGGGATAGTAGAAGGTCCCCTCGACCATCGTCCGGACATAGGGCCGCACCGCGCCGCGCACCGAGGTTTCGGGGCTGAGGTTCAGTTTCAGGCGATAGCCGCGCGTCGGGTTGAGCAGGTCGTTGGACTGGTCGAACACCGCCTGCGCCGGGATGGCCGCGATGCCATAGGTCGCGCGCCGCCGCTCGCCGCGGGCGAAGTCATAGACGCTTTCGTTGGTGCCGGTCAGCTCGCCGCCATAGGCATAGGTGAATTTCTTCTGCCAGATCGGCGTCGAGTCATGGCTCCAGCGGAACGCCACCGTGCCGATGAACGCGTCGAAGGCGTCGTAATTCTGGTGGCTGGCCGAGCCGATGACCTGGAAGGTCCGGTCGCGCCGCCCGGCATTGGAACGGCGGAAGGTGCCGCTCAGCCCCTGTTCCTGCGTGCCCGCGATGACCGAGGCGATGATCGCCCCCTCGGGCTTGAAGGCGTTGCGGTTGGTGAAGCTGCCCTGCAACCGGACGCCCTGCCCGGTCGAATAGCCGCCCTCGCCCGACAGGGTGCGCGCGGGCCCCTTGGTCTGGGTGACCTGCAGGTCGATCTGCTCGGTCCCGTCGGGGTTCATCCGCCCGGTCCGCTTGGGCTCCACCGCGATACCGTTGAACAGGCCCGTCGCGACCAGCGCGTTGCGCAGATCGTCGGTCAGCCGCGAGTCATAGAGCTGGCCTTCGTCGAAGCGCGGGAAGACGTTCAGATGGTCGAGATCGAACACCCGGTCGCCGACCGTGGTCAGCTTGCCGAACGCGGATCGCGGCCCCGTATCGACCGGCAGCGTATAGGCGCCCACCGGCTCGGGCCCCTGATCCTCCAGCAATATGTCGCGGTCGCCGACCTTGACGAAGGGATAGCCGCGCTGCGGCAGGACCAGGCTGACATTGGCCTCCGCGCCCTGGATCCGGGCCGCCTCGATCGGCTCGCCGACCTTGAGCGGCAGGTTGGATCGGATCAGGTCGGGCGGGACCGTGGGATCGGCCTTCACCGTGATCGACGACAGGCGATAGAGCCGCCCCGGCGTCGCGGTCAGCACGACCTTCAACCGGCCCGCCTGCGCCTCTCCCTCGGCATCGCCCGCCGCTTCGCGTTGCAGCGTCGAGACGGCGGTCGCGTCATAATAGCCGAGCGACTTCATCAGCCGGATCGCCAGCTGTTCGTCCTCGCGCGCGCGGGCGGCGACCTGGGTCGCGTTCGCCGCCTTGCCCTTGCCTTCGCGCAGCGCCGACAGCCCCCGGAACTCGTCCTCCAGCTTCAGCTCGGCCAGCCCGCGCACGTCCATGTCGTACCGGATTTCGGGGGAGTGCGTCCCCTTGATGTCGGCGGCGGTCTGGAGCGGGGTGGAGTCGAAGCCGGTCAGCGGGGTCAGCGGTTGCGCCAGCTGCGGATCCTCGGGCGCGATCGGGCCGATGGTGTCGCCGGTGGCCAGCGGTTGCGCCGTCTGCGCAGCAGGCAGCGGCGGCGCGCTCTGCGGCACGGGGATCGCCTCGACCTTGGGCTGGCCCTTGGTCATCGAGGACATGGATTCCAGCGGTGCGTTGATGTCGCCGCTCAAGGGGGGCAGCGCGGCGTTGAACTCGGCATCGGGGACGATCGGGGCATTGCCCTGCGGATCGCCGGCGGTCGCATTGTCGCCACCCTGGCGCTGTGCGTCGGACAGGCTGGGGCCCTGGGCGGGCGCGGTGCCGGGCTTGGACAATTGCGCCTGGGCGGGAAGGGAAAGCGGTGGAGCGATCAGCGCGAACGCAAGCCAGGTATGTCTGCCGATCCGTCCCGCCACGCCGTTCAAAGCCCCTTTATCCGACAGGGCCTTCCGTCATTCGGATCGATCCCCCACTATCCCGTCAACGCCGGAAGGTCAGTTGGAGTTCCCCCTACAGTTCACTTCTCACCGCGCGGCGGGCGCACATCCCACCAGCCCGCCGACCGGCACCGCGATCTCATCCTGTCCGTCGCGCCCGATCCGCAGCGTCGCGTCGGAGACGATCGCCCCGTCCTGAAGCGTTTCGCGCTGCGCGATGGTCATCGAAAGGGTGGCGCTCCATCCGCCCCCGGCAAAGCGGGTGCTGTCGGCGAACCCCAGCGCACCCGCCCCGCTTCCCTCGGCGGCGGGCAGGTCGCGGATCGCCCCATCGACCAGGATGCGCAGCCGGGCGGGCTCCGCCATGGCGACCAGCCGCTGATCCTGCACCGTCCACAGATAGGCGGCGCATCCGCGCTCGGGCAGTTGCTGGCGCGGCAGGGTGCCGAGCACCGGCGGGGCGGCAGGCGGCGCTTGGATCAGCGCCAGGGCGAGGAGCGGCGACATCATGGCGCCGATGCTATCATCAACAGCCAGCTCGGGTAAGCGGCGATGGCCAGCAACAGCCCCAGCGGCACCATATCGTCCCCGGCGATCCGCTTGCCCGACAGGCGGCGAAACGCGACATGGCCCAGCCCGATCACGCACGCCGCCAGCAGCACGGCGGGCAGCATCCGCCAGCCCAGCCACAGCCCGATCGCACCCATCAGCTTGGGGTCGCCGCCCCCCATCCCCTCACGCCCCCGCCAGCGGCGATACGAGGCGGCGATGGCCCAGAGCGTCCCGAACCCCGCCAGCCCGCCGACGATCCGGTCCCCCAGCGACGGCGCAAAGCCCAACGCCCCGGTCAGCAGCCCCGCCCCCGCCAGCCAGGCGGTCAACCGATCGGGCAGCCACAGCGCCATCGCGTCCAGCGCGCCCAGCGCCAGCAGCGACCAGCCGAACAGCGCGCCGGTCCAGCCATCCGGCCCGGCGACCCACCCCGCCGCCGCACCGATCAGCGCGGCCAGCAATTCGATCCGGAAATGGACCGGATCGATCCGCGTCCCACACCGGGCGCAGCGTCCGCGCAGTGCCAGCGCGCTCAGGATCGGCACCAGTTCCCAAGGACGCAGCGACGCGCCGCACCCGTCACAGGCCGATCGCCCGCGCAGCACCGACCGGTCGTCCAGCCAGCGCAGCACCAGCGCCGCAACGAACGACCCGGCGATCGCCCCCGCCAGCCCATAGATACCGGCCCAAAGCCCCGATGCCGCCCCGAACGTCATACGCCCGCCCCTAACCGCCCGCCCCTTTGCACGCCACGGGCAAAAGGCGTAAGGCCGCAGCAAAACACAGATCACGGAGAGCATGCCGCCATGACGGATCCCATCGTCATCCTGTCCTATGCCCGCACCCCCATGGGGTCGTTCCAGGGCAGCCTGTCGGGCCTGTCCGCGACGCAACTGGGCGCCGCCGCCGTCAAGGGCGCGGTCGAGCGTGCCGGCGTCGATCCCTCGGCGATCGAGCGCATCCATATGGGCTGCGTCCTTCCCGCCGGGCTCGGCCAGGCGCCCGCGCGGCAGGCGGCGATCTTCGCGGGACTGGGCGAGCAGGTCGAGGCGACGACGGTCAACAAGATGTGCGGATCGGGGATGCAGGCCGCGATCATGGCGGCCGAGGCGCTGGCGGCGGGCTCGACCGATCTGATCGTCGCGGGCGGCATGGAGAGCATGACGAACGCCCCCTATCTCAGCCACAAGCATCGCGGCGGCGCGCGGATCGGGCATGACACGCTCTACGACCATATGTTCCTCGACGGGCTGGAGGACGCCTATGAGCGCGGGCGGCTGATGGGGCATTTCGCCGAGGAGGCCGCACAGGATTATCAGTTCACGCGGGCGGCGCAGGATGATTTCGCCATCGCCTCGCTGGAACGCGCCAAGGCGGCGCAGGCTTCGGGCGCGTTCGACCGCGAGATCGTGCCGGTCACGGTCAAGACCCGCAAGGGCGAGGAACAGGTCGCGCGCGATGAACAGCCCGCCAAGGGCGATGCCGCCAAGATCCCGACGCTCAAGCCCGCTTTCTCCAAGGACGGGACGATCACGGCGGCCAATGCCTCGTCCATCTCGGACGGTGCGGCGGCGCTGGTCATGACGCGGGCGAGCGTCGCGGAGCGGCTCGGCCTGACCCCGATCGCGCGGGTCGTGGCGCAGGCCGCCCATGCCCATGCCCCCGCCCGCTTCACCACCGCGCCGGTCTTTGCGATGCGCAAGGCGCTGGAACGCGCGGGCTGGTCGACCGGCGATGCCGATCTCTACGAGGTCAACGAGGCCTTTGCCGCCGTCGCGATGATCGCGATGCACGACATGGGATTGTCGCACGACCGGCTGAACGTCCATGGCGGCGCCTGTGCGCTGGGCCATCCGATCGGCGCCAGCGGCGCGCGGGTGCTGGCGACGCTGCTCTCGGCGCTGGAAACCCAGGGTGCGCGGCGAGGTGTCGCGTCATTGTGCATCGGTGGTGGCGAGGCGACCGCGATGGCGGTGGAATTGATGTAGGGCTGCTTTCGCCTCGCTGTCGCGGGCGGAAGAGAAGAAGGGCAGGAGTCTCACCGAGACCATCGCCCGCGGCCTGCCCTCCCCCATCCCCTCCCGCTTGCGGGAGGGGCGTGCCTGGCAGCGAGCGAGCGAATCCTTCACAGCGTCCCGAAAACGGCACGCGGCGATCGGGGTCCAGCGCCATCCCCAAGCCTCTCCCCTCCCGCAAGCGGGAGGGGATGGGGGAGGGCAAGGTGTCTCGCAGAGACCGCCCCTAAGGAACGACCTCCCCCGGCTCGACGCCCCAGATCGACCCGACCGGCACGAACCCCGCCTGCCCCTTCACATCCAGCCGACACCAGCCGCCATTGCATTCGCTGATCCGCCCGACCACGCCCGGCGCGGCGCGCCACAGCGTCTTGGCGGTCTCATTGGGGGCCGATCGCATCGGCAGCGGTTCGGTACCGCGCACGATCGCGGTGCGGGTGTTGCGCAGCAGGACCGCCAGCATCCACCCCTCGGTGCCGTCGGGGTCCTGCACCTTGCGCCATTCCTTGAACGCGGCGACGACCTTCACCGGCAAATCGGGGCGGCGATAGGTCCAGCTGGCGGGATAGGCGCGCGCCGGGCCGGTCCGCATCCGCGCCAGCGACGCGCCGATCGAGCCATAATAGGGCATGGCGCGCTTTTCGGGCGCGGCGATCGCCGGGGCGATCGGTCCGGCGGACAGGAACACCGCCATCAAAGCCAGTCCGAACATGGACCTGCGCATCATAATTCCTTCAATTCGCCCCCGCCCCCGACTCTACGCCGAGGCGGGGGGGCGCTTCAACCTTGTTCGCACGGGTGGCGAGGGACGGCTGGCATGGCATCGCCGGTTGACGGACCGGCGGGCTTGGCCCAATCCCTTGGCCATGGTCGATCCGCGCCGCTGCCTGAACCCCAGGGTGGTCGTCACCCGCGAACTGCCCGATCCGATCATGGACCGGATGGCCGCGCTGTTCGACACGCGCCTCAACCGCAGCGACGAGAAGTGGGACCGCGCGAAACTGACCGAGGCAGTGGCGGATTGCGACGTGCTGGTCCCGACCGTCACCGACGCGATCGATGCCGATCTGATCGCGCGCGCCGGGCCCCGATTGAAGCTGATCGCCAATTTCGGCGCGGGCGTGAACCATATCGACCTGAAGGCTGCCCGCACGCGCGGCATCATCGTCACCAACACGCCGGGGGTCTTGACCGAGGATACGGCCGACATGACGATGGCGCTGATCCTGTCGGTGCCGCGTCGCCTGCCCGAAGGGGAAAAGCTGGTCCGCTCGGGCGCGTGGAAGGGCTGGAGCCCCGGCGGGATGCTGGGCCACCGGATCGGCGGCAAGGCGCTGGGCATCGTCGGCATGGGCCGGATCGGACAGGCGGTCGCGCGACGCGCGCGGGCCTTCGGCCTGTCGATCCACTATCACAACCGCCGCCGCCTGCCCGCCAGCATCGAGGCGGAGCTGGGCGCGAGCTGGTATGGCGACCTCGACACGATGCTGGGCGCGGTCGACATCGTGTCGATCCATACGCCGCTCAACGCCGACAGCCACGACCTGATCGACCGCCGCCGGATCGGCCTGATGCGCAGCCATGTCTATCTCATCAACGCCAGCCGGGGCGGCATCGTCGACGAGGACGCGCTGGTCGACGCGCTGGAGGCCGGGCGGCTGGCGGGCGCGGGGCTGGACGTGTGGCGGCACGAGCCCGAGATCGACCCACGGCTGCTGGCATTGCCCAATGTCGTGCTGACCCCGCATATGGGCTCGGCGACGCTGGAGGGCCGCATGGCATCGGGCGAGCGGGTCATCGCCAATATCCGCAGCTGGGCCGACGGCCACCGCCCGCCGGATCAGGTGCTGGAGGGGTGGCTGTAGGCCTGGGGCTGATCCACCCTCTTCCCTGGACAGGGAGGATAGCGGAGCCTGCCAGCGCAGCTTGGGTGAGGGGTCGAGCGAGCCTTCGGCTCGCGCGCTGCGCGCTCACCCCTCACCCAGCTCCGACTAAGCCTTTGCTACGCAAAGACCAAGTCTGCGCAACCCTCTCCCCTCTGCGAGGGGCGAGGGAAGGATAGGCATGACGGAATATCGGGCCGATCTGTTCGATTCCGGCAGCCCCCACGGAATCGATTGCTCCGATGCGGGTCATGTCCCTTCACCCGTACCCATTCGGACCGGCGGCGCCAGCCTCTTGCCATCCATGTCAAAATGTTGCGGCGCGGAACCGTCATCGGGCCGCCGCATTCCCCTCCTGTCATCACAACAGGAGCTACCCCCATGAAAAAGCTGGCTATTGGCCTGACCCTTGCCGCGACCGCCTTCTCCATGTCGGCCTGTTCGACGCTGAAGGGGGCCGCGATCGGCGGTGCCGGGGGCGCAGGGGTCGCGGCGGCGACCGGGGGTAGCGTGGAAAAGGGCGCGGCCGTTGGCGGCACGGCGGGCGCGGTGGTCGGCACCGTCGCCGACTGATCCTATCGGGCGGGAGAGGCCGGGCTCGGCCGGGCTCCCGCCCGCTCCAGCGCCGCGATGCGCGGGGCGTCCTTGGACCGCCCGAAGAGATGGAATAGCGACAGAAGTTCGTCTCGGTCGGGGATGAACAGCATGGCATCGTCAACCGGGACCCGATGCCGGGAAAGCGGCTCCACCCGCCGCCAACGCCCCCCGGCCTTGACCTGAAATCCCGCCATCACCTCGACCGGAACGGGCCAAGCCTTCGATTGTGCAAAGACGGTCGAGCGAAACAGCGGATCGGGCGGCAGGGTCAGCGGCGTGATGCCCAGCCGCTCCAGCACCGCCTCGGCCAGCGACACATCGATCAGCAGATCGATATCGTTCACCCGCCCGGCTTCGACCCCGTGCAGCAGGACCGCCGCGCTGCCGATGATCCACCAGCCTTCGGGAAACACCGCCATCGCCCGCGCGACACCCTGCAATGTCGCGCGAAGCTCCGGCGTCATGACGGCGATCAGTCGCCGGTCAGAATGCGGTCGACCAGCTGCTTCACGGTCGGCACGAATCCGTTGGAATAGAAGGGATCGCGCTTGAAATTATAGGCCGCATGCCCGGCGAACATCAGGTTCTGCTCGACATCGCCGCCATGCGCGATCTCTTGCAGCGTCTTCTGGATGCAGAAGCTGCGCGGATCGGCCAGGCGGCCGGTCGAGTTGGTCTCGCTGTCGGCCCAGCTGGAGAACAGGCACTGCGACAGACAGCCCATGCAGTCGGCCTGATCCTTGCGGATTTCCTTGGCTTCCTCGGGCGTCACGAAGACCAGCGTATTGTCGGGGGTCTTCAGCGCCATGGTGAAGCCGCTGCCGAACCACTCGCGCGCGCGCAGCAGGTCGCCCTTGGTCACCCAGAAATTCTTGCCCTTCACGCCCACGTCGAGCTGGAAGACATGGTCGCCCGCTTCCTGGGTCGAGAAGGCGATCTGCCGGTCCGAGCGGGCCTCCAGGTTGCGCAGGAAGGGATTGCGCACCGCGCTGGAATAAAAGCCGGTCGGCGAGAAGCGATGGAGAAGGACATCGCCCTGCTCGATCGTCATCAGCCGCTGCTTCCACTCCTCCGGGATCGGGCTTTCCTGGGTCAGCAAGGGCCGCGTGCCGAACTGGAAGGCGATCTTGCCGAGCTCGGGATTGTCGATCCAGTCGTTCCAGTCGCGCAGGTACCAGACGCCGCCCGCCATCACGATCGGCACCTCGTCCGAAATCCCGCCCTCGCGCATCGTATCGCGCAGCGCCTTCACGCGCGGATAGGGGTCCTGGGGCTGCAACGGGTCTTCGGCATTGGACAGGCCGTTATGGCCACCGGCGAGCCAGGGATCCTCATAGACCACCGCCGCCAGCCACTCCGACGCCTTGGAATAGGCCCGCTTCCACAGCGCGCGGAAGGCACGGCCCGAGGAGACGATCGGCAGATAGCTGACCTGGTGATGCGCCGCGATCTCGGACAGCTTGTAGGGCATGCCCGCGCCGCAGGTCACGCCCGCGACCAAGCCCTTGGTGCGCGCCAGCACGCCTTCCAGCACCCGCTGCGCGCCGCCCATTTCCCAGAGCACGTTGATGTTGATCGCGCCCTTGCCGCCGGCAATGTCCCAGGCGCGCTTCACCTGCTGGACCGCGCCCTCGATGGCATATTCGATCAGTTCCTCATGCCGCTCGCGCCGAGTCAGCGCGCGGTAGATCTGGGGAATGATCTTGCCATCGGCATCATAGCTGTCGGCATTCACCGCCGAGACGGTGCCGACGCCGCCAGCCGCAGCCCAGGCCCCCGCCGAGGCGTGGTTGGTGGCGGCGACGCCCTTCCCGCCTTCGATCAGCGGCCATACCTCGCGGCCGTTGTACAGGATGGGGCTCAAGCCTTTGAACACGTCGTTACCTTGTCTGTCCGAAAGGGCCTCATATAGCGTGTTAGGACCGCTTAGCGAGCGGGAATTAACGACACGGCGCGGTACGACGCTCCATGGCGGATCAGCCGAGCGCACCCGGTCGGCCCAGGACCTTTTCGTACAGGGCCTTGTAGCGCGCGACCATCAGGCTTTCGTCGAATTCGGCCCGCGCCCGCGCCTGGTTGGCCGCGCCCGCCGCCGCGCGGTGATCGGGATTGAGGATCAGCGCCTGGATCACGTCGCGCAGGCGCACCTCGTTGGGATGGTCGGTGATGAAGGGCTGATTGGCCTCCGACACCATCGACGCCACGTCGCCGACCGGCAGCGAGGCGATGGGCAGGCCCGCCGCCATCCCCTCCAGCACCGAGATCGGCGCCTGTTCGGACAGCGAGGACAAGGCGACGATGTCGAAATGCCGGATGAAGCGATAAGGCCGATCGAGAAAGCCCGGCATGACCAGCCGGTCGGCAATGCCCATCGCCGCGGCGGCCTGCTGGATGGTCGCGCGCTCCGGCCCCTCGCCGACGATCACCAGCCGGAAGCGCCCGGCGATGCCGCCCATCGCGCGGACCAGCATCGGCAGGTTCTTGACGACGCGCAGGCCCGCCAGCGCGCCGACGACCACCTCCTTGGGCTGGCGGACAAAGCCGGGGATCGCCTTGGGGTCGGGGTCGCGGGCATAGAGCGCCGTGTTGATCCCGTTGGGGATGCGATGCACCCGCTCGGCGGGCTGTTTCCAGGTGGTGCGCGCAATCCCCTCCAGCACATGGCTGGGCACCGCCAGCGCATCCGCCGCCGACAGGGCGATGCGGCGATAGATGTTGCGCTCCAGCTTCAGCCCGCGCGCCTCGTCGGCGTTGAACCCGTCCTCGTGATGGACCAGCGGCGGCGCGCCCTTGGCATAGACGCGGCGCGCCATCACCCCGTCGATCGCCCCCCAATTATAGGTCAGCACCAGATCGAAGCGGCGCATATAGGCGGCGATCGCCTCGTAACGCTTGACCGAGGGCTTGCCGGTCAGCGGCGGCGCGTCCTGCGCGATCTCGTAGCGGATCCCCTTGGCGATCGCATCGCGCGCACCGAGTTCGTCGGGCAGCCCCGAGACGATGGTGTGCTTCGCGGCATCGCCGAACGCATTCATCAGCGCGACCGCCCGCGCCTCCTTGCCGCCCAGCGAGAAGGAGGAATGAAGATGGAGGATGTGGAGCGGACGGGCCATGCCCGCCGGATTAGCGGGCGAGGACGAGGTTGAAAACCACTCGCGCCGCCCAGCACTCGTCTTTTCCCGAACAACCAAGCGTCGTCGCGATCGTCAGTCCCTGCCCCGACCATGCACCACCCCGGCGAAGGCCGGGGTCCAGTTGCGGCACGACGGGATCGGATCAGCAGTGCTTACCCAACTGGATCCCGGCCTTCGCCGGGATGGTGCTGCTGGGTTTTTGAAGGCGCCCCCCCCCTAACCCGCCACCCGGTCGAGCAACCGGCCGATCCCCGCCAGCGCCTCCGGCTCGGTCAGCAGCGGCGTGTGGCCGACGCCCGGCACCGTCACCAGCTCGGACGGCGACAGGCGCGCGGCCATGCGCTCCGCCACGCCCGCGCCCAATATGTCGGATCGCTCGCCGCGCACGACCAGCGTCGGCACGCCGTTCAACGCGTCGAGCGCGGCCCACATATCCGGTCCGCCCTCGGTATTGGGCACGCGGAACGGCTCGGCGATCTTCAGGTCATAGTCGAGGACGATCCGCCCCGCACTGGTCAGGCGGTGGGTGCGCTTGGCCATGGCCAGCCAGTCCTCGACGCCCCAGCCGGGATAGATGTCCTCATTGGTTTCCTGGACGCAGCGCGCGGCGTGGAGCCAGGTCGGGAAGCTCTGCCCCCGGCCGACATAGCCGCGAATGCGCGCCAGCCCCGCCGCCTCGATCTCCGGCCCGATATCGTTGAGCACCGCGCCCGCCAGCCGCCCGCGCGCGGTCGCCGCCAGCACCATGGTCACGATCCCGCCCAGCGAGGTGCCGACCGCCACGAACCGGCCGATGCCCAGTTCGTTCAGCATCGCCTCGACATCCTGGACATAGGTGAGCGGCACATAGCTCATCGGGTCCTTCGCATAGGCGCTCTCGCCCCGCCCCCGGAAACTGACCGCGATCACCCGCGCGCGGCCCGTCAGCGCCTTGGCCAGCCCTTCGAAATCGCGCGCGTTGCGGGTCAGGCCGGGCAGGCAGATGACGGGGGGCAGCGCGTCCGACCCCGGATAGTCCCGTGCGTGGAGCCGCAGCCCGTCTTTCGACCACCAATAACGATTCTCATAGGCCGTCATGCTTGAAGGTCCTCCGGTGCCGCCTCCATATCGCGGCATGCCCGTTTCCCCGCAAGCCTATCGCCCCGCCCGCGCCCTGACCGAGATCGCCGACATCCTCGCCGATCCGGTCGCGCCCGCCGACTTTCCGCAGACCATCCCGCGCTTCCGCAACGACAGGGCGGCGGCGGAGATCGGGCTGGACACGCTGACCGACGACGAATGGGTCGCGCATCTCGGCCGGTTCCAGCCGCTGCCCGACACGCTGCCCGGCCCGGCCGCGCTGCGTTATCACGGCCACCAGTTCCGCCAGTATTAATTCCGACCTGGGCGACGGGCGCGGCTTCACCTTCGCGCAGATGACCGCGACCGATGGCCGGCTGCTCGAACTCGGCACCAAGGGGTCGGGGCAGACGCCGTACAGCCGGTTCGGCGACGGGCGCCTGACGCTGAAGGGCGGGGTGCGCGAAATCCTGGCGACCGAGATGCTGGAGGCGCTGAACGTCCCCACCTCGCGCACGCTGTCGCTGATCGAGACGGGCGAGGCGCTGCACCGGGGCGACGAACCCTCCCCCACCCGCTCGGCGGTGATGGTGCGGATGAGCCATGGCCATATCCGCATCGGCAGTTTCCAGCGGCTCGCCTTCGAGCGCGACGAGGCCGGGATGAAGCGGCTGGTCGCCTATGCCCTGCATCACCTCTATGGCGAGGATTCGGACGATCCCGTCCGGCTGCTGACGCGGGTGGCGGAGCGGACCGCGACCCTGGCGGCGCGCTACATGGCCGCCGGATTCGTCCATGGCGTGCTCAATTCGGACAATATCAACATCACGGGCGAGAGCTTCGACTATGGCCCATGGCGGTTCGCCCCGGTCTGGGACCCCGAATTCACCGCCGCCTATTTCGACCAGAGCGGCCTCTATGCGCTGGGCCGTCAGCCCGAGGCGATCCAGTGGGACGTGATGCAGCTCGCCTCCAGCCTGCGCCTGATCGCCGAAAGCGAGCCGCTGATCGCGGCGCTCGACGGCTTCGCCACCACCTATCAGACGGCGATCGTCGCGGCGATCCTCTGGCGGCTGGGCGTCACCCCGCGCGAGGCCACCGAGGACCGCGCGCTGGTCCAGACCTTCGAGCGCGCGCTGCGCACCAGCCAGGCCTCGATCGACCGTACCTATTTCGATCTGTTCGGCGGGTCGGTGCCCGATCATTATGACGAGACGTGGGACGCGCTCCGCGACCTGATCGAGCCCTATGCGCCGCGACGCGCCCGCGATCACGCCTATTGGCAGGGCTCGCCCGAATCGATGCTGATCGACGAGGTCGAGGCGATCTGGGCGCCCATCGCCGAGCGGGACGACTGGACGCCGCTCTATGACAAGGTGGAGCGGATTCGCGCGATGGGCGCGGCGCTTGCCGGGGGTCCCGGCACGGCCTAGCCTCGCCGCCATGACCCAGTTCCTGTCGACCCATGAGCCCGCCACCGGCGCGCTGATCGCCCAATTGCCGATCGGGGATGCCACGCGCGAGGTCGCCGCCGCGCGTGCCGGATGGCCGGGCTGGGCGGCCACCCCGCTGGCGGAGCGGATCGCCACGCTCCGCCGCTTCGCCGAGCTGGTGCGGGAGCGCGCCGCAGCCTTTGCCGAGCTGATCGCGCGCGAGACCGGCAAGCCGCTCTGGGAGGCGGCGACCGAGGTCGACACCGTGGTCGCCAAGGTCGCTATCTCGATCACCGCGCAGGCCGAGCGTGCGGGCGAGCGCTTCACCGACCAGCCGGGCGGCGGGCGCATGGCGCTGCGCCACCGGCCGCACGGGGTGCTGGCGGTGCTGGGGCCGTATAATTTCCCGGCGCACCTGCCCAATGGCCATATCGTGCCCGCGCTCCTCGCGGGGAATGCGGTGGTGTTCAAACCCTCCGAAAAGACGCCCGCGACGGGGGCGTTCCTGATCGAATGCTATCATGCGGCGGGGGTGCCGGACGGGGTCGTGCGGCTGCTGGTCGGCGGGCCCGACCAGGGGCGGGCGCTGGCGGGGCATGAGAGTATCGACGGGTTGCTCTTCACCGGATCGGCGCGCACCGGCATCGCGCTCAACCGCCAGTTCGCCGAACGACCGGAAAAGATCCTCGCGCTGGAGATGGGCGGCAACAACCCGATCCTCGTCTGGGACGATCCCGACCCGGATGCCGCCGCCGCGCTGATCGTCCAGTCCGCCTTCACCACCGCCGGACAGCGCTGCACGGCGGGGCGGCGGCTGATCGTCGAGGATCGGCTGTACGATCCGGTGATGGCGGCGCTGACCCGGCTGACCGACCGGCTGATCGTCGGCGCGCCGCAGGATGACCCGGCGCCCTTCATGGGGCCGGTGATCGACAATGCGGCGGCCGATCATCTGCTGGCACGGGCCGACGAGCTGATCGCGAGCGGCGCGGCGGTCGTCCGCCCGCTGGCGCGTCTTACCCCCGGCTTGCCGCTGCTGAGCCCCGCGATCCTCGACGTGACCGATGGGACGGAGCGGCCCGATGACGAGTTGTTCGGCCCGGTGCTGCAGGTTTCACGCGCGCGGGAATTCGGGCAGGCGATCGAACAGGCCAACGCCACCCGCTACGGCCTGTCCGCCTCGCTGATTTCGCCCTCGCGCGAGCGGTACGAACAATTCTGGACCGGCATCCGCGCCGGGATCGTCAACTGGAACCGCCCGACCAACGGCGCGGCGTCGAGCGCGCCGTTCGGGGGTATCGGCTGGTCGGGCAATCACCGCCCCAGCGCCTATTACGCCGCCGACTATTGCGCCTATCCGGTCGCCAGCGCCGAGACCGACCATATCGCCGCCGCGATCCCGGTCGGTCTTCGCTGAACAGGAAAATGGCCCGGAACCAGGGTTCCGGGCCATCCCCGATCAGAAGCGGGCGGAAATGCCGACCCGCAGGGTCCGTCCCCGTACCGTGTAATAGGCCGGGAAGGTGTTGAAGTACGATCCGCTCCAAGCCGTCGCGGCATCGCCGATCAGCGGCGGATCCTTGTCGAAGATGTTCTGGACGTTGAAGCGTACGTCGATCCCCTTCACCAGCGTGACATTGGTGTTGAAGTCGAAATAGCTATAGGCCGGAATCCGCTGGACCAGCGGATAGGTTTCACCCGCCGCCGCCTTCAGGATGGAATTGCTCGACAGCTTGGAATTGCCGGTCGGGCCGGTATAGCGCCAGGTGAAGCCGACGCCGCCCTTGATCCATGGCAACTGCCAATTCACTCCGGCGACATGGCGCCAGCGCGGCATCGGATCGCCGCAGGCGAAGCCGAAATAGCCCAGGCACGACCAGGGTGTGTTGCCCGGTGCGAACTGGCGCTCATATTTGGTGGTCAGCGTTCCGTTGAAGTTCAGGCCGAAGGTGCCGATATCGTCAGCAATCCCCAGACGTTTCGGATCGAGCGCATAGTTGGCCCCGAAGTCGATACCCCGCGTCTTGGTATAGCCGGAATTGTTGTACCGCGCATCGGCGACGAGCAGCTGTCCGGACTGCGGGTCACGTTTGTAGAACTGGCAGAAGAACTCGACCTTGTTGTTGTAACACTGGTCGAAAGCCATACCGATCCGCGTCCATTCGAAGGCGCCACGGATATCGATGTCATACCAGTCGACGGTGGCGGACAGACCGGGGATGCCGCGCGGTTGCAGCACCACGCCCAGCGTCTTGCTGCGCGAACGTTCGGGTTGCAGCCCGGAATTGCCGCCATTGACCAGGGTGGTCGGGCAATAGCCCTGTGAATTGCATCCCGTATAGCTGGTCAGCGCGTCATATTGTGCTCGCGTCATGCCGATCGAGCATTGATCGAAGGTGTAACGCTGGACAGTGTTGGCGCCGCTGGACGCACGGGGCGGGGCACACAGGTCGAGCATCAGCGTGTTGGGATAGCGATTCTCGCCTTCCAGCCGCGGGAGCACGCCGACCCGCACCGCGCGGTTATAGCTGCCCCGGAAGCGGATGCCGTCCACGGGGGCCCAGCTCGCTTCCGCCTTCCAGCTATGCACCAGCGACTGATAGACGTCGTAATCGGAAATCCGATAGCCGCCATTGACGCTGAGTTCCTTGAAGAACGGCTTGTTCTCGATCAGCGGGATATCGATTTCGCCGCCCAGTTCCTTCACGCTGGTCCGGCCGTCAAACGTCGTGAAGGTCGACCAGGCGCCCATCCCCTTCGACTGGTTGCGATATTTGCGATATTCGCCGGTGATCGCAAAGCCGACGCCGCTTTCGGCAAACGGACTTTTGATCCCGTAATCCTCCAGCGTGCCCGACACGATGGCGTTGATGACCTGCAGATCGTTCTGCTGGCGGCGGCTGCCATCGGTGGTCAGATAATTATAGACCGCGTCGCTGACCGGCGAGTTGACCGAGAAGGCATCGACCGGCTGGCAGGTCGGATCGCTTCCGTCGATCTTGGACAGACAGGTCGGAACGCCGTTGACGTTACGGACCTGAAGACCGCGCCCCATACGGGCTTCCTGGTCCGCTGCCGGCAGATGGTCCGCATAGCCCCGCATGATGTTGCGGGTCTGCTGATAGCTGAGCTCGAAGCGGATCTTGTCGACGATCGTGCCCGACAGGTTCAACGATCCGCGCCAATCGGCCGTAGTGTTGCGGAAGTTCTGGATCATGCCCGGCCGGAACAGCGACACCGCAATCGGATCGCTGAGCGCCGTCGTGCCCGCCGCCGCGCCGCAGATCACCTGGGCCTGCTGCTGCCCCAGGAAGGGATTGTCGCAGTTGACGCGGGCGCTGGGCGTCCAGATGCCGCCATCGATCGAAAGGGCGCCACGCTCGACGATGCTGCTGTACAGGAAGCTGCCGTTCAGCCGCATGCCCGCCGGCAGGTCGGCGGTCAGGAAGCCGCCGACATTGACCTGCTCGTTGCGACGCTGGACCGCGTCGACACGCTGGATGCGCTGCTCGTCCTGCACGTCATAGGCGCGGAAGCTGCGCGAACCATCGCGTGCGTTGGTGAGGTCCTGGTTGTTGATCCCGAAATAGCTGTACGGATTGTAGGTCGTGCCGTTGCACGTCCACTTGGTGTTGCCTGCCTCCACCTTGTTCGGGTCGAACATCAGCAGCGGACAGTTGGTCGTGTCCAGATTGCGGTACTGGATCGGGTCGGCGCGCTTGTAGGTCGCGAAGGCGCTGAGATTGACCTTGTCGTCCAGGAACGAATGCCCGGCCGCCAGCGACGCATAGTAATTGCCGCCGCCCAGATAGCTGCCGCGCGGATAGGTGTAGCCCGCTTCCTGGGCCACCTTGGCCAGCAGCGGATTGTTGTTGTTGTGGTTGAAGCCGCTGACCTCGCCATCGAAGGCGATGCCGTTGAACTTGCGCTTCACGATGAAGTTGACGACACCCGCGATCGCGTCCGAACCATAGACCGCCGATGCGCCGCCGGTCATGATGTCGATCCGCTCGATCAGCGCGCCGGGGACAATATTGACGTCATTGTCCATCCGCTGCCCGTTGAGCAGCGTCAGGGTACGGCCCGCCCCCAGACTGCGCAGCCCGACCGGCGCCGCGCCGGAGTCCCAGCTCTGGCCCTGAAGCCCCAGCATCGGCGTGACCTGCGGCAGTTGCGCCAGCGCGTCCTCGACGCGGGCGAGGCCCCGCTCCTTCAGATAGGTGGCGTCGATCGTGGTGATCGGCGCATTGCTTTCCATGTTGGGCCGCACGATGCGCGTGCCCGTGACGATCACGTCGCCGGGATCAACCTTTTCCTGTTTGGCGTCGATCCTGTCGGTCGATGCCGACACACCCGTGACGACGGAGGCCTCGGTCTTCGCCTTGTCGTCGTCACCCGCCGGAGTCGTTTGTGCCGACGCAACCCCCGTCCACGCCAGCACAATCAAGGATGCGCCAATCCCCATTCTGGAGCAATATGATGTCTTCATTGCTACGCCCCCCATCAGCTTCTTCTACTTTCGTTCATCAAAGCACATCCAAATGCGAATCACAAATATAATATACTATCATCCCAGTCCCTCCCTGGGCGGCTCCCAAGCTGATCTACCCCTGCCCCAAGCATCGCTCGGTTGTGGCAGGCGCGGAGCAGGCGCACATGGGCATCATGGCTAGTCTCCTCGATCCCGCCGCGCGTGGACGCGTGATCCTTGTCGGTGCAGGCCCCGGCGATCCGGGCCTGCTGACGGTTCGTGCGGTCGAGGCGCTGAAACAGGCCGATGTCGTCGTGCATGACGGGCTGATCGATCCGCGCGTGCTCGACATCGCGCCCGGCACGGCACAGCGCATTTCGGTGGCCAAGCGGCGCGCGCGGCATACCCTGTCGCAGGACGCGATCAACGCGCTGATCGTCGCGCATGTGAAGACCGGCGCGATCGTCGTCCGGCTGAAGGGCGGCGACCCCTTCATCTTCGGGCGCGGCGGCGAAGAGGTGGAGGCGGTGCGCGCCGCCGGCCTGCGCGTCGAGGTGATCCCCGGCGTCTCGGCCGCGCTCGGCTGCGCGGCGGAGGCGATGCTGCCGCTGACGCACCGCGACCATGCCTCGGCGGTGTCCTTCGTCGCGGGCCAGTGCAAGGGGCTGACCGATCAGGACTGGTCGGGGCTGGCGGGCCAGGGCCGCACGCTCGTCATCTATATGGGCGTCGCGACCGCCAACGGCATCGCCGACAAGCTGATGGCGGACGGCGTCGCCCCCGACATGCCGGTCGCGGTGCTGGAGCGCGGCACGCTGGAGGGCCACCGCGCCATCCGCACCCTGCTCGCCGATCTCGGCCCGATGGTCGAACGCGAAAAGGTGCAGAGCCCGGCGATCATCGTCGTGGGCGAGGTGGTGGAATTGTCGGATGCCGAGGACAAGCTGGCGCGTTGGGCCCGCGTGGCGGAAGGGATGAACGCATGAAGCTGTTGACGGGCAATGATCTGGCGACCGGCGATGTCGTCTGGTGGACGGGGCGCGACTGGTCGCGCCATATCGAGGATGCGGTCGATGTCGGCGCATCCGGCGAGGCGACCTTACGCGCCGAGGAAGGCGCGCGCCGGGTCAACGTGCCCTATCTGATCGACGCCGAGGCGACCGAACAAGGCCCCCGCCCCGCGCATATCAAGGACCGTATCCGCGCGCTCGGCCCCACGGTACGCCCCGACCTGACGCTGAAGCCCGCCGATGCCGATGCCGGCGCCTGGATCATTTGAGAGAATAGCGCATGTATCGTTACGACGAATATGACCAGAGCATCGTCGATGCCCGTGTCGAGGAGTTTCGCGACCAGGTGGAACGCCGCCTGTCGGGCGCGCTGACCGAGGATCAGTTCAAGCCGCTGCGGCTGATGAACGGGCTCTACCTTCAGCTTCACGCCTATATGTTGCGCGTCGCGGTGCCGTACGGCACGCTGGACAGCCGCCAGATGCGGATGCTGGGCCATATCGCGCGCAAATATGATCGCGGCTACGGCCATTTCACCACCCGCCAGAACATCCAGTATAACTGGATCAAGCTGGCCGACGCGCCCGACATCCTGGCCGAGCTGGCGACCGTGCAGATGCATGCCATCCAGACCTCAGGCAACTGCATCCGCAACATCTCGTCCGACCAGTTCGCGGGCGCGGCCGCCGATGAAGTCACCGATCCGCGCCCCTGGGCCGAATTGTTGCGGCAATGGTCGACCTTCCACCCCGAATTCACCTATCTCCCGCGCAAGTTCAAGATCGCGGTGATCGCGGCGGACGAGGATCGCGCGGCGATGCGGCTGCACGATATCGGCATCCAGCTCCTGGAGCGCGACGGCGTGCTGGGCGCGAAGATCTTCGTCGGCGGCGGCATGGGCCGCACCCCGATGATCGCGCATGAGGTGAAGGACTTCATCACCGCCGACCATCTGATGAGCTATCTGGAGGCGTGCCTGCGGGTCTATAACCGCTATGGCCGTCGCGACAATATCTACAAGGCGCGGATCAAGATCCTGCTGCACGAGATCGGCGTCGACGCCTATCGCGACCAGGTGGAGGCGGAATTCGCCGCGATCCGCGAGCTGGGCATCGACCCGCCCGTGGCCGAGCTGGCGCGGATCACCGCGATGTTCGCCGGACCGGACTTTGCCAGCGACGCGCCCGACAGCGTGGACCGGTCCGATCCCGACTTCGCGGTCTGGCTCGACCAGAATGTCGCACGCCACAAGCAGCCCGGCCATGCCATCGTCACGATCAGCCTGAAGCCGATCGGCGGGATTCCCGGCGACGCCTCCGCCGACCAGATCGACCTGATGGCCGACCTGGCCGAGCGTTACGGCCATGACGAACTGCGCGTCACCCATGCCCAGAACATCGTCCTGCCGCATGTCCGCAAGGCCGACCTCCACGCCATCTGGACCGCGCTTCGCGACGCCGGGCTGGCCGAGGCCAATCTCGACCTGATCTCGGACATCATCGCCTGCCCCGGCCTGGATTATTGCAGCCTGGCCAATGCCCGCTCGATCCCGCTGGCGCAGAAGATCGGCGAGCGTTTCGCCGGGCGGCAGCGCGAACTGGGCGAGTTGAAGCTCAAGATCTCGGGCTGCATCAACGCCTGCGGCCACCATCATGCCGGGCATATCGGCATCCTGGGCGTCGACAAGAAGGGCACCGAAAACTACCAGCTACTGCTCGGCGGATCGGGCGCCGAGGACGTGTCGCTCGGCAAGATCACCGGCCCCGGTTTCGACGAGGACGGCGTGGTCGACGCGATCGAGCGCGTGACCGACCGTTATGTTCAGCTTCGCGAGGGCGGTGAACGCTTCCTCGACACCTATCGCCGCGTCGGCATGCAGCCGTTCAAGGAAGCCATTTATGGTTGATCCGATCACCGTGAACACCGATGCGGGCGAGACGCTGCTGCGCTTTCGCGACGATGTGGTGCATGACGAACCGGCGGTGACGCTGGACGCGTTTCTGGGCCAGACCAACGCCACCGCCGTCCGGCTGGAGGCGGGCGACGATGCGCGCGCGCTCCTCCCGCATCTGGGGCAGATCGCTTTGGTCGAGATCAGCTTCCCGACCTTCCGCGACGGGCGCGGCTATTCGGCGGCGCGGATCCTGCGCGAGGCGGGGTTCGAGGGCGAACTCCGCGCGGCGGGCGACGTGCTGGTCGACCAGATCCCGCACATGCGCCGCTGCGGCTTCGACAGCTTCGCGCCCGAAAAGCCGGTCGATGCGGCGACGCTGATCAAGCTGCTGAACCTCTATCCGCAACCCTATCAGAAGGCCGCCGATACCCGCGTGCCGGTGTGGAAGCGGCGCCATGGCTGAGCGGTCGCTCGACCGGATCGACGTTCGGCCGGCTTACACGGCGGAGGACGCTGCGGCTTATGAAGCGCGCTTCGCGGGCGTGGCTGCGCCCGAGATGCTGCGTACCCTGCTGACCGGCGAGCTGCGCGGGCAGATCGCGGCGGTGTCGTCCTTCGGCACCGAGTCCGCCGTGCTGCTGCACATGGTGGCGCAGGCCGATCCCGCGACGCCGGTGGTCTTCACCGACACGCTGAAGATGTTTCCCGAGACGCTGGCCTATCGCGACACGCTGGTCGCGCGGCTGGGCCTGCTCGACGTGCGCGTCATCCAGCCTGACCCCGCGCTGCTGGCCGCGAAGGACCCCGAGGGAATCCGCCATGGCTATGACCCCGATGGCTGCTGCGACCTGCGCAAGGTCGAGCCGCTGGCGCGTGGTCTCGCCCCGTTCGAGGCCTGGATTTCGGGTCGCAAGGGCTTCCAGGCGGGCACCCGCCGCGCCCTGCCCCGATTCGAGGTCGAGGATGGCCGGTTGAAGCTCAACCCGCTGGCGGATTGGGACAAGGCGGCGCTGGACGGCTATTTCGCCGAACACGACCTGCCGCGCCATCCACTGGAGGCACAGGGCTATCTGTCGATCGGCTGCGCGCCCTGCACCAGCAAGGTCAAGCCCGGCGAAGACCCGCGTGCGGGGAGATGGCGCGGGTTCGACAAGGTGGAATGCGGGATACACCGGCCGGTGGAGGCCGTTCGGTCGGTCTGAGGGACTTCGATCCCTTGGCCACTCTTGCCTCCTCCGGTGTTACGCGAAAGCATTCCCACCTCCGTTCGCACTGAGCGAAGTCGAAGTGCACGCCCCGGACCATGCGGCCAGGGCTTTGCGTGGCCTTCGACTTCGCTCAGGCTGAACGGAGGTTGGAATCAATACCCCGCGAAGTCGGTGAACCGCGTGATCGTCGGGTCGAACTTCATCACGACCTTGCCGGTCGCACCGTGACGCTGTTTCGCGACGATCAGTTCGGCAAGGCCGTAGACCCGCTCCACCTCGGTCGCCCATTTCGCGTGGTCCTCGAAGACCTTGCCGTCATCGCCTTCCATCGGGCGCTTGGGCTCGCGCTGCATCATGTAATAGTCTTCGCGGAACACGAACCAGACCATGTCGGCGTCCTGCTCGATCGAGCCCGATTCGCGAAGGTCGGACAGCATCGGCCGCTTGTCCTCGCGCTGCTCGACCGCGCGGGACAGCTGCGACAGGGCCAGCACCGGCACGTTCATGTCCTTGGCCAGCGTCTTGAGCCCGCGCGAAATCTCCGAGATTTCCTGCACGCGGTTGCCCTCCGACGACTTGCCCGAGCCGGTCAGCAGCTGGAGATAGTCGACCACGACCAGCCCGATCTCGTTATTATGTCGCCGCTGCAACCGCCGGACGCGGGTGTGCAGCGCGGAGATGGACAGGCCGCCGGTATCGTCGATGAACAGCGGCAGCTGCTCCAGCTCGGCGGCGGCGGCGGCCAGCTGCGCGAACTCGTTGCGGCTGATCTTGCCCATGCGCAGCGCCTCGGAGCTGATCCCCGACTGTTCGGCCAGGATACGCGTCGCCAGCTGGTCGGCGGACATTTCCAGGCTGAAGAACGCAACCTTGGCGCCGACCGACTCGGACGGCGGGATGCCGTCCTGCATGTCGCGCATCCAGCGCCGCGCGGCGTTGAACGCGATGTTGGTGGCGAGCGAGGTCTTGCCCATGCCCGGACGGCCCGCCAGGATCATCAAGTCGGAGCGGTGCATACCGCCGATCTTGGCATTGACCGAGTCGAGACCGGTGGTGATGCCCGAGACATGGCCACCGGAATTCAGCGCGCGCTCGGCATTCTTGACCGCCATGGTGGTGGCCTGGGCGAAGCTCTTCACCGCATTTTCCGAGCCGCCGTCCGCCGCGACCTTGAACAGCTCGTTCTCGGCCAGTTCGATCTGCGCGCGAGGGTTCACCTCCTCCGAGGTATCCATCGCCCGGTCGACCAGCGTCCGCCCCACCGTCACCAGCGCGCGCAGCATGGCCAGGTCATAGATCTGCGTCGCGAACTGCCGCGCACCGATCAGCCCAGCGCCTGATCCGGTCAGCTGCGCCAGATAGGCCGGGCCGCCCAGCGCCTTCATCCCCTCGTCCGCCTCGAACATCGGGCGCAGCGTGACGGGGGTCGCCAGCATGTCGGTGGCGCGCAGATTCTTGATCGCGGCGAAGACGCGGCCATGGACCGGCTCGAAGAAATGGTCCGGGTCCAGCCGGTCGACCAGATCGTCGGCCAGCCGGTTGTCAATCATCATCGCGCCCAGCAGCGCGGCCTCCGCCTCGATATTGCGGGGGAGCTGCTGCGGCTCGGCGGCGGCAGCGGTGTTCGGAAATGCGAGGGTGGCCATTTCTTCGGCGTTAGCGCGGAGTGGCGCCGGATGAAAACGCATTGCGTCGATCAGCGGGGGATTTGCGGCGCACGCGCTTCGCGACTATCCCTGCCGGATGGCCGATCCGCGGATCATATCCATCGATCTCGACGAACGCAGCCTCGGCTGGCGATCGGCCGATGTCGAGCAGGAGCGGCGGATCGCGATCTTCGACCTGATCGAGGAAAATTATTTCGCGCCGCAACGGCCGCAGGCGGACGGCTATGCCGGGCCCTATCGGATCAAGCTGGAGTCCGAGGAAGGTCGCCTGGGCATCCATATGTACCGCGAGGACGGCACGCATATCGAGACGCTGGTGCTGGCGCTCGGCCGGTTCCGGCGGCCGATCAAGGACTATTTCGCGATCTGCGACAGCTATTACCAGGCGATCCGGGCCGCCACGCCGCAACAGATCGAGACGATCGATATGGCCCGGCGCGGCATCCATAACGATGCCGCCGAAATGCTGAAGGACCGGCTGACCGGCAAGATCGAGGTGGACTTCGATACCGCACGCCGCCTCTTCACACTGCTGTGCGTCCTGCATATCCGCAACTGATGGCGATTCTCTGGAAAATCGGTGCCGGGCTGCTCGCGCTCGGTGCGGCGGGCATGGGCGGCTGGCATTGGGCGACGCATTGGCGCCCCTCGGCCGACCATTATGCGTTGCAGGGCATCGACCTGACCGAGAATCCGCCGCCGGTGGAGTGGCGGACGCTGCGCGCGGGCGGCGCCGACTTCGCCTATATCGTCGCCACCTCCGGCGCGGACCGCCGCGACCCCGCGTTCGAGGCGAACTGGGCCGCGCTGCCCGAGGCGGGGCTGCGGCGCGGCGCGGTCCATATCTATTCGCTGTGCCAGCCCGCCGCGGCGCAGGCGGATGCCTTCAACATCTTCGTGCCGCGCGCCGGGGATGCGCTGCCCGCCGCGATCGACCTGTCCTTTCACGACGATTGCACCGCGCGGCCCGATCGCGCGACGCTGGTCGCCGACCTGACCCGGTTCGTGACGATGGTCGAGACGCATACGCGCAAGCCCGTGATGCTGCGCGTCGCCAAGCCGTTCGAATCCGAATACAGCATCACGACCGCGTTCGACCGCCCGATCTGGGCGGTCGGCAATATGTTCAAACCCGATTATGCCGCCCGCCCCTGGCGGATGTGGCGCGCGAGCGATTTCCGCCGGGTCGAGGGGGTGGAAGGCCCCGTCAACTGGGACGTCGTCACACCATGAGCCAGATCGATCCGACCGCCGCGCGCCTGATCGCCGCCGCCCGCGCCGCCGCGCGCCACGCCCATGCGCCCTATAGCCGGTTCGCGGTGGGCGCCGCCTTGTTGATGGAGGACGGGTCGGTCATCACCGGCGCGAACTTCGAAAACGCCAGCTATGGCCTGTCGCTCTGCGCCGAGACGGTCGCGATCGCCACCGCCTCGGCCGCCGGGCGGCTGCGCGAGATCGTCGCGGTCGGCGTGATCGGCGGCGCGATGGACGCGAACGGCGTGCCCACCGGCACCGCCCCGGTCGGCCCCTGCGGCCGGTGTCGACAGGTCATCAACGAGGCCGCCCAGATGGGTGGCCGCGACCTGCCCGTCCATTGCGGCGCGGCGGAGGGCGATGCGGTGCGCAGCTATCGGCTGTCCGAATTGCTGCCGGATGCCTTTGGTCCGGCGGATCTGGGGATCGGCTGAATTTCGCGCGACGCCGCGAAGACACGAAGATGTGTTCGCGCAAAGGCGCAGAGAAGAGGTTCCGGCCTTGCCTGCCTCATCGCCATGAGCGGATGCCCCCTTATCTTCGCCTCCGCGCGAACACTTCGCCTCAGTTGCCTGGCTCTTCGCCCCGCACCCGCATCGCGGCGGCGGCCGCCTGGATGAACTGCCACACATCGGCCGAAAAGCCCGGATCGGCCTGCCCATCCCACGCCGCCCGGTTTTCATGCAGCCGCGTCGCACCCGCCCACATCTCCGGCGAGGCCACCGCGCGGAACGGCGCCAGCAGCGCGAACCACTCGCGCACAAAAGCCTGCGCCGCCTCCGAACCGGGGCCGAGCGGCAATGCGGCGGCGATCCGCTGGCCCAGATCGGCCCATTGCGCCTGATAGGCGTCCTGATCGAAATCGGGGGCGAGCGTGGCCATCCGCTCGGCCCAATGGGCCTGTTCCTCCTTGGTGAAATGCTGGTCGGCCACGGCCTTCCATTGGGTCGTCGTCATGCTGTTTCCCTTTCGAATCAGCGAGCAGAGCGTCGCGACGTCGATGCGCTCGCCGGCATCGATGCGGGACTGGATGGAATGAAGCAGGGTCGCCGTATCGGCCAGCACGGCGGCTTGCGCCTCGACCACCGCCAGCTGCGCCGCGACCATCGGTCCCAGCCGGGCATCGGGCCGGTCGAGCATCCGCCCGATCGCCGCCAGCGTGAACCCGGCCCGTTTCAGCGCGACGATCGCGTGCAGCCGCTCGAGTTCCCATGCACCGAAGATGCGCCGCCCGCCCTCGCTGCGCAGCGGTCGGATCAGCCCCCGCGCCTCGTAAAAGCGCAACGCCCGGCTGCTGAGCCCCGTGGCCTTCGCGATCTCGGCAATATCCAGCATCTTCGTCATGCGAGGCAGCCTACCGCTTGACGCAACGTCAACCGCAAGCCCCATTTTGCGTTTCGGCGCTTGCCCTGTCCGGGCGATCCGGCAATGAGCGGCAACGCTTAAGGGGAATGAAGATGTCGATCCTGTCCGACCGCTGGATTCGCGAAGCCGCGCAGACCCAAGGGATGATCGAGCCCTTTGTCGAGAACCAGCGCCGCGACGGCTGTATCAGCTATGGCCTGTCCTCCTATGGCTATGACGCGCGGGTGGCGGACGAGTTCAAGATCTTCACCAATGTCGACAGCGCGGTCGTCGATCCCAAGGACTTCGCGTCGAACAGCTTCGTCGATCGCAAGACCGATGTGTGCATCATTCCGCCCAACAGCTTCGCGCTGGCGCGGACGGTCGAATATTTCCGGGTGCCGCGCGACGTGCTGGTCATCTGCCTGGGCAAGTCGACCTATGCGCGCTGCGGGATCATCGTGAACGTCACGCCGCTGGAGCCGGGTTGGGAGGGGCATGTGACGCTGGAATTTTCCAACACCACGCCGCTGCCTGCGAAAATCTATGCCAATGAAGGCGCCTGCCAGTTCCTGTTCCTGAAGGGCAACGAGCCCTGCGAGACCAGCTATGCCGACCGCGCGGGCAAATATATGGGCCAGCGCGGCGTCACCCTGCCCCGGCTGTGACCGGGCAACCGTAACGCTCCCAAAGCTCGCGGGCCTCGACCGTCGATTGCGGCCCGGATGGCGACACGAGGACGATGATGGCCCTCATCAAGACCGGGTTGATCTATTTCGATCAGGCGATCCGCCACGGCTCGATCCGCAAGGCGGCGGAATCGCTCAACATCGCATCCTCGGCGGTCAACCGGCAGCTGCTACAGCTCGAAGAGGAGCTGGACGTGCAGCTGTTCGTCCGCATGCCGCGCGGGATACGGCCCACCGCGGCGGGCGAGGCGTTGCTGGCCTATATCCGGCGGTGGAAGCGCGAGAGCGTCGCGCTGCGCCACGAGATGCTGCGGCTGCGCGGCGGGGAGCGCGGCCATATCCGGATCGCCGCCGCCGAGAGCCTGGCCGACGACCTCGTGCCGCGCACCATCGTCCGCTACAAGGAACGCTTCCCGCTGATCGAATTCTCGCTGCTGGCGGGCGACAATCACCGGGTGAAGGCGGAATTGCTGTCCAAGGAAGCGGATGTCATCTGCGCCTTCGACCTGACGGGCACCGCGCGCACCGCGACGGTGGCACATGTCCAGACGCCGATCGGCGTCATCACTCCGCCGGGCCATCCCCTTTCCCTGCTCGACCGGGTGACCCTGTCCGACTGCGTTCCCCATGCGGTGGTGACGCCGCATGACGACTGGCTGAAGCAGAGCGTGCTGCACGATCTGTTCGACATGAGCGACGTGCCGCTCAAGCGGGTCGCCACGGTCGAGCGGATCGATACGCTCAAGAATCTGGTGCGCGCCGGGGTCGGCATCGCCTTCCTCTCGCGCATCGGGCTGGAGCGCGAACTGGCGGCGGGCGAACTCTGCTGGGTTCCGCTGGCCGAGGGGATCGTCCGCCCGGCCAGCGTGTCTATGCTGCTTCAGCGCGGCCGGGTGCTGCCCATCTATCTCAGCACCTTTGTCGACATGCTGAAGGAGGAGTTCGCCCGGCTGGGCGAATAGCCGACCTATCCCGACGCCACCGCGCCCGGCATGGCGGGCTCCGCCTCCACCGCGTCGGCCAGCCGCCGCGCGAGGAAGGCGCAGGCGATCAGCTGCAACTGGTGGAACACCATGACCGGCAGCAGGACGACCCCGACCTGCGCGGGCGGGAACAGCACGCCCGCCATCGGCACGCCCGTCGCCAGGCTCTTCTTCGACCCGCAGAAGCGCATCACGACCGCGTCCTCGGGTGCCAGCTTCATCGCCCGCCCCATCACGCCGGTCAGCACCAGCACCACCGTCAGCAGCAGCGCGCACCATCCGACGAGTTCCGCCAGCTCCAGCGCGCCGACCTGCGACCACAGCCCCTGGCTCACCGCCGCACCGAAAGCGGTATAGACGACCAGCAGGATCGATCCGCGATCGAGCGTCGTCACCAGCCGCTTGCGCGCTGCGATCCACGAGCCGATCCAGGGGCGCAGCATATGCCCCGCCGCGAACGGCACCAGCAATTGCAGCACGATCGCCCGCACGCTGTCGAACGACAGCTCGACGCCCCCGGTGCCGGGAAGCAGCAGGGCGGCCAGCGCGGGCGTGACGGCGATGCCCAGCAGGTTGGACAGCGAGGCGCTGCACACCGCCGCCGCGACATTGCCGCGCGCGATCGCGGTGAAGGCGATCGAGGATTGCACGGTCGAGGGCAACAGGGTCAGGAACAACAGGCCGGTGGCGAGGCTGGGCGACGGCAGGCCGCTGCCCGCGATGGCGAGCCCCAGCAGCGGGAACAGCACGAAGCTGGTCGCCAGGATCGCCGCATGCAACCGCCAGTGCCGCGCCCCCGCCAGCAAGGCGCTGCGCGACAATTTCGCGCCATGGACGAAGAACAGCGCGACGATCGCGGTATCGGCGGCGCGGTCGAAGACGCGCACGCCGACACCGCGCGGCGGCAGCAGCGTGGCGATCAGCACGGTCGCCAGCAGCATCAGGACATAGGGCTCGATCGTGGCGAGCAGGCGACGGATCATCGAAGCACTCCGGCGGGAAGGAACGGGATCAACTGCCCCGATAGGTGGAATAGCTGTAGGGCGAGACGAGCAGCGGCACGTGATAATGCCCCCCCTCCGGCGCGATGCCGAAATCGATCGTCACCCGGTCGAGAAAGGGCGGATCGGGCAGCTCCACCCCGGCGGCGCGGAAATAGTCGGCGACCGCGAAGCATAATGCATGACGTCCCGGCGAAACCGGCACGGCAGCCAGCGCGGGACAGCGCCCATCGGCATTGGTCACGCCATCGAACAACCGCACCCCGTCGCCGTCGAGCAGCGTGACGGCGATGCCCGCCGCCGGCCGGCCATGCGCGGTGTCGAGGACATGGGTGGACAGGGTCGCGCTCATGCCACCGCCCCCGTGCGCGGCCACGACCCGATGAATTCGGGCTCGTCATAGTCGAGATAGGCGGCGATCATCGCATCGCGGTCGTCGAGGAACAGCTGGTCGGCCACCCCCGCCACCAGCCGGGGCAAGGCGTGGCGCAGTCCCGACAGCGCGGAGGCCGACAGGCCGAGGCTGATGAGCCCCGAATAGTTGAACGCGAACAGCCCGTGCAGCGCCGCCGCATCGTCGGGCGTGCGCGGCAACAGCTGGAATTGCGGCCCCAGATAGGGATGCGCATCGATCAGCGGATGCGACGCCTCCGCCGGGCGATAGCGGTCGGACCAGCGCGCGATGCCGTCGGCGACCAGCGCCAGTTCGGGACGCAGCGCCGGATCGGTGACCAGCCCGGTCGACAGGACGAGGAAGTCGAACGTCTCGGTCCCGCGCGGGGTGGTGACCGCGACCGCGTCGCCGGTATCCGCCACGTCCAGCCACGGCGTGCCGAGATGCAGGTGAAAGCCGGGCAGCGCCGACGCGCGGTCGAACGTGTCGTTGGTCGGCGGCTGGCTGCGGTCGAAAAAAGCGACCATCATTCGGTATTTGGCGGCATCGTCGAGCGCGGGGAAGCGGCCGATGATCCCGCTGCGCTCCATATGCCGGATCGGATTGACGCGCGGCAGTTCCGGGCGGCGGACGAAGACATGCGCCTCGGCCACCCCGGCGGACAGCGCGGCATGGGCATTGTCGAACGCCGAGGCCCCCGCCCCCAGCAGCGCGATGCGCTTTCCGGCCAGCCCCGCATAATCGATCGCCGCCGAGGTATGGGCATAGCGGGTCGCGGGCAGCCGATCGCGCACCAGTTCGGGCACGTGCCAGTTGCCGCCCCCCTGGATGCCGGTCGCCAGCACGACCTTGCGCGCGAGCAGCGGCGCACCGTCGGCGAGGTGGACGCGGAACCGCCCGCCCAGCGGCTCGATCAGCGTGACCCGCGCCTCGTTGCGCACCGGCAGGTTCAGGACGGCGCGATACCAGCGCAGATAGGCCATCCAGTCGCGGCGCGGAATCTTGTCCAGCGCCTCCCATCCTTCTGCGCCATGCTGCGCTTCCCAGAAAGCACGGAAGGTCAGCGAGGGGATGCCCAGGTCGATCGCGGTCAGGTGCTTGGGCGTGCGCAGCGTCATCATCCGCGCATAGGTGTCCCACGGCCCTTCATAACCCGCCGGGTTTTCGTCGAGGACCAGGATGTCCGACACACGCTCGCGCAACAACCCGAACGCCGCGCCCAGCCCGCTCTGCCCGCCGCCGACGATGATGACGTCATGGACATGGCCCTCCGCCATGGGCTGCGGCACCGTCCAGGCGGGGCCGCCATGCGCCAGGCGTTCGAGATCGGTCGCGACCTGCTGGGCCAGGGCGGCCAGGCCGATGGGTTGGGTCATGCCAGGGTCTCCAGTCGCAGGCGGACGATATGGCCGATCTCGGTCAGCGCGGTTTCGACCTCGGCCTCGCGGTCGTTGGACAGCCGCTCGGCCATGGCGCGCAATATGCCCGCCCGGTCGGTCCGCCGGACACAGATGACGAAGGGAAAGCCGAACCGCTCGCCATAGGCGGCGTTGAGCGCATGGAAGCGCTCGAACTCCTGCCGGGTCATGCGGTCCAGCCCGGCCGAGGCCTGCTCGCTGCGCGACTCCTCGGTCAGCGTGCCCGCGATCGCCGCGCGCCCCGCCAGTTCGGGATGGGCGCGGATCACCGACAGCCGCTCCTCGGGCGTAGCGTCGGCGAGCACCGCCACGATCCCCTCCGCCAGATCGGCAAAGGGCCGCCGCGCCGCCGCGCGCTCCACCACCCAGGGCGAATGCTCGACCACGCTCGCATAGCGTGCGACGAAGGCCTCGCTGGACATAGCATTGAAATCGCTATCGGTCATGATCCCGCCCCCTCGATCGAGACATGCGCGGCGACGACCTTCCACCCATCGGGAAAGCGCACCCAGGTCTGGCTCTGCCGCCCGCGCCGGGCATCGCCTTCGCGGAAGAATTCGGCGTTGGCGGTGGCATGGTCGCGGCCAAAGGCATGGATGGCGACCGTTCCGAGCCGACGCTGCGGCGACCCGCCCCGCCCCTTGCGAAAGGCGCGAATGGCCTCCGCGCCGTACAGCACCTCGCCCACGCCATAGCGGATCGTGGTCGGATGATCGTGGAACAGCCGGTCCATCGCGGGCACGTCATCGGCCATCAGTGCGGCTTCATAAGCGGTGAAGGCGGCCGTCACCTCGGCCACCACCTGCGGATCGTCGATCATCATCTCGGGCGTCATGCCGGGTGCACCTGTTGCCAGTGTCGCGCGATATCGATGCGGCGCGCGATCCACGCGTCGCCGCTGGCGATCACATGATCGACGAAGCGGGCCAGCGCCGCCGCGCGGCCGGGCCGTCCGACGATACGCCCGTGCAAGCCCACCGACATCATCCGCCCGCCCTCGGCCCGCAACTGCTCGAACGTGTCGCGCAGATAGCGGAAGAAGGGTTCGCCATCGGCAAAGCCGTTATAGGCGACGAACTTCATGTCGTTGGCGTCGAGCGTATAGGGCACGATCAACTGCGCCCGCCCGCCATTCGCCTCGGCATGGCGACGATCCCAATAGGGCAGGTCGTCGGCATAGCTGTCGGCGTCATAGACGAACCCGCCCTCGGCGGCGACCAGCGCGGCGGTCGCGGGCGAGGTCCGCCCCTGATACCAGCCCAGCGGGCGCGTGCCGGTCAGCCGGGTGTGCAGCGCGATCGCCTCGGCGATATGCGCGCGCTCCACCTCGGGCGAGACATATTGATAGTCGATCCAGCGATAGCCGTGGCTGGCGATCTCCCAGTCGGCGGCCAGCATCGCGTCGACCGTCGCCGGATTGGCGGCCATGGCGGTGGCGACAGCGAAGGCCGTGACCGGCACCTGCCGCTCGGCGAACAGACGGTGCAACCGCCAGAAACCGGCGCGCGCGCCATATTCGTACAGGCTTTCCATCGCCATGGCGCGCGCGGGATGGCTGGCCGCGCCGACCATCTCCGACAGGAACGCCTCCGACCCGGCATCGCCGTTCAGGACGCTGTTCTCCGCGCCTTCCTCGACATTGACGACGAACTGCACCGCGACGCGCGCGCCGCCGGGCCAGCGGGGATCGGGCGGCGACGCGCCATAGCCCACCAGATCGCGCGGCGCGGTCATGCGGCATAGCTTTCGAGCGCGGCATCGACCCCCGCGCCGGAGGGCAATGCCATCCCCTCGGCCCGCAACACCGCCTCCAGCGCAGCGAGCGTCAGCAGCACCTTATGCTTCATGGCATTGTAGCCCATCGCGCCGATCCGCCAGACCTTGCCCTGGAGCGGGCCGAAGGCGGTGCCGATCTCGATCTCGAAATCCTCGCGCATCCGGGCGCGCACCCGCTCGCCGTCGACGCCGGGCGGGATGACGATGCCGGTGACGTTGGTCATGCGGAAGCGATCGTCACCGAACACCTCCAGCCCCAGCGCGCGGGCCCGCGGCCACCACCGCCCGGCCCGCCGCCGCATGGCGCGCGAACCGCGCCTCCAGCCCCTCGCCCAATGCGACGCGGGCGCATTCGCGCGCGCCGTAAAGCATGGTCGTGGCTTCGGTATGGTGGTTCAGCCGCTTCTCGGACCAGTAATCCATGATCATGGCGAGGTCGAAATAGTTGGTGCCGATCCGCACCCCGCCCGCATCGACCAGATCGTCGCGGCGAATGCCCTTTTCGACATGACGACGCCCCAGGATGCGCTCGGCGGCGCGGGGCGAGACGGTGATCGGGGCCGATCCCGACGGACCGCCCAGGCATTTCTGCAAGCCGCCGGTGACGATGTCTGCGCCCCAGCGGTCGGTGGCGATCTCCATTCCGCCGATCGTCGCGGTCGCATCGACATAGAGATACGCGCCCGCCGCTTGTGCCAGCGCCCCCACCCCGTCGAGCGGCTGCGCCATGGTGGTCGAGGTGTCGCCATGGACGCAGGCGACCACCATCGGCGCGGTCCGCTCGATCGCGTCCGCGATGGCGTCGAGCGGCACGGTTTCACCCCAGGGGACCGACAGCCGTTCGACCTGCGCGCCGATCCGCTCGCCAATCTCCTGCAACAACAGCCCGAAGCGGCCGAAATCGACGACCAGCAGCCGGTCCCCCGGTGCGAGCAGCGAGACCAAAGACGCCTCGATCGCCGCGCGCGCGGTGCCGTCGATCAGGAACGTCCAGTGGTTCTCGGTCCCGAACACCGGACGGTACAGCGCCATCACCTGGTTCATATAGCCGGTCATTTCCGGATCGAACTGGCCGAGCAGGTCCGCACTCATTGCGCGCAGCACGCGCGGATGGGCGTTGACCGGCCCCGGCCCCATCAGCAGCCGCTGCGGCGGATCGATCTCGCCGAAAAGGTCAGGCGTCACGATAATCTCCTCCCAATCGGTCGATAAAGCCGCGCATCGCGGCAAAGGCGGCATCGGCATCGGCCGGGTCGACATGTTCGGCCGGGTTGTGGCTGATCCCCCCGGCACAGCGCAGGAACAGCATCGCGACCGGCCCCAGCGCGCCCATCGCCATCGCGTCATGCCCCGCGCCCGACATCAGCCGCCGCGAGCCCTGCCCGGTGGCGACGACCGCCGCGTCGAGCAGATCCATCAGCCCCGGATCGCACGGACATGGCGGCAGGTCGTGGACGGTCGCGACGGTGAGGCTCACGCCCCGATCGTGCGCGATGGTGTTCATAGCCTCACCGATCGCCGCGGCGGCGCGGTCGCGGCGGTCGGTCGCGCCTGCGCGAATGTCGACGGTGAAGCGCACCTCGCCCGCGATCACGTTCGCCGCGCCCGGCGCGACCTCGATCCGGCCGACCGTCGCGACCAGATCGGAGGCGGCGGCGACCGCGATGTCCTCGACCGCCGACACCATCCGCGCGGCGGCGGCCAACGCGTCACGGCGCAGGGGCATGGTGACGGTCCCGGCATGGCCCGCCACGCCGTTCACCGTCACCTCAAGACGGAGTTGAGCGGCGATGCCGGTCACGACGCCCAGCGCCAGCCCCTCCGCCTCCAGCACCGGCCCCTGTTCGATATGCGCTTCCAGATAGGCGAGCATCGAGCCCGGCGCGCGACGTGCGGTCGCCAGCGCAGCCGCTTCGCTGCCGAACTCACGCAGCGCGGCATCGACGCTGATCCCCGCCGCATCGGCCATGTCGGCCGCGCCGGGCGTCAGCGTGCCCGCCACCGCGCGGCTGCCCAGCATCGCGGCGGGAAAGCGCGATCCCTCTTCGTCGCCAAAGCCGATCACCTCGATCGCGAAGGGCAGCCTGCGCCCCTCGGCATGAAGCGCGGCGACGCATTCGATGCCCAGCATCACGCCCAGCGGCCCGTCATAGGCCCCCGCATCGCGCACACTGTCGAGATGGCTGCCGATCACCAGCGCGGGCGCGTCCGGGCGCGTGCCCTCATAGCGGCCGATCAGGTTGACGGCGGCGTCACGGCGCACCGACATGCCCGCCGCCTCCATCCATGCCCCGACGCGTTCGATCGTCGCGCGATAGGCGGGCGTCAGCCAGCCGCGAAACAGCCGGTCCGCCCGGTCGCTATAGGGCGCCCGCGACAGCTCGAGACAGCGCGCCACCGCGCGCGCGCCGGATGCGGTCGTCGTCACCATGTCGCCACCATGCCGTCGCTGCGCGGATCGGCCGCGCCCTCGATCATCCCGCCGGGATGGCGCAGGATCGTCCCGGCATGCCCCATCATCGACGACCAGGCGGGCACGCGTTCGACCACATGGCCCGCCGCCGCCAGCCGGTCGTACAAGGCCGGGTCGAACCCCGCCTCGATCTTCAGCGTGGTGCTCTGGTCGCCCCAGGTCCGCCCGAGCAGCCAGCGCGGGGCGTCCACCGCCGCCTGCAAAGGCTGGCCGAACAGCGCATGGCGAGTGAAGATCGCCGCCTGGGTCTGCGGCTGTCCCTCGCCGCCCATCGTGCCATAAGCCATGACCCGGCCATCGTCGAACCGCGCCAGCGCCGGGTTCAGCGTGTGGAAGGGCCGCGCACCGGGTCGCAGCCGGTTGGGGCCGTCACCGTCGAGTGCGAAGGAGCAGCCCCGATTCTGCCACACGATGCCGGTCCGGGGCAGGACAATGCCCGATCCGAACTCGAAATAGGTGCTCTGGATACAGCTGACGACCTGCCCGCGCGCGTCGGCCGCGCCAAACCAGGTGGTATCGCCCAGCGCCGGGGGATGCGGCCATGGCGCGGCGCGGGTGGTGTCGATCGCGCCCGCCATGCGGTCCAGCGCGGCGGCATCGCGCAACAGCGCCTGCGCATCCTGCGTCATCGTCGCCGGATCGCCGACATGCGCGTCGCGCCAGCGGAACGCCTGCTTGGTCGCCTCGACCAGCCGGTGGACATGATCGAACCCATCGGCCTCAGCCGCGCGCAGCCGGTCGAACAGCGCCAGGATCAGCAGCGACGCCACCCCTTGCGTCGGCGGCGGCAGGTTGAACAGGCGCGCCCCGGTGATCGCCACCTCCAGCGGCGTGACATTGCGCGCGTCGAAGGCGGCGAGGTCGGCTGCCGCGAGCGGACTACCGAGTTGGGTGAGGTCGTCGGCGATTAGCTGTGCCAGCGCGCCGCGATAAAAGCCGTCCAGCCCCTCCCCCGCCAATCGCTCCAGCGTCACCGCCAGCGCGGGCTGGCGGAGCAGATCCCCCTCGACCAGCGGACGGCCTTCGGGCTCGAAGACAGACGCATAGGCGCCGGGTAGATCGCGGAGCGCGGGCGACGCGGCGGCGGCGACCTGCGCTCCGCCCGCCGTAACAACGACGCCGCTCCGCGCGTGATGGATGGCATCGCGCAGCAATCGGTCGAGCGGCAAGGTCGCGCCGCTCCGCGCCAAGGCCGCCTGCCACCCCGCGACGGTCCCCGCCACCGTGTTCGCCGCCAAGGGTCCGCGCCACGGAATGGTCGCATGGTCGTGGTACAGCGCGCGGTCCGCCGCCAGCGCCGCCGCGCCGCAGGCGTCGATCGCCCAGGTCCGGCCGTCCGGCTCGGCGACCAGCCAGAAGCCGTCGCCGCCGATCCCGGTCATGTGCGGATAGACAACGGCGAGGCAGGCGGCGGTCGCCACCGCCGCCTCGACCGCGCTGCCGCCCTCGGCCAGCACGTCGCGCCCGGCCTGGGCCGCCAGATGGTGCGGGGCGCTGACCATGCCGCGCAGGGAACGGGGGGTCGCGCGCATCATGCCGCCTCCGCCAGAAGAGGAACGGGCGGACAGGCCACCAACCCCGCCGCGACCAGCGCCGCCGCCGTGTCGAACAAAAGCGCCTCACGCCCCGGCGCGGCGATCAACTGCACGCCGATCGGCAGTACCCCTTCGGCCTGGGCCAGCGGCACCGACAGGATCGGCACCCCCGCCAGGCTCAGCGGCTGGGTGTGCAGGCCCAAATCGGCGCGCGCGGACAGGGTCTGGCCGTCGATGACGATCGTCGTCGCATCGATCCGGGGCGCGGGCATCGGCGTTGCGGGGGCCAGCAGCAGGTCATGCTTGGACAGCGCGTCGGCGACCTCGGCCATGAAGCACGCCGCGACCGCCTCGGCATCGCGGACAGCGGCCACCGGCTGAAGCGCCCCCGCGATCAGCCGGTCGCGCGTCGCCGGATCGAACGCCATCGCGTCGCGGCGCAGCGCGGGCAGATGGCGATGGCCACCCTCGGCCCCGGTCAGCAGGAAACCGGCGGATCGCGCGGCGGCGGCATAGCGCAGCACGACCGGCGGCCCCGCCTCCAGATGCGCGGCGATCCGATCGATCCCGGCAAGGACGGCGGCATCGGCCCGCCCGGCGAACCATCCGCCCAGCGCCGCGACGCGAGGACGCCCGCCCGCGAACGGCGGCAACGCTTCGCCGAGCATCACCGCATGGGCCAGCGCCATATCCTCGGGCGACCGGGCGAAGCACCCGACCGTGTCGAGCCGCTCGACAAAGGGATAGACACCCTCGACCGACAGAGCGCCGAAGCTCGGCCGCAACCCGAATATCCCGCACAGGCTGGCGGGCACGCGGATCGATCCGTTGGTATCCGATCCCAGCGCCAGCGGGACCAGCCCCGCACCGACCAGCGCCGCCGACCCGCCCGACGAACCGCCCGCCAGCCGATCGGGATCGTGCGGGTTGCGAGTGGTGCCGTAATGGGCGTTCTCGGTCGAGAAGCCATAGGCGAACTCGTCCATATTGGCCGTCGCGACCAGCATCGCCCCCGCCGCGCAGAGCCGCGCGACGACCTCGGCATCACGGACCGCCGCCGGGGCCTGTGCGCGTTGCCGGGCACCGGCGGTCGTCGTCTCCCCGGCGACGTCGAACAGGTCCTTGACCGCGAAGGGCACGCCCGCGAGCGGGCCGGGATCGCGCCCAGTAGCGACCGCCGCGTCGACCCGCGCCGCATCGGCCAGCGCCCGCTCCCGCAACAACCGCGTGGCCGCGTTCAGGCCATCGTGCCGCGCGATGCGGTCGAGCGTGTCGGTCGCGACCTGCCGGGCCGATAGCCGCCCCTCGCGAACCTGGGCGGCGATGGCGCAGGCGGTTTCGGGCAATGCGCTCATTCCGCGTCCTCCGCCAGAGCTTCGCGCACGACGGCATGATGCCGCGCCAGCAATTGCTGGTTGGCGACGACGCCGTCCAGCGCCGCTGCCGGAAGGGCCAGCCCCAGGCGTTCGGCCTGAAGGATAGCGGCGTTGCGTTCGGCTTCCGTCGGCTGCGTCATGCTATCGTCTCCCCATCGCTCGGCGCGCGGTCAGAAGCTGTACCGCACGCGGCCGATGACGGTGCGCGGCGGGATCAACTGGTCGAAAGTGGCGTTGACGCCGAACACGTCGGTGAAGCGCGTGCTGATGCCGTCGGTGTCGAACAGGTTCTGCGCGCTCAGGCTGATGTCCCAGCCGTCGCCGAACCGGACGCCGCCGGTCAGGTTGACTTGGTTGTAACCGGGGATGCGGTCGATCGCGGGGTTGTTGAACACGCGCGCCTGCATCGCCCCGCGCCGGATGAACAACCCCGAGGCATAGCCGCGCAGCCCGTTGCCGAACTGATGGTCCCAGTTCACGCCCGCCGTGGCGCTGAACGCGGGCGTCTTGGCGAGTTGGTTGCCGTACAGATCGCCGATGACCGCCGCACGGGCCAGCGTCACGGCAGGCGCGAAGATGCTGAGCCGCTGGTTGACGACCAGATTGCGCTCCGCCGCGGTCGCATTCACGCTGTCCAGCGCGCGGGTGTGACCGCTGACCTTGCTGTCGAGCAGGGTCAGGCCGGTGTTGAACCGCAGGTCGCGGCTGGGCGCGAAGGTCACTTCCGCCTCCGCACCCAGGATGCGGCTGCGCGGGATATTGGCGACGCCGCTCGACCGATTGCGCGGGTCGCTGGTCATGTATTGCAGGTCGACATAGTCATAGCCGAACCCGGCCAGATTGGTGCGCAGCCGCCCGTCGAGGAAGTCCGCCTTCAACCCCAGCTCATAGGCGTCGATGCGTTCCGGGCGGAAGGTGCGGAACACCAGATCCTCGGCCACGTCGGCAATGCCATAGGTCAGGTTGTTGCCGCCCGGCTTGAACCCGCGCGTATAGGAGGCATAGGCCATGCGATTGCGGCCCAGGTCGAACTCCACCGCCGCGCGCCCCGTCACCGCCGTCCCCTGCGACGTGATCAGCGCGGTCGGTCGGCCGGTCGACAGGGTGAAGAAATTATAGTTGCGGTTGGTCGCCCGGTCATCCGTATAGCGCAGCCCGCCCGTCATCCGCAGCCGGTCGGTCGCATGCCAGGTCGCCTGCCCGTAAAAGGAGAAGGAGCGGCGCTCGGGGAAGAAATCGCTCTGGAAACCGATGTCCCCGGCGGGCGGCAGGCCGTTATTGGCGAGCGCGTTGAACGGATCGAGCACCCCGTTGCGGTTGCGATCGACCCGCTCGAACGAATGCGCCTCGATCTTCTGCTGGAACCAGAAGGCGCCGAGCACCCAGTCGACGCTGCCGAACAGGGGCGTGCGCGACACGAGGTTGAGCTCGGAGGTATAGGAGCGATGCGCCTGATCCTGCCGCTCGTAGAAGCTGCGCTCGACGGCCAGCGGCCCCACCAGCGCCACGTCGGAAAAGTCGTTGTCGCGATATTTGCGGACATCCTCGCGCTGGTGGCTGCCCAGATATTTGACGGTGAAGCCCGGCAGGTCCCAGGTGGCGACAAGGCTGTACAGTTGCGAGCGCAGGAACAGGTGCGACGGCGAGTCCTGCGCCAGTTGCCGGTCGCCGTCCGCGTCGCGGCGCGGGGTCGGATCGAGCAGGCCGAAGCGCGCGGGCCCGTTGGTGTCGCTGCGGAATTGCTGCGCGGTCAGGTCGATATGGAAATTGTCGGCGGGTTTCCACAGCAGCTGGAACCGCCAGGCCGCGTCGTTGCGCTGGTCCAGCTTCTGCCCCAGCCGGATGTTCGTCGTGGTGCCGTCCTGCTTCAGCCAGCTTCCCGCCGCGCGCACCGCCATCGTCGATCCGATGGGCAGGTTCACCGCCGAGCGCAGGTTGCGATAGTCGAACGATCCATAGGCCGCATCGACATAGCCCTCGGTCCGGTCGAGCGCGGGCGCGACCGTGACCAGATTGATCGCGCCACCGGTCGAGTTCTGGCCGAACAGCGTCCCCTGCGGCCCGCGCAACACCTCGACCCGCCCCACATCCAGGAAGTTGCCGCCCAGCGCGAAGGGCGACACGATATAGACGCCGTCCTGGTGATAGGAGACGGACGGCGCGGCGACGTCATTCTGGTTCGCCTCCTGCCCGACGCCGCGAATGGACAGCGTGGTGCGCTCCCCCTCGGCATTGCCGACGGTCAGGCCGGGGGCCAGCGCGCTCAGATCCTGGAAGGTGTTGATGTTGTTCGCGACCAGCGCATCGCCGGTCAGCGCGGTGATCGCCTGCGGCACCTGCTGCAACCCCGCCTCGCGCTTTTCGGCGGTGACGACGATGTCGGGCAGATATTCTTCCTGCGCCGCATCCGCCGGTGTCGCCGGCGTGGCGACCTGCGCCGCGCATGGATCGGCCAGCAACGTCGCGCAGGACAGCAGCAGCGACCATTTCGTCCAGTTCATCATTTGCCCCCGCACCTGATTTCGCATGGGCCGGGCGCCGTTCCTCAACCGTCCGCCGGATGATGTCGCGCGGCGCCGCCCGCTTTCGAGGGCTGTGTTAGCGTCGACAAATAGGGCGGCAGAAGCGCAATATTCCGCCCCAAGCGCGCGCATTTTTCGCTCACCCTTTGGGCTGGTCAGTCGAAGCTCTGCCGCTCGAACCTGTCGAAATCGCGTTCGAGCCGTGCCTCCAGCCGCGCCTTGGCATGGGTCGCGGTAAAGGCGCGGCATGCGGGTGTATCGAGGCGATCGCAGGCCGCGACACGCGCCCCGCCCGCGCGGTCGCGCCACAGGCTGCCCCCCGGCAGGAAGGAATAGTGCAGCGAATCGCGCGCCATCTGCTTGAGGTCGGGGTAGCGCAGCTTCTGTTCGGTCACTCCGCGCAGATATTCGTTGGTCATGTCGCTGCGCGAGACGCCCTCGTCGTCGGTCGACAGGACCACCGGCACGCCCGCCTGGCGATAGAGCGACAGCGGATGGTCGCGCCCCTTCACGCCCAGGATCACCGCGTTGCTGGTCAGGTTGATCTCCACCGCCACCCGGTCGCGCGCCATGCGGGCGAGCAGGGCGCGGGCATCGGTTTCATAGGCAATGTCGACACCATGGCCGATCCGGCGCGCCCCCGCGACCTCCACCGCGTCCCGAATATGAAAGGCCAGCTCGCGCGGGGGGACCAGCCCCAAGGTCAGTTCGCCCGCGTGCAGCGACAGCGGGACGGCGGGATAGCGCGCCTTCAGGAAGCGCAGCATCCGCATGTGCAGCGCATAGTCGCGCAGCGCGACCGGATCATGTTCGGGCGCGACGATATTGACCGCCACGAAACGCGGATCGCCCTGCGCCAGCGCAAATCCCAGCGCGAGTTCGGCGAAGACCTGCACCGGTGGCCGGGTGCGGATGGCGGCATATTGATACCGGATTTCCGTGGCGCAGGCGGGCTTCGGGTTGGCCGTGGCGCAACCGTCGATCGATGCCATCTCCGCCTCATAGGCGTCATATTCCGCCCGCGTCGCCTGCACCGCGCGGGGCAGTTCGGGCGCGATCCTGGCATAGAGCGCGGCCAGATCGCCCACATCGCCTTCCCCGACCTTCGCCAGCAAGGGCTGCGTCGCGGCCGAACCGGTGCTCAACTCGGCATAGGACACGCCATCGGCGGCGGCCTGCTGGCGCGCCAGGGCGAGCACCTTGCCGCCATGCCGTGCGGCGATCGGCCAGAAGGCACCGAAGGTCGCGAAGAAGCGGTCATAGCCGGATATGCGCGGATCGCCGGTCCCCGCTTCGAAGCCACGCGTGGAGAAGGCGTCGACAAAGGCGGCGTAGCGCGGATAGTTGCGGACCAGATCGGCCGCCGCGACCCGGCCGGGCGCGTCGCAGGGTGCGGGCGCCACGCCGACGGGATCGGTCGACAGGCACAGTCCCTCCGCCGCCGCCCATTGCAGCATATCCTCGGCATAGACCGCACCGCCCGCGTGATTGTGCAGGTCGCCGCCCTTGGGCATGGTCTGAAGGAACATGCGCAGCCGTGGCGGGCTGTCCGCGATACGGTCCAGATAGGCGGCGGTCCGCGCCTCCGGCGATGTCGGCGCGGCCGCCCCGCCGAGCATCGCCGCCGCCAGCACCAGCATCGCGCAGGTCGCAACCGCGCGCCCGCGCCTGCCCCTGCGACCGTCATTGCAACGGGCGTTCATTCGCTATCCCCCTTGATGATGCCCGCCTGTCTAGGGGGCGGATTCCGCTCCGCCCATCGCAATATCCGGCACGTCGCGTTGCCTTAAACCGCGCGCGGGGCGCACCAAAGGGTGCGCTCATTTTTGCAACGATCTATCCCGTTCATTGATGTAGATCGGTCGGGCAGTGAATGGCATGACGCCCGTGAGGCGGATTTCGGGGGACGCAATGACAGATAGGGCAGCGACGGAAGAACCGGCATCGACCGCGCTGGAACGCCGTTTCCTGTTGCGCGAGCGCGGCACTTCGCTGCGGACGGAGGTGCTGGCGGGAACCACCACGTTCCTGACCATGGCCTATATCGTGCTGGTGAACCCCGCGATCCTGGGACAGGCCGGGATGCCGGTCGCGGCGGTCGCCGCCGCCACCTGCTTCGCCGCCGCCTTCGCCTCGATCCTGATGGGGATGGTCGCCAATGTGCCGCTGGCACTGGCGCCGGGCATGGGCCTGAACGCCTATTTCAGTTTCACCGTCGTCCAGCAGATGGGCATCCCCTGGCCGGTCGCGTTGGGGTGCGTGCTGATCTCGGGCGTCTGCTTCCTGATCCTGACGCTGACCGGGGTGCGACAGCTGATCGTCTCGGTCATTCCGTCGCATCTGTTCGCGGCGGTGGCGGGCGGGATCGGGCTGTTCATCGGTTTCATCGGGCTGAGGAATGCCGGGATCGTCGTCGCCAGCCCCGCGACGCTGGTGACGCTGGGCCCGTTGACCCAGCCGGGCGCGGCGCTCGCGCTGCTGGGGCTGTTGCTGATCGCGATGCTGAGCATATGGAACGTGCGCGGCGCGATGCTGATCGGGATCGTCGTCACCACCGCCGTCGCCTGGATGACCGGCCAGGTCACGGTGAAGCCCGAACCCTATAGCCTGACCATGCTGACCGAGACCGCGTTCCGCATCGACCTGCCCGGCGTGTTCGGGGCGGGCGGGCGGCACGGGCTGGGCCTGTTCGAGATATTGTTCGTGTTCCTGTTCGTCGACCTGTTCGACAATATCGGCACGCTGGTCGCGGTGACCAAACGCGCCGGGCTGATCGACGCGGCGGGTCGTATTCCCGGCCTGAACCGCATCCTCCTGACCGATGCGGTGGCGACCATGGTCGGCGCGATGGCGGGCACCAGCACTGTCACCAGCTATGTCGAGAGCGCGGCGGGGGTGCAGGCGGGCGGGCGCACCGGGCTGACCGCCATCGTCACCGGCCTGTTGTTCCTGCTGATGATGTTCGTCGCGCCCTATGCGCAGCTGGTACCGCTGGCCGCCACCGCGCCCGCGCTGATCGTCGTCGGCGGGCTGATGCTGTTGCCGCTGGCCGAGGTGAAATGGGACGATCCGCTGGCGGCGATCCCGGCTTTCCTGACCGTCGCGATGATCCCGCTGACCTTCTCGATCGCCAATGGCCTGGCCTTCGGCATCACCGCGCATGCCATATTGAAGGCGGCACGCGGACAGGCGACGCGGGCCGACTGGTTCCTGTTCCTGCTCGCCGCCCTGTTCGTCGCGCGCTTCGTCTGGATGGGAGCGGCGTGAGGCGATGACGATCCGCTTCCTTCTCGACGATGCGGTGGTGGAGGTCGCCGACGCCGAGCCGACCGCCACGCTGCTCGACCATCTCCGCTATCGCCTGCGCCGCACCGGCACCAAGGAGGGTTGCGCCGAGGGGGATTGCGGTGCCTGCACGGTGCTGGTCGGCGAGCCGGACGGAGAGGGCATCGCGTGGCGCGCGGTCAATGCCTGCATCCTGTTCCTGCCGATGATCGACGGCAAGGCCGTGCTGACCGTCGAAAGCCTGTCGCGCGGCGAGACGCTGACCCCGCTCCAGTCGTGCATGGCGCGCAACGGCAGTTCGCAATGCGGCTTCTGCACGCCGGGCTTCGTCATGTCGCTTTACGGCCGCGCGGTGGGCGCGGCGGGGCACGCGCTGCCGGTCGCCGATGTGATCGCCGGGAATCTGTGCCGGTGCACCGGCTATGGCCCGATCCTCGCCGCCGCCGAGGACGCGCCCCGGATCGACCGCGACGATGCACGACTGGCCGCGACGCTGCGCGACCTTCGGACGGCCTCAGAGCCGACAGAAGCAAATTGGTTCGCACCGCGATCGGCCGACGACCTTGCCGCGCTGCTGCTCGACCATCCCGATGCGCGGCTGATCGCCGGGGCCACCGATGTCGGGTTGTGGGTGACGAAGGGACTCCGCGACATCGACACGCCGGTCTTCATCGGCGACGTGTCCGAGCTGCGCACCATCCTGGAGGACGCCGCCGGGGTCACGCTGGGCGCGGCGGTGCGTTATGCCGAAGCGCATGACGCGCTCGGGCGGCTGCATCCCGATCTGGGCGAGTTGGTGCGGCGGATCGGCGGGTTGCAGGTGCGCAATGCGGGCACGATCGGCGGCAACATCGCCAATGGCTCGCCCATCGGCGACGGACCGCCCGCGCTGATCGCGCTGGGCGCGTCGCTGACGCTGCGTCGCGGGGACCAGCGGCGGACCCTGGCGCTTGAGGATTATTTCCTCGGCTATGGCCGCCAGGACCGGGCGCCCGGCGAGTTTATCGAGCACATCCATATCCCCCGCCCCGCCCCCGATGCGATCATCCATATCGCCAAGCTGTCGCGCCGCTTCGACAGCGACATATCCGCGGTGTGCGGCGCCTTCGCGCTGACGCTGCGCGACGGCGTCATCGCCGAGGCGCGGGTCGCGTTCGGCGGAATGGCGGCGACGCCACGCCGTGCCCCGGCGTGCGAAGCGGCGCTGACCGGCGCATCCTTTTCGCAAGCGACGATCGCCCGCGCCGTCGCCGCGCTGCGCGAGGATTTCGCGCCGCTGACCGATGTGCGCGGCAGCGCGGCCTATCGTCACGAAGCGGCGGGCAATCTGCTGTGGCGGCTGTGGCACCGCGAACAGGGCGAGCCGGTTTCGGTCCGGGAGGCGGTCTGATGGCCGATCCCGTTACCACCCCCGCCGCCGAGCCGATCCTGAAACCCTCGCTGCCGCATGACAGCGCGGTCCTGCATGTCACCGGCGCGGCGCGCTATGTCGATGACGAGCCCGAACCCGCTGATCTGCTCCACCTCGCCTTCGGCCAGTCGGGCGAGACGCATGCCGCAATCGTCGCGCTCGACCTGTCGGCGGTGCGCGCCGCACCGGGGGTGGTGGCGGTCTTCACCGCAGCCGACATTCCGGGGCATAATGACGTCAGCCCGGTCGCGCATGACGACCGGCTGCTCGCGGACGGGGAAGTCCTGTATCGCGGCCAGCCGGTCTTCCTCGTCGCGGCGACCAGCCGGGGTGCGGCGCGGCGGGCGGCGCGGCTGGGGAGGATCGACTATGCTCCCCGCCCCGCGCTGCTGTCGATCACGGACGCCCGCGCCGCCGCCTCGCTGATCGAGCCGACCCAGCGCATGGCGCGGGGCGATGCCGCCGCCGCGCTCGACACCGCGCCGCATCGCCGGTCCGGCGGGTTCGCGATGGGCGGGCAGGACCATTTCTATCTGGAGGGGCAGGTCGCGCTCGCGCGTCCCGGCGAGGACGGGCAGATCCATATCACCAGCTCGACCCAGCATCCCAGCGAGGTCCAGCATCTGGTCGCCGACCTGCTGGGCGTGACGTCGGCGGACGTCACGGTCGAGGTGCGTCGCATGGGCGGTGCGTTCGGCGGCAAGGAGACGCAGGCGGCCCCCTTCGCCGCCGCCGCCGCTCTGGTCGCCGCCAAGACGGGTCGCCCCGCCAAATTCTGCTGCGACCGCGACGACGACATGGTGCTGACCGGCAAGCGCCATGATTTCGAGGTCGGCTATGATGTCGGTTTCGACGACGAGGGCCGGATCGTCGGACTGGTGCTGCGGCTGGCGTCGCGGTGCGGGGCGACGGTCGACCTGTCGCCCGCGATCAACGACCGTGCGATGTTCCATGCGGACAATTGCTATTGGCTGCCCGCGATCGAGATCGTCTCCGAACGGCTGAAGACCCATACCGTCTCCGCCACCGCCTTTCGCGGCTTTGGCGGGCCGCAGGGGATGCTGGCGATCGAGCGGGTGATCGATGTGGTTGCCGCCGCACTCGGCCGCGATCCGCTCGAGGTGCGCATCGCCAATCTCTACGGGCCGGAGCGCGACGTGACGCCCTATGGCATGACGATCGCCGACAATACCGCGCCCGCGCTGATCGCCCGGTTGCGCGACGACAGCGACTATGACGCGCGCCGCGCCGCTATCCGCGAGTTCAACGCCCGCCACACGGTACTGAAGAAGGGCATCGCGCTGACCCCCGTGAAGTTCGGGATCAGCTTCACCACCACCCATCTCAACCAGGCGGGCGCGCTGGTGCATGTCTATGCCGATGGCAGCATCCAGCTGAACCATGGCGGCACCGAAATGGGCCAGGGCCTGTACATCAAGGTCGCGCAGGTCGTGGCCGACGTCTTCGCCGTGCCGGTGACAAAGGTGCGCATCACCGCGACGCGCACCGACAAGGTTCCCAACACCTCCGCCACCGCCGCTTCGTCGGGGGCCGATCTGAACGGCATGGCGGCGTTCGAGGCGGCGTGCACCATCCGCGAGCGGCTGGCGGGCGTGGCGGCGTCGATCGGCGGCTGCGCGGTGGAGGCGGTGCGCTTCACCCCGGCCGGGGTGGTCGCGGGGGCGGAGACGATCCCTTTCGACACGCTGTGCCGCAAGGCGCATCTGGCGCGGGTGTCGCTGTCCTCGACCGGATTCTATGCGACCCCGGACATCGCCTATGACCGTGCGGCGCATCGCGGGCGCCCCTTTTACTATTTCGCCTATGGCGCGGCATGCGCGGAGGTGGTGGTGGACACGCTGACCGGCGAACACCGCGTCCTGGCGGTCGATATCCTCCACGATGTCGGCCGGTCGCTCAATCCGGCGATCGACCTCGGCCAGATCGAGGGCGGGTTCCTCCAGGGCCAGGGCTGGCTGACCACCGAGGAACTGGTCTTTGCCGAGGATGGCCGGTTGCTGACCCATTCGCCCGCCACCTACAAGATCCCGACCGCCGCCGACCGCCCGCACCGTTTCCGGGTCGCGCTGTGGGACGGGGAGAATGTCGAGCCGACGATCAACCGCTCGAAGGCGGTCGGCGAGCCGCCGTTCATGCTGGCCCAGTGCGTGCTGTCCGCGCTGGGCGAGGCGGTGGCCGCAACCGCGCCCGAACGGCGCGGCTTTCCGCCGCTGAACGCGCCCGCCACGCCCGAGGCGATCCTGCGCGCGATCGCCGCCCACCGCGCATGAACGCGCTGTGGATGACCAGGCTGCGCGACGCCACGCCCGGCGAGCGGATCGCGCTGGTTACGGTGCTGGCGACCGAGGGGTCCGCCCCGCGCGGAGCGGGCACCCGGATGGTGGTGACGGACGCCGCCGCTTTCGACACGATCGGCGGCGGCGCGCTGGAGCATCAGGCGATCGAACAGGCCCGCGCGATCCTGGCCCACCCACCCGGCACCTGGCGGATACAGGATTATCCGCTCGGGCCCCTGCTCGGCCAATGCTGCGGCGGGCGCGTCCGGCTGTTGATCGAGCGGATCGACCCCGATGCGCTGGGCTGGATCGAAACGGCGACCATCGGCGCGACGCTGACCACCCTGCTGCACCCGTCGGGCATCACGCGCACCATCGATCCGGCGGCGGCAATCGTCGCCCTGTCCGCGCGCGGCGAACGCCCCGGCGCGGGCGCATGCTGGGCCGAACGGCTCGGCCAGTGGCATCGGCCGCTCTATCTGTTCGGTGCAGGCCATGTCGGCCAGGCCATCGCGCGTCAGGCGATCGGCCTGCCGCTGCGGCTCGCCTGGTTCGACAGCCGCGCGACGATGCAGGAGTTGAAGGGCGTGACGATCGTCGACGAGGATCGCCTGCCCGCCTGTCTGGCCGACGCGCCCGCCGAGGCGGCGGTGCTGATCCTGACCCATGACCATGGGCTCGATTACCGGCTGACTCGCGCCGCCTTGACGCGCCCGCCGCTGGCCTTTGTCGGGCTGATCGGATCGGCGACCAAGCGCGCCCGCTTCCTCGCCCGGCTGACCCGCGACGATGTGCCGGACGAGGCCCGCGCCCGGCTGACCTGCCCGATCGGGCTGGCGGCGATCACCGGCAAGGAACCCGACGTGATCGCGCTGTCGGTCCTGGCCCAGCTTCTCGCGCTGGGCCGCGAGCCCGCCCCCCACCCCGCCATTGCCGAGTGACCATGACCCTACGCCTTTTCCGCGCCGAATTGCTGTCGATCGGTGCCGATCCCCGCGACGATCCGACCGCGATCCGGCATGAGCCCGATGGGCTGCTCGCGGTCGAGGACGGACTGGTCGTGGCGCGCGGCGATTATGCGACGCTGGCGCCGCAGTTCGAGGGCGTCGCCGTCGAGCGGCTGCCCGGCATCGTCGTCCCCGGCTTTGTCGACGCGCATGTCCATTATCCGCAGATGGACCGCATCGCCTCGCATGGCGAACAGCTGCTCGACTGGCTGGAACGCCATATCTTCCCGGCCGAAAAAGCCTTTGCCGACCGGGCCCATGCCGCCGCCGTCGCCGATGCCTTCCTGAGCGAGCTGCTCCGCCACGGCACGACCAGCGCGCTGGTCTTCCCGACCGTCCACCCCGGATCGGTCGACGCGCTGTTCCAGGCGGCGCTCGACCGGCGGATGCGGATCCTGTCGGGCAAGGTGCTGATGGACCTGGGCCCAGACGGCCTGCGCGACACGCCCGAGACCGCCCGCGCCGATAGCGAGGCGCTGATCAAGCGATGGCGCGGGCGTGGACGGCTGGGCTATGCGGTGACTCCGCGTTTCGTCCTGACCTCGTCCGACGAACAGCTCGTGCAGGCCGCCGCGCTGCTCGAGGCGAACCCCGATGTGCTGCTGCACACCCATCTGGCCGAGAACCGCCACGAATGCGCCGCCGTCGCGGAGCGTTTCCCGCACGCGCACGACTATCTCCACGTCTATGATCGGTTCGGGCTGGTCGGTCCGCGATCGGTGTTCGCGCATGGCATCCACCTGACCGACCGGAGCTGCGCGCGGATCGCGGAAGCCGGGGCGGGGATCGCGGTCTGCCCGACCTCCAATCTCTTCCTGGGGTCCGGCTTCTTCGATTTCGGGCAAGCCGACACGCACCGGCTGCGGCTGGGCCTGGGCAGCGATATCGGCGCGGGCACGTCCTTCTCGATGCTCCACACCGCCGGGGTCGCCTATCAGGCGGCGCTCGCGCGCGAGTTGCGGCTCGATCCGTTTCGGGCGCTCTATCTGGCGACGGCGGGCAGCGCGGCGCTGCTCAACATCGGCGACCGGGTCGGGGCGCTGCTGCCCGGACAGGAGGCCGATTTCGTCGTGCTGGACGAAGCCGCCACGCCGCTGCTCGCGCGGCGGACCGCCGGCGCGGACCTGGCCGCGCGGCTGTTCGCGATGCAGGTGCTGGGCGACGACCGCGCCGTGCGGCGTACCTATGTGATGGGCGAATGCGCCTGGGATCGGGGGACGGGCTGATGCGCAAGCTGGGGTTGCAGCTTCTTGGATGTGTGATGGCGCTGCTCGCGGCGACGATGCCCGCGCAGGCGCAGGAGAACCGCCGCCTGGTCGTCATCGATGACGAAGGCTTCGGGCTCGGCCATGTCATGCTGCTCGACGCGCCCGATGTCGAGGTGCTGGGCATCACCACCGTGACCGGCAATGTCTGGGTCAACCGCGCCACCGCCCTGGCGCTCAAGGGCGTCGAGCGGATGGGGCGGAGCGTGCCCGTCGCACAGGGTGCGACCTATCCGCTGGTCAATTCGGAGGTGCTGACCGAACGCTGGGAGGCGCTGTACGGCAAGCTGACCTGGAAGGGCGCCTGGATGCGCCAATGGGTCGAGCCGACGAAACAGAGCACCCCGCCCTATCACCGCGCCGACGATCCGGTCGCCCTGCCCGGCGGCAATCCGACCACCCGCCCCTCGCCCGAGATCGCCGCCAATTTCCTGCTGCGCATGGTGCACGAGCATCCCGGACAGGTGACGATCATCGCGATGGGGCCGCTGACCAATCTGGCGCTGGCGCAGCGGCTCGACCCCGCCTTTGCGGGTCTGGCCAAGGAGCTGGTCTATATGGGCGGCAGCCTCAATCCCCGTCAGGTAAGGGACGGCGTGTCGGCCAGCCAGTTTGCGCGCGAATTCGTCCATTCGCCGCGCCGCGAGTTCAATGCGCGCTTCGATCCCGAGGCGGCGAGCATCGTGTCGCGCAGCCCGTGGCGGCACATCACCATCGTCCCCGCCGACCCGTCCACCGCGACCGAGCTGACGCCCGCGCTGATCGCGCGGCTGCGCGCGGTGTCGTCGCCCGCCATGGCAGGCTGGATCGGGTCGCTCGAACCGGGCTTTCCGATGTGGGACGAGATCGCCGCTGCGATCTGGCTCGAGCCCAAGATCGTCACCACGCGCGACACCGCCTTTGTCGATTACGATACGCAGTTCGGGCCGGGTTACGGCGATATGCTGTCGTGGAGCCCTGGCTATCAGCCGGGGATCGGCGAACAGCGCGCGGAGGTGATCCGCGCCATCGATCCCGCCCGGCTGGAGGCGCTGATGCTGCGGCTGCTGGCCCGTCCGACCCGGCCTCAGGCCGCCGGGGGCTGATAGGCGAACTGGGTGAAGCCCGCCTCGATCTCGCGCAGCACCATCGCGGCGGCATAGGAGGGCGTGCGCGCGGTCGCGGTGCACAGGGCCAGCGTCATCGGGCGCAGCACCTTGTCCGCGATGCGCGTGAACGCCAGCGATCCGTTGCGCACCTCGGTCGATACGTCCAGCGAGGTCAGGATGCCGACGCTGTCGCCCTGCTCGATCAGCGAGGCGATCATCTGGATATTGTCCGACGTCACCCGGCGGTTGAGCGTGACGCCCGACGTCGCCTCCAGCACCGCGACCTGCTGGTGCACGGCCAGCGGCGCGGCCGGGAGGATCACCGATTCGCCGTCGCAATCGGAAAAGCGAATCTCCGGCTGCCCCGCCAGCCGATGCCCCGGCGGCGAGACGATGCCCAGCACCACGTCGACAAAGGCGCGGACCGTCAGATCCTGATAGGATTGCGGGTCGAACAGGATGCCGAAATCGACGTCATTGGCGGCGATCGCGCGCCGCACCTGCTCGTTGCCCAGCACATGCACCCCCATGGTGATGCCGGGATGGCTTTGCTGGATCGCATGGATCGCGGCGGGCATATAGCCCTTGGACAGCGCGTCGATGACCGCGATGTCGACATGGCCGCGCTTCAGCCCGCGCAAATCCTCGATCTGGGCCAGCGTGTCCCCGAGCTGCTTCTGCCAGCGTCCGCCCGCCGCCATCATCACCTCGCCCGCCGCCGTCAGCCGCAGGCCGGTGGACAGCCGTTCGAACAGCTGCACCCCCAGCCGCGCCTCGGCATTCAGGATCTGCCGGTCGATCGCCGAGGCCGACACCGCCAGCTCATCGGCGGCGCGCCGGATCGAGCCCAGCCGCCCGACCGCCATGAAATATCGGATGAAGCGCGATAGGGCGGGCATGCTCTAATTTATGCAACGGATCGTCGTCATCATTGCGTTTGAATGCAACGATCCCGGCCCGTAGGTCAACTGCCGGTTCGGTATCATGACGCGGCCACCGTGCGATTGCCGCGCAATACGGACCGGCGTGACGACGATGGCCAGACGCCGCCGCGATCACGGGGGAGAGATCAGGGACAAACAGCGACGGACCGGTCCAGGGGAATGGGCCGGGCGTCACATGGGGGGCTGACACTGATGACGCTTGCTTGCTCGCTATCGACCATTTCGCGCGCGCCCGGGCGGGGGCGCCGCACCGGGATCGCTCTGCTCCTGTCGCTGCTGTGCGGGACCGCGATGACCACGCCCGCCCTCGCCCAGCAGGCGACGACGGCCACCCCGCCCCAGCCCGCCGCGCAGGACGGAGCGGAGATCGTCGTCACCGGATCGCTCGACGCGCTGCCGGTCAAGGATGTCGGCTCGGTTTTCGGGTTCGACAAGACGCTGGTCGAAACGCCGCGCTCCGCCTCGACGATCAGCGACGAACAGATCGAGCGGTTCGGCATCACCGACATCTATGATCTGGTCGCGCAGTCGCCCGGCACCTTCACCAACTCCTTTTTCGGAGTGGGCGGCGCGCTCGACATTCGCGGCACGCCGGGCGAGACCTATTTTCGCGGCGTCCGTCGCCTCGACAATGCGGGCAATTATCCGACGCCGATCGCGGCGGCCGACCGGATCGACATCGTGCGCGGCCCCGCCTCGCCCATCTATGGCCCGTCCAAGACGGGCGGCTATCTGAACTTCGTGCCCAAATCGGCGCGGGTCGCGGGCGGCGCGCTGCTGAGCGGTCCGACCGGCGAGGTGAGCTATACGGGCGGCAGCTGGGACCGGAACAATCTGCGCGCCGAGGTGCGCGGGCCGCTGCACCTGGCGGGCGCCGATCTGGGCTATAGCCTCTATGCTGAGGTCGAGGATTCGGGCAGCTATTACCGCAACATGTCGACCCGGCAGACGATCCTGCAGGGCGCGTTCGACCATCAGCTGACCGACCGGATCAAGATCGAGTTCGGCGGCCAGTATCAGAACTTCAAGGGCCAGCAGAATGGCGGCTGGAACCGCCTGACGCAGAAGCTGGTCGATAACGGCACCTATATCACCGGCACCGCCAAGCCGCTCGACACCAATGGCGACGGCCAGATCTCCCAGGGCGAGATCAACGCATCCATCCCCGGCGGCCTGTCGATCTTCGGCAATTACACCTGCCCCAACAGCACGCCCAGCCCCTTCGCCACCGGCTTCACCAATGCCTGTTTCACCCAGACCTATCCGCAGCTGAACCTGGTCAACACCGGCACGACGACGCTCAGCCGCCGCAACGTGCTGACCGGGCCGAACGACAAGCTGGAGAACAAGCAGACCACGCTCTATTACGACATCACCTTCGATGGGCCGAGCGACCTGACCGTCAAGAACCAGATCTTCTTCGACCATACCCAGAATATCAACAACAATGATTACGGCTTCTCGCAGCGCGTCAAATCCTATGTTATCGAGGACAAGATCGTCATCGCCAAGTCGATCAAGACGGACATCGGCAAATTCTCCGGCCAGTTTTCGCCGTCGGTACGCTATGTCAATTTCGATTATGGCGATGATTTCGATTACGAATATTTCCACCGTGTCGACCTGACGCAAAGCTATACGCCCGCGTCGAACCGCCTGCTCGCGAACGAGTGCAATTGCGGCTATACCGACCGGGTCTTCGGCCACACCACCGACTTTGGCCTGGCCGCGCTGGTCGATCTGGATTTCGACTTCGGGCTCGATCTGCTGCTGGGCGGGCGGTACGATAAGGTGGACGCCGCGTCGCGCTATGATCCGACCGTCATGGACCGGGTGCCGACCCGCGTTTCGGCCAAGGGCAGCGACGATGGCTGGTCGTGGACCGCCAGCGCGTCGTACAAGCTGCCCTTCGGACTGATCCCCTATGCGACCGCGTCGCAGCAGGCGACGATCGTTGTCGGCCAGGGCGCCGAGGTGCTGCCCGAGGCGGTGGCATCGGGCTTCATGTCGACCTCCCGCCTGTACGAAGGCGGCATCAAGGGAAGCTGGCTGAACGAGCGGCTCTATGCGGCGCTCTCGGTCTACAAACAGAACCGGACCGACTTCAACATCCAGTCGATCACCGTCAACCAGGCGGTCGAGACCAAGGGGGTCGAGGCCGAAGCCCGCTGGGCGGTCGATCGCCACCTGCTGGTGACCGGCGCCTATACCCATACCGAGGTCGTCAACCTCACCGGCCTGCAAGCGGGTTCGCTCTTCAGCTTCTTCGGCATTGAGGATCTGGTCAACGTCACCAACCCGACGCTCTATCTGGGCGGCCAGCCGATCGGTCTGGTGCCGATCACCAACCGCAATCAGGCGCGGCGCGCGGGCATTCCCGCCAACCTCTATTCCGCCACCGCGACCTATGGCTTCGACAACGGCCTGTCGGTCAGCGGCAGCGTGGTGAAGGTCGACTCGGTCTTTTCCGGCCAGTCGCAGGCGGTGCGGCTGCCCGGCTATACGCTGGTCGATCTGTCGACCTCGTATCAGACCGGCCCCTGGCTGTTCCGCCTGGTCGTCAAGAACGCGACCAATGCGCGCTATTTCCGCGCCAACTTCACCGAATTGTTCGGCAGCACCATCGTCCTGCCCGAGCGTCCGCGCAGCTTCCTGGCCTCCGCCGTCTATAAATTCTGAATGGGCGCACGGGGATGCGAGCCGCCCGTTCGCGTCCCCGTCCCGCCGGAGTATCGATCATGAACCCTCTCGTCACCGGGCTGCTGCTCGCCGCCATGGCCCCCGCCGCGCAACCCGCCCCACAACCTGCCCCGCAACCCGCCCCACCGCCGTCGCTTTGCGCCATCGCCGCCCCCTGCCCCCGCCCCCTGCCGGTGCGGATGGTCGTCGTCACCATGTTCGAGATCGGCAAGGACGAAGGCGATGTCGCGGGCGAGTTCCAGCTGTGGAAGACGCGGCGCGATCTGCGCCAGCGCATCCCCTTCCCGCACGGCTATCACGACCTCTATTACAACCCAGACACGCAGATATTGGGGGTCGTCACCGGCGTCGGCTCGGTCCGCTCCGCTGCCGCGATCACCGCGCTGGGCCTCGACACGCGGCTCGACCTGTCACGCGCCTATTGGCTGGTCGCCGGGATAGCCGGGATCGACCCCGAGGACGCCTCGATCGGCTCGGCGGCCTGGGCACGCTACAGCGTCGACGGCGATCTGGCGCATGAGATCGACGCGCGCGAGATACCCGCCGACTGGAAGACCGGCTATTTCCCGATCGACCGCAAGGGCCCCAACGATCCCGCCCCGCCCCGGCCCGATGGCGGAGAGGTGTTCGCGCTGAACCCCGGCCTGACCGAATGGGCCTATCGGCTGACGCGCGACGTGCCGCTGCCCGATGATCCGGGGATCGCGCGCGAACGCGCCCGCTATACCGACCATCCCAATGCGCGAAAGCCGCCCTTCGTCCTGATCGGCGACCAGTTTTCGGCGATGACCTTCTGGCACGGCGCGCTGCTCAATCGCTGGGCCAATGATCACACCCGGTACTTCACGCAGGGCAAGGGCAATTTCGTCACCAGCGCGATGGAGGAAACCGGCACGCTCCAGGCGATCGCCTATCTCTCGAAGATCGGCCGGGTCGACAAGGACCGCGTCCTCGTGCTGCGCGCGGGCAGCAACTACACCATGCCGCCGCCGGGGGTGACCGCCGCCGACTATCTGCTGCGAGAGAATGAGGGCTATGCCGGGCTGAACGCGTCGGTCGAAAGCCTCTACCGGGTCGGCAACCGGGTGGTGGAGGAATTGCTGTCCCACTGGGATCGCTACGCCGCGACCCCGCCGCGCTGATGCGCCGCCGCCCCGGCACGGCGTGGTCAGGCCACCGCGTCGTCGCCACTCGTCCGGTTGCCGAAAAAGGCGTTCAGCCCGACCGCGCTGATCGATGCCAGCACGATCCCCGAATGCAGCAGCGGGGCGAGCGCGGTCGGCATCGCCTGGAAGAAGCGGTCGGACAGGACCGGGATCAGCCCGACGGCGATCGACACCGCGATCGTCACCAGCCGCTCGAAGGTCAGCTCGACCGATCCCAGGATGCGGATGCCCGTCGCCGCGATCATCCCGAACATGACCAGCGCCGCCCCGCCCAGCACCGGCAAGGGCACCGCCGCGACCAGCGCCGCCAGCTTCGGACAGACGCCCAGCGTCAACAGGATCACCCCCGCCCCCGCGCATACGAAGCGCGAACGGACGCCGGTGATGCTCAGCAAGCCGATATTCTGCGCGAAGGAGGTATAGGGAAAGGTGTTGAAGATGCCGCCCAGCAGCGTACCGGCCGCATCGCCGCGCAGGCCCCGCACCATCTGGCGCCGGTCGATCGGCCGACCGACCATCTGCCCCGCCGCCATGAACATGCCGAAGGATTCGATCATCACCGTCATCATGACCAGGCACATCGCGATCGACGCGGGCAGGTCGAAGGTCGGCAAGCCGAACTGGAAGGGGCGTACCAGCGCGAACCACGGCGCCTCGCGAACCTGGGTCAGATCGACCTGGCCGGTCGCGCCCGCGATGATCGTACCGACCACCGTCCCCGCCAGCACCGCGCCGCTTCGCAACAGACCGCGACCGAAGCGCATCAGGCAGAGCACGATGGCCAGCGTCAGCAGCGCCAGCAGCAGATGCGCCGGTGCGCCATATCCGGGATCGGTCGGCTGCCCGCCCGCCGTCCAGTTGATGCCGACCCGCATCAGGCTGAGCCCGATCGACAGGATCACCGTTCCGGTCACGGCGGGCGGGAACAGCCGCGACACCCGGCCGACGAACGGCGCGATCAGGAAACCGAACAGCCCGGCGACGATCACCGCGCCGTAAATGCCCTGCAAGACCATGGCGGGCGGCGTGCCATCGGCCTTGCCGGTGGCGATCATCGCCAGCATCGGGCTGATCGAGGCGAAGGTCACGCCCATCACGATCGGCAGGCGGATACCGACCAGCGGCAGGCCCAGCGTCTGGATCAGCGTGGCGAACCCGCAGGCGACCAGATCGGCGCTGATCAGCATGCCCAACTCCGCAGGGGGCAGGTCCAGCGCGCGGCCGACGACCAGCGGCACCGCCACCGCCCCGGCATACATGACCAGCACATGCTGACAGGCCAGCGGAACCAGCCGCCGCGCGGGCAGCACCGCGTCGACGCCGTCCCCGGCCCGGTCGATCGCGGGCGCGACGGACGGATCGGACATGTCCTGGCCTGCCAGGGGCAACTTCCGTGTCGCCGATTGCATGGGCTTGGATCTCCGTCTGTCCATGAGGTGATGACGGTCATCGTATCGATATCGAAGCGGACGCCACCAGCGCCGATTCTGGAACGGAGCGATCGAGAAAAGGCATCGCTCCCGGCCCGCCATGCCGTTCCTTCGCGAACGGCGTCGGAAATCGCGCGTCCGGGCTATCGCCTGTGTGCACGATTGCGCATGATGACGCCCGCGCCCGCCAATTCCGGCCGATGGAGCCTGCCCGCATGACCGACGACGACTTCATCACCGCGCTGCCCAAGGCCGAGCTGCATCTGCATATCGAGGGCAGCCTCGAACCCGAGCTGATGTTCGACCTCGCCCGCCGCAACCGGGTTTCCATCCCGTTCCGCTCGGTGGAGGAGGTTCGGGCGGCCTATGCCTTTTCCAATCTGCAGGATTTCCTCGACATCTATTATGCGGGCGCCGACGTGCTGCGGACGGCGGAGGATTTTCACGATCTGGCGGTCGCCTATTTCGAACGGGCGGCGGCCGATGGCGTGGTCCATGCCGAAATCTTCTTCGATCCGCAGACGCATACCGATCGCGGCATCCCGTTCGACGTGGTGATGGAGGGGCTGCTGGCCGGGATGGCCGCGGCGAAGGAACGCCATGGCCTGACGTCGAAGCTGATCCTGTGCTTCCTGCGCCATCTGGACGAGGACGCCGCCTTCGCGACATTCGACCAGGCCGGAAAATGGCTCGACCGCATCGATGGCGTCGGGCTCGATTCATCCGAGGTCGGCCATCCGCCGTCCAAATTCGCCCGCGTATTCGCCGCCGCCGGGGATGCGGGCCTCAAGCGCGTGGCGCATGCCGGGGAGGAAGGGCCGCCCGCCTATGTCCATGAAGCGCTCGATCTGCTCGGGATCGACCGGCTCGACCATGGCAATCGCGCGCTGGAGGACCCGCTATTGACCGCCCGCCTCGCGCGGGAGGCGATGACGCTGACCGTCTGCCCGCTGTCCAATCACAAGCTGTGCGTGGTCAAGGACATGGCGGATCATCCCATCGACCGGATGCTGCGCCTGGGACTGCGGGCGACGATCAATTCGGACGATCCCGCCTATTTCGGCGGCTATGTCGGCGACAATTACAAGGCGGTCGCCCGGGCCCGGAACCTGTCCCGCGCCGATCTGGTGACGCTGGCGCGCAACAGCTTCCTCGGATCGTTTCTGGACGATGCCGCGATCGCGGCGCATCTCGCGCGGCTCGACACTTTCGCGCAGCGTTCCGGATAAGCGGCGACGGTTGCCCTGGCGACGCCAGGGGGTAGAAGACGAGCGCCGGCTTCGGGCAGGAATAGACCCGGTCGGCCCAACAAGGATGATGGAAGTTTCGTGGTCACCAAAGTCTATCTGTCCGCCGATCGCCTGCTCGAGGACTCGTTCCGCCTGGCCAATCTGGTGTTCGATTCCGGATTTCGCCCGACCCATATCGTCGGCATCTGGCGCGGCGGCGCGCCGGTGGGCATCGCCGTCCAGGAACTGCTCGAATATCGCGGCGTCCAGAGCGATCACATCGCGATCCGCACCACCTCCTACACGGGAATCGACCAGCAGGATCCGCAGGTCCGCATCTATGGCCTCGGCTATCTGGTCGATGTGCTCAACCCCGAGGATCGACTGCTGCTGATCGACGACGTGTTCGATTCGGGGCGTTCGATCCGTGCGGTCCTGAAGGAACTGAAGGAGCGGTGCCGGAACAACATTCCGGACGAGGTGAAGGTCGCGACCGTCTATTACAAACCCTCGCGCAACGTCACCGACCTGAAGCCCGATTTCTTCGTCCACCAGACCAATGACTGGCTGATCTTCCCGCACGAGATCAACGGGCTGACCGAGGCGGAGATTCGCGAGCACAAGCACGGCGCCGACATCATCCTGCGCTGACGCGAGATTGCCCCTCCCCTCCGGGGAAGGGGCTCATGTTGGTTCAGCGCGATGTCACCGGGGTCCGGCCGAAATGGTAGACGCCGCCCGGCTCGGCCGCGACGAAGCGATCGCGCGGGATGCCTGCGGCGTCGAGGGCCGCCGCCAGTTCCTCGGCCGGCGCATCGCGGGCTTCGTCGGTGAGCTGGAACGTGCCCCAATGGATGCCGAGCGCCCGCCCCGCGTCGACATCGGTGAAGATCCGCACCGCGTCGGCCGGGTCGACATGCTGCGCGGCCATGAACCATCGCGGCTCATAGGCGCCGATCGGGATGAGGGCGACGTCGGGCGGTCCCAGCCGCTCGCCCACCTGGCGGAAGATGGCCCCGTCGCCATAGCCGGTGTCGCCCACGAACCAGATCGTGCCCGCGCGCGTCTCCAGATAATGGCCGCTCCACAATGTCATCCGCGTGTCGCTCGGCCAGCGATTGGACCAGTGGTTGGCGGGCGTCAGCGTCGTCGCGACGCCGTTGCCGAGGTCGATCCGATCCCACCAGTCGCCGGTCACGCACCGCGCGCCCGGCACCCCGGCGCGGACGACCGCATCATTGCCCAGCGGCATCGCCATCAGCGGATCATACACGGCGTGAAGGCGACGCAGCGTCGCGATGTCGAGATGGTCGTAATGGGCATGGCTCAGCAGCACGACATCAATCGGCGGGAGGGCCTCGAACGGGATACCCGGCGCGGTGACACGCTTGGGCCCCACGCGACGGAAGGGGCTGGCACGCTCGGACCAGACCGGATCGGTGAGGATGTTCATCCCCGCCGCCTGGATCAGCAACGCGGCATGGCCGACCATGGTGACGGACAGGCCATCGACGCGCGGCCGTGGCATCGCCGGCGTGACCGGCACCGTCACCGGCCATTTGGCGGCAGCCCCCGCCAGCTTCCAGCGCAGGACCGCACGTAGCCCCCGATCGGTGCTGGCCTGCCCCGGATTGAAGAAGCGCGTGCCATCGAAATGGTCGCTCGGCGGACCGTCATAATAGCGGTTGCGGGCCATGGTCAGGCGACGCGCATCAATTGCGAGGGATAGGCGGTCAGCATGGCCAGCGCCTCCTCGACCGGCGCGGTCAGCCAGCGCTCCTGATCTTCGGCCGACAGGATGACCGGCATCGCCTTGGGATGCCGGGGCGCGACCAGTGGACTGGGCTCGGTCGTGCAAAAGGCATAGACCCGGTCATGATCCCGGTCGACCTTCCACAGCCCGGCGAAGCACGGCACCGCCTGATCCTCGACCGTGAACCACCAATGGATGTCGCCCGGCCCCTGGCGATCGGCAGCAGCCTTGGGTTCGGAGAAGCGGGTGAAGGGCACGAGGCAGCGATGTTCGGCCTTCGCCATCCAGGGCTTCCACATGCCGCTCTGCATGTTGCGGGCATTGGTCCACCAGTCGTAGAGAAAGGGCAACTCCCCCTCGCGCGCGGGCCGCTTGCGCGGCTTGCGGGTCGGGAAACCCCAGCGCATCGTGCTCAGCACCCGCTGGCCCTTCTCCAGACGGACGACATAAGCGGGCTTGCCGGGAACGGCGTAATCCTTCTCCACCGCCAGCCCATTGGCCGCGTCCTCCGCCGCGCCCAGCGCGTCGAAATAGGTTCGGGGATCCACCTTGATGCTGTAAAGATTGCACATTCCGCTGTTCGATCACGGTCGGTGGCAGCAGACAAGCCTCTTCCGCGCCGACCACCCTCCGTTGCGCGCGAACGCGAGCCCTATGGCGACGCATAACGCGCTCCCCTGTCGCAAGACCGGATCGCGAGCCCCGGCTACGGTTTATTGGCTGGGACATTCTCCGTCAGGCCATCGGCCTGTTACTTCGCTGCCGGTAATCCCCGGCGAAACTCCATCAGGACCATTCAGCGAGAGCGGCGATCCCATTGGGATTGTGAGTTGCCCCGATCATCGCCTGACTGGACCCCGGCCTCTGCCGAGGTGATATGTGTCCTTAGGCAGCGGGCCGACTCTGGCGGAGCAACCCCGCCAAGGGCGGCATAACGGCGCAATTCGCAAGGATGATGGCGGACGCCGCCTATCCACCAATGCTTAGGCCGATCGACATTTAGGATCGCCCCTTCTTCCCTCTCCCCTGGACAGGGGAGAGGGTTAGCGAAGCTTGCCAGCCTGCTGGCTAGCGCAGCTTGGGTGAGGGGTCGAGCGAGCCCAAAGGCTCGCGCGCTCGCTTCGCGAGCGCCCACCCCTCACCCAGCTCCGACTAAGCCTTTGCTCTCGCAAAGGCCAAGTCTGCGCAACCCTCTCCCCTCTGCGAGGGGCGGGGGACGGAAAGGCATCACTGAATGGCGATCGGCCCTACACATCGTCGTTGGATAGGAATCCAGGCGCGGGGCGACAGAGCGCGTCAAACCCCACTATCGGAGATGCTGCCCCGCCCCGTTCGGCCGAGTGAGGTCGACGGCCGGGTTCAGGCATGGCCCTTGAACTTCCCGCGATCGTCTCACCCGGCGCGCGACACTAAGGCAGATTCGAACCCGACCTACCCCTTCTCGCCTCAGCGCGAAGCGAATGTCCGGTTCAGTTGGCGAAGGCCCGTCTCCGCGACGCGGTGCGAGGAAATCACCGCGCCCGAAGGCATGTCCATGGCAATCGGCTTTTCCTGCAGGACCGCCGCATACAGCGATCGCGCCTCGGACGCGCGTCCGGTTTGGGCATAGACCGCGGCGAGGTTGAGCATCAGTTCCGGACTGTCGGGGCTGGTGCGTCGCTCCTGGAGCAGGGTCCGCTCCGCTGCTACCAGCTTCCCGGCTGCGATCTCGTGATAGCCCGTCCGTTGCGGCCAGCGATCCTGGGCGATGGCCGGGGCTGCCATACCCGCCGCCGCGACGATCAGAGCCAAAGACATGCCACGCATCGCCCTTCTCCATGTTTCACTTTTATGACGGCATGTTGCCATTTTTGTGAAACCCCCGCAAGGGCCGAAGGCGTTGCCGACAGCTGGGCAAAACCGGATTTCCGACGTGTCGGGGGAAATTCTTCCGGAAGACAACAGGTGATGGCCGCCTTCGCCTAAGGCCGATCACCGCAGGATAGCCCAGCGTGATCATGGGGCCCGTTGCCCTGCCGATCTCCGGCACCAGCGCGACGCCCTCCGCAATCGGCCGCGCTCACGCCCTGCCTCTCACCCCCTGTCCCCCAGGCATAAAAAAGGCGGCCTCCGAAGAGGCCGCCCTGGTCCGTCACGAACGGAATCGCGTCGATCAGAAGTCGTTGCGATACTGCTCGTTGCCGATGAAGCCGAGCTTGCTGACCGCCGAACGCTTGATGACTGCCAGGATCTCGTCGACCTTGACATATTTGGCGTCGGGGGCCGGCTGGAAGTGCAGTTCCGGCTCGGGGTTCATGGCGGCCGTCTGGTCGAGATACTGACGCAGCGTCACCTCGTCGACCGGCGTGCCGTTCCAGGTCACCGTACCGGCGGCGTCGATGCCGACCTTGTTCTTCTCGCTGTTCACGACGGGCGTGTTGTTCTTCGAGTTGACCGGCAGGTCGACCTTCACCGCGTGAGTCTGGATCGGGATGGTGATGATGAACATGATGAGGAGCACGAGCATGACGTCGATCAACGGCGTCGTGTTCATGTCCATCATCGGCTCGCCATCATCGGATCCGGCGCTCATTGCCATGGCGTGCTAACTCCTATTCTGTCCGCCCGGCCGATCAGGCGCGGGGGTTGCCGCCGGGGGGCGGCTCGGAGATGAAGCCGACACGGGCGAAACCGGCCTGCTGCATCGTGTAGATGGTGCCGCCAATGCACCGATACGGCGTATTCACGTCGCCGCGAATATGCGCCTCGGGCAGCTGATCGGGCGTGATGTTCGGCCCGAGCCGCTCGATCTCGGCCTTCAGCTTCTGAACCGCCTTGTCGCGCAGCTCGGTCGAGGTCACGGGGCTGAGGCCCCAATACACCTTGCACTGACCATTTTCGCTGGTCACCGAAAGCGAGACGTTTTCCGGCTTCGTCGTCGTCGGATCGAAGCGGACGCTCGGCAGCTTGAGCGGAACGGTCTGAATCACGACCGGAACCGCGATCAGGAAGATGATGAGGAGAACCAGCATGACGTCCACGAGGGGCGTCGTGTTGATCTCCGACATCGGTTTCTCGGCGGAGTCCCCGCCAACGCTCATCGCCATGAGAGAGCTATCCTATCCATGCATTCTTTCGCCGTCCCGGAGCCGGGTCGACGGGGGGTGGCGGGGCCGTGCCGCGAACGGCCGGTCCCCGCCCCCTTAGGCTCAGGCGCGCGTCTGAACGCCACCGGCCTGACCGGCCGTGGTCGTCGCCGGGGTCGCCTTGACGGCGGTCGGCTTGGCACCGGCAACGGCCGGACGAACCGCACCGTTCGAGGCCAGGAAGCCCAGCACGTCGTTCGAGAACGACGACAGGTCTTCCGCGATGCCCTTGTTACGACGCTGCAGCCAGTTGAAGGCGAGCACCGCCGGAACGGCGACGACGAGACCCAGCGCGGTCATGATGAGCGCTTCACCGACCGGACCGGCGACCGCGTCGATCGACGCCTGGCCCGACGAGCCGATCTTGATGAGCGCGCGGTAGATGCCGATAACCGTACCGAACAGACCGATGAACGGCGCGGTCGCACCGACGGTCGCCAGGAAGGCGAGACCGCCGCCCAGCTTCGAGTTGATCGCGGCTTCCGAACGCGCCAGCGAGCCGTGCAGCCAGTCATGCGCTTCGACCGGATCGGTCAGCTTCGAATGCTGGTCCTGCGCGGCCAGACCGTCGTCGACGATCTGCTTGTAGGCCGAGTTCTTCTCGAGCTTGGCCGAACCTTCGCGCAGCGAGTTCGACGACCAGAAGCCCTGACGAACGCGCTTCGCCTGGTTGATGATCTTCTGCTGCTCGAACAGCTTCGAGAACAGGATGTAGAACGACACGATCGACATCAGGCAGAGGATGGTGAACACCGACTGCGAGATGAGGCCGCCCTCTTTCAGAGCCTGGCCGAGGCCGTACGGATTTTCGGCACCGGCCGCAGCGCCGCCCGCGGCGAGGATGGTGGTGAGCATGATTGGTTAGGTCCTCTGACTAAAGCGTTGGGTGTGATCGGCTTTTAGCCGTTATTCCTGTGGCAGCTGCCAACGGATGTTAAGCGTGTACGACGATGCGACGGGGTTGCCGGCCGCGTCCTGGGCGGGCGTGAAACGCACGCGCGCCTTGGAGATGCGGCAGGTGGCATCGTCAAGGGCCCGGTTGCCGCTGCCCGACAGGATCGTGCAGTCGGTGACGCGCCCATCGGTGCCGATCGACAGCTTGGCCGACACGCGGCCTTCCGCGCCTTCGCGCTGGGCCGAGGGCGGATAGGCGTCGGGACCGAAATACTGGCCCGGGTTACCGCGCAGACCGGCAGCCTTCGAGACCGTCGGCGCAGGCGGCGGCGCGGGCGGAGCCGGCGGCGCAGGCGGAGCCGGCGGTGCGGTCGGCTGGCTGAGCGGGATGATGCTCGTCGTCGAGATCGTCGGCGCCGGCGAGGGCACGTTGACGATCGGCGGCGGCGTCACCACCGTGGTCGGCGGCGGAGGCAGGTTGGGCTGCTCCGGCGGCGGGGGCGGCGGTTCATCCGGCGGTGGCGGGGGCGGCGGCTCCTCCACGTTGAACGTGTCGAGCTTTTCGGTCGCCTTCTTCACGTACTGGTATGCCAGTCCCGTGACGAAGGCGTAGCCCAGGGCAGCATGGATGAGCACGACGATAACGATCGCGACCACCTTGCCCCCGGACATCTTCTGGTCAGTATAGGCCATTCAGCAACGAAACTCCTCAGTCTGCCAGTTTCGCCTCGCCGTAGCGTGGGGACGTGGGAAACTCCTGCCATGCGCTCACGCATGCGGCAGAGCCTCGGACCCTATCGTCACGGCTGGCGCGGTGCAATCAGTTTGTCGGACGTAATAAACGTACAAGCACGCCATGACAAAATTATTTCTGTACCGTTAATACACGAAGGAGTAGCGCGAAGCGATGAAACCCCTCTCCCACGCCCTCCATGCTACCACCATCGCAGTCGCGATGCTATCGTTTGCAGGCCCGGTCGGGGCGCAAGTGGCGACCGCGCCGTCGGTGCGCGCGGGCGATCCGATGGTAGCGCAAACAGGCCCCGGCTATGCCGACCTCGCCGACCTGGTCCTGTCCGCCCCGGTGATCGCCGACGTGACGATCCGCTCGGCGGCCGCGATCAAGGGGCCCGAGGCCGCCGGCGTCGCCCCCGGCCGGCAGCGTTTCTATGTCGAGGCCGATGTCGGCACGCTGATCCGCGGATCGGGCGGCCTGCCGGCGCGCGTCGGCTATCTCTACGACGCAGCGACGGATGCGCGGGGCCGCGCGCCGCGGCTGAAGAAGATGCGCGTGCTGATCTATGCACGGCGGGTGCCCAATGCCCCCGACCAGCTCCAGCTGGTCGCGCCCGATGCGCAGCTGCCCTGGACGCCCGATACCGAGCAGCGCAGCCGGACCATCGCGCGCGATGCGCTGTCGCCGGACGCGCCGCCGGTCATCACCGGCGTCGGCAATGCCTTTTACGTGGCGGGCAGCCTGCCCGGCGAGGGCGAGACGCAGATCTTCCTCACCACCGCCAATAATCGCCCGGTCTCATTGTCGGTTCTGCGACGGCCGGGCGAGGAACGCCGCTATGCCGTGGCGCTGAGCGAGATCGTCGACGAATCGGCGGCGCCGCCCGCGCGCGATACGCTGCTCTGGTACCGGCTGGCCTGCGCGCTGCCCGAATCGCTGCCCGATCGCAGCACCGCCTCGCTCTCGCCGCAGGATGCCCAGGCGGCGCAGGAGGATTATCGCTTCGTCATCCAGAAGCTCGGCCCCTGCGTCCGCGAGCGTCAGCTGCCCAGCGTCAGCAACTGACCCGTGACGGCGTGCGCGGCGGCCAGATAGGCGACCGCCGCCGCGACCGCCTGATCGGACGCGGTATCGCGGCAGATCACGGCGTTGACCCGCGCATCGGGAGCGGCGGCGACCGCGAGCGGCCCGATCGCCGCCTCCGCCATCGCCTGCGCCACGGAATCGCGACCGGGGCGCAGCACCAGGATCAGGTCGCAGCCGGGATTCGCCGCAACGAGCGCCGCGACATCCTCCCCCGGCGCCACGTCGATTCGCCGCGCGGCCATGCCCCGATCAGCGACGGTGGCGGACCAGCGTGATGCCGATCGCCTCGCCATCCTCGGCGATGGCCAGCTTCACGATCTTCACCTTCACGCGCCGAACCCGCTTGTCCTGAAGGAACAGCGTGTCGCAGATATGGTCCGCAACCCCCTCGATCAGCGTGAAATGCACACCTTCGGGCAACTGCGTCGCGGCATGTTTCAGGTCGAGATAATTCTTCGACTCGCCCAGCGGCGTGTCGGGCGCATAATGGGCGGGACAGTCGAGATCGACGGTCAGCGAGATGCGCAGCGGTTGCGGCAGATGCGTTTCCTCGGAGTAGATGCCGGTCAGCACCTGGACTTCGAGGTCGTGGACTTCGAGCTGGAGACGGTCTTCCATGCCAGGGCTCTAGCAGAGCCCGCGCGCAAGGGAAGTGGCGGCGCGGAGCCGCGGGGCTTTGCATCCGCCGAGGAGCGGATTAAGGGCGCGCGCATTCTCCCCTCTCCTTCTGCCGCGATCGGACCCCACCCGTTGTGACCGAGACGACTGCCCTTGTTCCGCTCGACAGGGTCGATCCCGCCGCCGTGGAGGCGCTGCTCGACCGCGCCTTTCCGCCGGGGCGCCAGGCGCGGACCGCCTATAAGGTGCGCGGGACCGTCGCGGCGATCGCCTCGCTCTGCTTTGCCGCGCTGGACGAGGACGGCGCGCTGCTGGGTTCGATTCAGTGCTGGCCGGTCGCGCTCGCCGACGATGCGGGCGGGGTGCATCCCATGGTGATGGTCGGCCCGGTCGCGGTCGCCCCCGATCATCAGCGGGACGGACTGGGACGTCGCCTGCTGGCGCACATGCTCGCCGCCGCCGCAGAACAGGGGCTGGACCGCGCGATGATGCTGATCGGCGACCCGGAATATTATGGCCGCTTCTTCGGCTTCACCGCCGACCGGACGGCGGACTGGCGACTGCCCGGCCCGGTCGAGCGGCATCGGCTGCTGGCCCGCGGCCCCGATGTGCCGGCCTGTCCCGGCATGCTGAGCGCCGCGGGCTGAGGCCGGGCTTTACCTGCGCGCCTCGCGTCCCTAACTCAGACCGATCATGCCCATGGCGCCGCCCCCCGACCTGTCCTCGCTCAGCCTCGCCGAAATCGTGCGCGCGATGGAGGCGCAGAAGCTGCCCCCCGTCTCGCAATGGAATCCCACCCATTGCGGGGACAGCGAGATGCGGATCGCCCGCGACGGCACCTGGTATCATCAGGGCAGCCCGATCGGCCGCCCCGCCATGGTCCGGCTGTTCTCGACCATCCTGCGCCGCGAAGCCGATGGCCGCCACGTCCTGGTCACGCCGGTCGAAAAGCTCGACATTGCGGTCGAGGATGCGCCCTTCGTCGCGGTGACGCTCAAGGCGCAGGGCGAGGGCCGCGACGCGCGGCTGACCTTCCAGCTCAACACCGGAGACCTTGTCGCGGCGGGCCCCGCGCATGGCCTGCGCTTCGCCGAGGGCGAGGATGGCCCCCGCCCCTATCTGCATGTCCGCGACGGGCTGGAGGCGCTGATCGCGCGGCCGGTCTATTACGAACTGGCCGAACGGGCGCTGGCGGGGGGCGACACGCCGCCGGGTCTGTGGAGCGACGGCGCCTTCTTTCCCATCGCGCCCGCGACCGACGCATGACGCTGGCCGAAAGGCTGGCACAGGCGATGGCGCGGATACCCGTTGCCGACCTGTTGACCGGCGACGGGGACATCCTGCCCGAAACCGCCGCGACACCCACCGCCGCGGCGGTGCTGGTGCCCGTGACCGATCGCGCCGAGCCGGGCCTGGTCCTGACCCAGCGGACCGAGCATCTGCGCAACCATGCCGGGCAGATCGCCTTTCCGGGCGGCCGCGCCGATCCGGGTGACGTCGATCTGGTCGCCACCGCGCTGCGCGAGGCGGAGGAGGAAATCGGCCTGTCGCCGCACGCGGTGACGGTGGTCGGGCTCGCCGACCGCTATCGCACCGTCACGGGGTTCGAGGTGACGCCGGTGCTGGGCGTCATCCCGCCCGACCTGACCCTGTATCCATCCGAGGCGGAGGTGGCGAACCTGTTCGAGGTGCCGCTCGCCTATGTCCTCGATCCCGCCCATCACCGCCGGGTCAGCGCACCCTGGCGCGGGCAAACCCGTCATTTTTACGAGATATTATGGAACGACCGGCGCATCTGGGGCGCGACAGCCGCGATGATCGTCAACCTGTCGCGGCGGCTGCAATGGGCGGCATGACGGCTGCCACCGCCCCCTGGACCGACCGAGGCGACCTGATCGCGCTGGCCGAGCGGCTGGAGGCGCGGTTCGTCGGCGGCGCGGTGCGCGATTCGCTGCTGGGCCAGGCGGTGGCGGACATCGACCTCGCCACGCCGCTGTCGCCTGAGACGGTCATCGCGCGCGTGCGCGAGGCGGGGTTCAAGCCGGTGCCGACGGGCATCGCGCATGGCACGATCACCGCCGTCCTGCCCGATGGCCCGGTCGAGGTCACGACGCTGCGCCGCGACGTGTCGACCGATGGCCGCCATGCCGTCGTCGCCTTCACCGACGACTGGCGCGAGGATGCGGCGCGGCGCGACTTCACGATGAACGCGCTCTATGCCGATCCGGTGACGGCCGAGCTGTTCGACTATTTCGGCGGGCTGGACGATCTGAAGGCGGGGCGGGTCCGCTTCATCGGCGATCCGTTGCAGCGCATCGCCGAGGATCATCTCCGCATCCTGCGCTTCTTCCGCTTTCACGCACGCTTCGGCCAGGCGATCGACCAGGCCGGGCTGGACGCCTGTACGCAGCGCGCCAACGACCTGATGGCGCTGTCACGCGAACGGATCGCGGCCGAATTGCTGAAGCTGCTGGTCGCGGCGCGCGCGGTGCCGGTGGTGGCGCTGATGGTCGAACAGGGCATCTTCCGCGCGGTCATCCCCGAGATCGATCGCGCCGGGGCCGACCGGCTGGCCCGCCTCGCCGAAGCGGAAGCGGCGGCGGGGATCGCCCCCGACCCGATCCGCCGCCTCGCTGCGCTGCTGCCCCCCGAGGCCGCCGAGCCGGTGGGCGCGCGGTTGAAGCTGTCCAATCTGGACCGCAAGCGCCTGATCGCCGCGACCGCCGGGCCGGGCGATGAGGGGCCCCATGCGCTGGCATACCGGGTGGGCACGACCGGCGCGGTCGACCGGCTATTGCTGGCGGGCGAATCGGTGGCGGCGATCCGCGACTGGACGCCCCCTGCCCTGCCGCTGACCGGCGGGGCGCTGGTCGAGCGCGGCGTGCGCAAGGGCCCCGATGTCGCGCGGCTGCTGCGTCAGGTGGAGACCCGGTGGATCGCGGAGGGCTTTCCGGACGCGGGCCGGGTCGCCGAGCTGGCCGATGCGGCGGTGGCTCAGGCCTGAGCCGCGATCATCGCCCAGGCCGCCTCGGGGTCGAGCGGCTTGGCATAGAGATAGCCCTGGCCATAGGTGCAGCCCAGCGCCGCCAGCGTCTGGCCGAGTTCGATCGTCTCGATCCCCTCGGCGGTGGTCTTCATGCCCAGCGCCTGCGCCAGACCCATGATCGCGCGGACGATGGCGATCTTGTCGCGGTCGGCCAGCATGCCGTTCACGAAGCTGCGGTCGATCTTGAGAATGTCGATGGGCAGTTTCTGGAGATAGGCGAGATTGGAATAGCCGGTGCCGAAATCGTCCATCGCCACCGTCGTGCCGAGTTCCTTCAGCCCCTCCATGATCATGGTCACGCCGTCGGGATCGCCGACGATCGCGCTTTCGGTCAGCTCCAGCGTCAGCCGGTCGCCCGCGATCCCGGCCTTGCCCAGCGCGCCGTCGATCACGGCCGGGATGGCATCGCGCTGAAGCTGGATCGCCGAGACGTTGACCGACATCCGCATCCCGCACGACCCGCCCGCGATACGGTCCCACTCGGCCAGCTGCATCGTCGCCTGCTGCACCGCCCAGCGGCCAAGCGGCACGATCAGCCCCGATTCCTCGGCGACCGGGATGAAGTCGACCGGGGAATGGTCGCACCCCTCGGCATCGCGCCACCGCGCCAGCGCCTCGAACGAGACCATGCGGCCCGTTGAAAGATCGCAGATCGGCTGATAGGCGAGATGCAGTTCCTCGCGCTCGATCGCGCGGCGCAGCGAGGTCTCCATCGCGAACTGGGCGCGCGCGATGGTGAAGGCCTGGGGGTGATAGACCTCGGTCCGACCCGCCGCCTTGGCGCGTTTTCACCGCGAACTGGGCGTGGCGGATCAGCTCCTCGGCATCGCCGTCGCCATCGTCGTCGGCGTTGAAGGCGATGCCCACCGACGCCTCGACATTCACCTCGTAATCGGTCAGCCGGAAGGGCGAGCGCAGCGCGCGGTCGATCCGGTCGGCCAAGACATGCGCCTCGTCCTCGCTCTCGTCGATCATCATCAGGATGCCGAATTCATTGCCGCCGATCCGCCCGATCGAGTCGCGCGACCGCAGCGCCCCCTTCAACCGGCGTGCGACGGTGATCAGCAGTTCGTCCCCGACCAGCGAGCCCATACAGGCGTTCAGCCGACCGAAGCGGTTGAGATCGATGACCAGCACCGCATGCGAATGGCCGGTCGCCATCATCGCCTCGATCAGGTCGCCGAATCCCTGACGATTGGGCAGTCCGGTCAGGCTGTCGGTCGTCATCTCGCGCCGCAGGCTGCGCTCGGTATGATGCTGGGCGGTCTGGTCGACCAGCATGAGGACATATTGGTCCGCGCGTTCCTCCGCCGAGCGGGCGAGCGTGACCTGAAAATACCGGCAGTCGATGGCTTCGCCAAGCGCCAGCGGGAATTCGATCGACTTGCCGCCCAGGCTCTGGAGATCGCCGATTCGCTTCGTCACCTCGGCCATGATCAGTGCATCGGACCGCGCCTCGGTCAGACCGGCACGTCGATAGGGGGCGTTGACCGTGACGATGCCGGGCCCATCCGCGCGCATCGCGATTTCCGCCGCCGGGATCGCCATGATCTCGACTGCGCACGACGTCAGAGTCGCGATTGGGCGCGGCAAGGGTCGCGAGATTGGATAAACGGTCGAAGCCATCTACCGACCATTTATCGGCCGATCGTTAAAACCCCCTAAAATTTCAGCGAAATTGATCCCGTAAACGGTTCAGTCCGCCATAATCGGAAACACGCCGTCGATCGGGCGCGGTCAATCGAAACGATTATCGCGGGGGAAGCCGGTCGGCGGCATCCGCCCCGCCGCCCCGCGCGCGGTCCGCCAGGCGGACAGATCGGCCTCGGTCCGCACGCGCCCCGTCTCGCCGCCCATCGGCCAGCTCAACCCGTCCTTGAAGACGAAGGTCGTCGCATCGGACAGGCCGCCGTCGCGATAGCGTTGCAGCTGGACCCCGGTGCCGCGCGACAGTTCGACGAACTCGGTCAGCGGGAAGACCAGCAATTTGCGATTGTCGCCGATCGCCGCGACATAATCATCGTCCGCCCCCACCGGACGCACGACCTTCAGCGCCGCTCCGGCGCGTGGCGTCAGCACCGTCTTGCCTTTTCGCGTCTCGGCGATGGTGTCGGCGGTCGGCACGACGAAGCCGCGCCCGTCCGAGGCGGCGACCAGCAGCTTGGCCGCGCGCGCGGCGGGCAGGAAGCCGACGATGCCGATCGACCCGTCCAGATCGATCATCGCACGCACCGGCTCGCCGAAGCCGCGCCCGCCGGGCAGCTTGTCGGCGGCCAGGGTGAAGAACCGCCCATTCGCCGCCGCCAGCAACAGCTTGTCGGTGGTCTGCGCATGGAAGGCGAAAGCGGGGCCGTCGCCTTCCTTGAACTTGGCGGTATCCGCCGAGGCCAGGTCGACATGCCCCTTCATCGCGCGAATCCAGCCGCGCTGCGACAGGATGACGGTGATCGGCTCGCGCTCGATCATCGCCTCCAGCGGGATGTCGCGGGTCGGCGCGGCCTCCTCGATCAGCGTGCGGCGCGCGCCCAGCGCGGTCTCGGGACCATAGCGGTCGCGAATCCGGCCCAGATCCTTCTTCATTCGCGTCCGCTGGCGCTGTTCGGAGCCGAGCAGCAGGGTGAGCTGCTCGCGCTCCTTGTCGAGCTTGTCGCGCTCGCCGCGAATCTCGAACTCCTCCAGCCGCCGCAGCGAACGGAGGCGCATGTTGAGGATCGCCTCGGCCTGACGATCGGTCAGACGGAATTCCGCGATCATCACCGCCTTGGGCTCGTCCTCGGTGCGGATGATCTCGATCACCCGGTCGAGGTTGAGATAGGCGACCAGATAGCCGTCGAGCAGCTCGATCCGGTCGGCGATCTTGCCGAGCCGATGCTCGGAACGCCGCCGCAGCACCACGAACTGATGCTCGACCCAGGCCGCCAGCGCCTCGCGCAGGGACATGACGCGCGGGGTGCGGTCCTTGTCCAGCACGTTGAGGTTCAGGCTGATCCGCGTCTCCAGGTCGGAGAAGCGGAACAACCCGTCCATCAGCACCTGCGGATCGACGGTGCGCGCGCGCGGCTCCAGCACGATGCGGACCTGCGCATCCGATTCGTCGCGGACATCGGCCAGGATCGGCAGCTTCTTGTCGTTGATGAGCGTGGCGATCTGTTCGATCAGCTTGCCCTTGGCGACGCCGTAGGGGATTTCGCTGATGACGATCTGCCAGCCGCCGCCCTTCTCGCGCTCGATCTCCCAGCGCGCGCGGACGCGGAAGCCGCCCCGCCCGGTGGTGTAGCTTTCGCGCAAGATCGCGGGCGCATCGACGACGATGCCGCCGGTCGGGAAGTCCGGCCCCTTGACCAGCGCCAGGATCGCATCGTCATCGGCATCGGGCCGATCGACCAGCAGGATCGCGGCCTCCAGCAGCTCGGCGGCGTTGTGCGGCGGGATGCTGGTCGCCATGCCGACCGCGATCCCGCTCGCGCCATTGGCCAGCAGATTGGGGAACAGGCCGGGGAACAGCTCGGGCTCCTGCTCCTCGCCATTATAGGTCGGGCGATAGGCGACGGCATCCTCGTCCAGCCCATCCATCAGGTCGATCGCGATCTGGGTCAGCCGCGCCTCGGTATAACGATAGGCGGCGGCGTTATCGCCGTCGATATTGCCGAAATTGCCCTGCCCGTCGACCAGCGGATAGCGAAGCGCGAAATCCTGGGCGAGACGGACCATCGCGTCATAGACCGACTGGTCGCCATGCGGATGATATTTACCGATCACGTCGCCGACGACGCGCGCGCATTTCTTGTAGCCCGCCGCCGGGTCGAGCTTGAGCAGCCGCATCGCCCATAGCAACCGGCGATGTACCGGCTTCAGGCCATCGCGCACATCGGGCAGCGAGCGCGCCGTGATCGTGGACAGCGCATAGACCAGATACCGTTCGGACAGCGCGCTGTCGAAGGGGGCATCCAAGATGCCGACGGGGGGATTGTCGCGGAGATCGATCGCCATGGGAGCCCCGCTTCTAGCAAGCGATGCGCGCAGGGGCAATCGGGCGGATCAAAAAGTGAACAAATCACCGGGGACAGGATCGCTGGGGCAAGGCGGGCACGTTGGGAGCGCCGCGCCCGCCTGCCTTGCGACCATCCCGGTCAGGCGTGGTTCGCCTGCGCCTGGTTGACGTCCTGGGTGAAGTGGTTGCCCGCCGCGACCGTGCAGTTCTGGAACGCGACGGGGGTGAAGGTCTCGACCCCGGCGACTTCCTCATCGGTCACGGCCTTGCCCTTGGCATTATGGCCGGGCGCGAAGGCGATGGCCTCGGGGCGGAAGGTGGCGAGGACATCGGCGGTATCGCGACACGCGACGGTGCGCTCCGTCCTGCCGTTCTTGACCACCGCGATGGCCTCCATGCCATTGGCCAGCGGAACACGCGCCTGTTCATAGACCAGCGGCGCCTGCGCCATGTGCATCGGCCGCGCCACGGCAGCACCCGCCGTCAGCATCAGAGCCCCACCAACAACACCGATCATCAGCTTGTTCATGACTTCCTCCTTTGCAAGCATCGACAGAACCCATGACTTGGACGATCGGTTTCCTATACTTTCTACCTTACCGTTTTTTCATATACCGTGAAAATCATGTCCATCATGGCTGGGACATTACGTGACCTTCATCTTCCAGTCCCCTTTCGTTGCTTGCACGACGGAAGGAGCCTGTCCGCACCGCAAGGCCGCACGCCTCCATTGCGCCCGCCCGCACCTTCGATTATAGGCCGCGCCATCCCGCCTCGGGCCTCAGCATGTGGGGCACCGGGGCTGTACTCATTTCAGGGGACCGCCGCATGGCTCGCCGCCGCCAAATCTACGAAGGCAAGGCCAAGATCCTGTACGAGGGCCCCGAGCCCGGCACGCTGATCCAGTATTTCAAGGACGACGCCACCGCGTTCAATGCCCAGAAGAAGGGCACGATCAACGGCAAGGGCGTGCTCAACAACCGCATCTCCGAGCATGTCTTCACCATGCTCGACCATATCGGCGTGCCGACCCACTTCATCCGCCGCCTGAACATGCGCGAGCAGTTGATCCGCCAGGTCGAGATCGTGCCGATCGAGGTCGTGGTCCGCAACGTCGCGGCGGGCTCGCTGTCCAAGCGCCTGGGCATCGAAGAGGGCGTGAAGCTGCCCCGCACGATCATCGAATATTATTACAAGGACGATGCGCTGGGCGACCCGATGGTCACCGACGAGCATATCGCCTGCTTCGGCTGGGCCAGCCAGGAAGAGATGCACGACATCGCCGACCTGGCGATCCGCGTGAACGACTTCCTGTCGGGCATGTTCGCCGCGATCGGCATCCGCCTGGTCGACTTCAAGCTGGAATTCGGCCGCATCTGGGACAATGACTTCGGTCGCATCATCCTGGCCGACGAGATCAGCCCCGATGGCTGCCGCCTGTGGGACATGACCACCAACGAAAAGCTGGACAAGGATCGCTTCCGTCGCGACCTGGGCGGCGAGGTGGAAGCCTATCAGGAAGTGGCACGCCGTCTGGGCCTGCTGCCCGAGGGGGGCGACACCGCCGTCCTCGACCTCGAAGAACACCGCAAGAGCCGGGGCAAGTAATGAAGCTGAAGATTTTCGTCACCCTGAAGCCCGGCGTGCTCGACCCGCAGGGCAAGGCGATCCACCACGCGCTGGAAAGCCTGGGCTTTGCGGGCGTGAACGACGTCCGCGCGGGCAAGCTGATCGAGCTGGAGGTCGCCGACGCGACGACCGACGCGCAGATCGACGAGATGTGCCGCCAGCTCCTCGCCAACACCGTGATCGAGAATTACCGGGTGGAGCGCGCCTGATGAAGACCGCCGTAATCGTCTTTCCGGGCTCGAACTGCGACCGCGACCTCGCCGTCGCGCTGGAGGCGGTGACGGGCGTCAAGCCGGCCATGGTCTGGCACGGCGACAGCGAACTGCCCGAGGGGCTGGGGCTGATCGGCGTACCGGGCGGCTTCTCTTACGGCGATTACCTGCGCTGCGGCGCGATCGCGGCCCGCTCGCCGATCATGCGCGCGGTCGTGGAGTCGGCGAACAAGGGCACGCCGGTCTTCGGCGTGTGCAACGGCTTCCAGGTGCTGGCCGAAACCGGGCTGCTGCCGGGCGCGCTGATGCGCAACCGCTCGCTCAACTTCGTCTGCCGCGACGTGGATCTGGAGGTGGCCAACACCGACAGCGCCTTCACCCGGCTGTACCAGCAGGGCGAGACGATCCGTATCCCGGTCGCGCATCATGACGGCAATTATTTCGCCGATGCCGACACGCTCGACCGCCTCGAAGGCGAAGGCCGCGTGGCCTTCCGCTATGCCGAGGACGTCAACGGCTCGGCACGGTCCATCGCGGGCGTGCTGAACGAGAAGCGCAACGTGCTGGGCATGATGCCCCACCCCGAGCGCCGCATCGAAGCCGCGCACGGCGGCGACCATGGCCGCCGCCTGTTCGAGGGCCTGCTGGAGATGGTGGGGGCCTAACCCCTCCCCCGTTCAGCCTGAGCGAAGTCGAAGGACACGGGACTACATCTGACAAAGGGGGAGCGAGGCGACTCGCTTCCCCTTTTTGTTCGCGCGAAGCCGCGATGGCGCGAAGAATATTGGGTTCGCGCGGAGGCGCGGAGAACGCAGAGGTGTTTGGCCTCGTTGCGGGCGTTATCCCTTCTAACGCATGTCGATGGCAGAGATTGGCGGCTATCGCCGGCTACATCACCTCCGCGTCTCCGCGCCTCCGCGTGAACCCAATCTCTAAAACCCTTCGCGTCTTAGCGTGAGCCCAAATCAAACCCGCGCCCGGAACGGCGTGAAGTCGGTCCCCTCGTCGAATACGTCCACCCCTTCGGCGCGCTTCAGCCCGCCGACGATCAGATAGGTCACGGGGGTCAACAGCACCTCCCAGCCCACCTTCAGCACCCATTGGGTGAACAGCACGACGACCACCAGATGCGTTGTCCAACCCTCCGCACCCCAGAAGGCGAGCGGATAGAAGATCAGGCTGTCGACCCCCTGCCCGATCACCGTCGAGCCGATCGTGCGCGACCAGAGATGCCGCCCGCCGGTCCACAGCTTCATGCGCGCCATGACAAAGGCGTTGGCGAACTCGCCCGCCCAGAAGGCACAGATGCTGGCAAAAACGATCCGGCGGACCTGGCCGAAGATCACCTCATAGGCGGCCTGATTGGTCCAACTGGGCGCTGGCGGCAACTTGACCACCACCCAGCTCATGAAGGCCATGAAGAGCAGCGCCACGGTTCCCGCCCAAATGACCCGCCGCGCGCGGGCATAGCCGTAAACCTCGGTCAGCACGTCGCCGATGACATAGCTGAGCGGAAAGAACAGGATGCCCGCCCCGAACGGCCACTGCCCGACCAGCGGCAGGGTGATGACCGCCACCTTGCCCGCGCCGATGACATTGGACAGCAGCAGGATGGTGACGAACGCTGCCATGACGAAGTCGAACCAGCGAAAGGCCGACCGCTCCAGATCGCGGCCCGCGACCATCCGTTCCCCGCTCATTACGATCCCCTCAAAGCCGTGCGGACCGTTGTTTATCGCCATTCCCTTGGCGGTCAAACCACGCTAGGGACACCGCCATCCGCGCGTCCGTAGCTCAGTTGGATAGAGCAAGGAGCTTCTACCTCCTCGGTCGGGGGTTCGAATCCCTCCGGGCGCGCCACTCCCTCCCCATCACAGACAGCAAAACGCCCCGGCTTTCGCCGAGGCGCTGCATGACGTGTCGGTCGGCGTTGCCGCGACCCTGTCCGGCAGGGGCGCGGGGCCGTGTCACTCCCACTCGATCGTGCCGGGGGGCTTGCTGGTATAGTCGTAGACGACGCGGTTGATGCCCTTGACCTCGTTGATGATCCTGGTCGTCACGCGCGGCAGAAAGTCGCCGGGGAAGTCGAACGCCTGCGCGGTCATGCCGTCGACCGAAGTCACCGCACGCAGCGCCAGCACCGAGTCATAGGTCCGCCCGTCGCCCATCACGCCGACCGACCGCACCGGCAGCAGGACCGCAAAGGCCTGCCAGATGGCGTCGTACAGCCCGGCGTTGCGGATTTCCTCGAGATAGATCGCATCCGCCTTGCGCAGGATGTCGCAACGCTCGCGCGTCACCTCGCCGGGGATGCGGATGGCGAGGCCCGGTCCGGGGAAGGGGTGGCGGCCGACGAACACGTCGGGCAGCCCCAGTTCGCGACCCAGCACGCGGACCTCGTCCTTGAACAGTTCGCGAAGCGGCTCGACCAGCTTCATGTTCATGCGCTCGGGCAGGCCGCCGACATTGTGGTGGCTCTTGATCGTGACCGACGGGCCGCCGGTGAAGCTGACGCTCTCGATCACGTCGGGGTAGAGTGTGCCCTGCGCCAGGAATTCGGCGCCGCCGATCTTCTTGGCCTCCGCCTCGAACACGTCGATGAAGGTCTTGCCGATGAACTTGCGCTTGGCCTCGGGGTCGGTGACGCCCGCCAGGCCGTTCATGAACAGGTCCTGCGCATCCACATGGACGAGCGGGATGTTGTAATGGCCCCGGAACAGGCTGACGACCTGCTCGGCCTCGCCCTGACGCAGGATGCCGCCATCGACGAAGACGCAGGTCAGCTGGTCGCCGATCGCCTCGTGGATCAGCAGCGCGGCCACAGACGAGTCGACCCCGCCCGACAGACCGCAGATCACCCGGCCGCTGCCCACCTGCTCGCGGATCTCGGCGATCTTGGAGGCGCGGAACTCGGCCATCGTCCAGTCGCCCGAAAGCCCGGCGACGTGACGGACGAAATTGCCGATCAGCTTGGCGCCGTCGGGGGTGTGGACGACTTCGGGGTGGAACTGCATCGCGAAGATGCGGCGCTCGTCATTGGCGATGATCGCATAGGGCGCGCCGGGGCTGGTCGCGACGACGCGGAAGCCCGGCGCCAGCGCCGTGACCTTGTCGCCATGGCTCATCCACACCTGGTGCCGCTCGCCGGTGTTCCACACGCCGTCGAACAGCGCGCAATCGCCCTCGACGGTGATGAAGGCCTCGCCGAACTCGCCGCTGTCGCCCTTCTCGACCTTGCCGCCCAGCTGCTGGGTCAGCGCCTGCTGGCCATAGCAGATGCCGAGCATCGGCAGGCCGCTGTCGAGGATCGCCTGCGGGATGCGCGGGGAATTCTCGTCCACCACGGAAGCCGGGCCGCCGGACAGGATGACCGCGGCGGGCTTGATCCGTGCGAACGCCGCTTCGGCCGATTGGAAGGGAACGATCTCGCTATAGACCCCCGCCTCGCGCACGCGGCGCGCGATGAGCTGGGTGACCTGGCTGCCGAAATCGACGATGAGGATGCTGTCGGGGTGCTCCATGGCGGTCCGATAGCGATGTCTTCTGGAAAATGCTACCGGGTCGGGAGGGTTTGAATCCCGTCGATCGCGATCATCCGCACCGCCTGCGCATCGACGCGGCAGCGGAAGGCGCGGCTCTCGCCCGCCTCGCGGTAACTGGTGCGCAGCAGCACATCGCCCTGCACGTCATAGCCATTGCCCAGAGGATGGGCCGAGCGGACCTGCCCGACCTGCGCCAGCGCGAAGCTGCGCCGCCCCTCGCCTTCCGCCGCCTTGGCGCAGGCATGGACCGCCGCCTCGTCGTCGGTTTCCGCGCGATAGGGCGATGGCGCCTCGGCGGCACGAACCGGACGGGAGACATCGATCGCACCCGAATCGCTATGGGGCGTCAAATTCTTGCCCGCGGTCAGCGCCACCGCCGTCGTGAGCAGCGCGCCCGCGACGAAGCCCCCGGCTACGGCGTCCGCCTGCTTGCGCTGTTGCAGGGTCTGCCATTGCCGTTCGCGGTCGGTGGGAATGAACGGTGCGACCGGCACGACCTGCGTCGACGTGGTGGGCGGAGACGCCCCGTTCTGCGCCGCGAGCGGCAGGGGAAGCGCCAGACCCGCCAGACCCGCCAGAATCCACCCGACCGCCATGCAACGCATTCCCAGCCTCCCTCGATTCGCGCCCGTAACGTTATACATCCCGGCTTTCGCCTGGCTGAACATGCTTGAAACGGCGGATACGAAAAAGGGCCGCGCCATCGCTGGCACGGCCCTCTCTCGAAGGTGTCTCGAAAGACGCGCGGAAATTACGCGGCTTCGTCGAAATCTTCCTCGGTCATGACCGGACCCGAATCCTGGCCCTTCGCCGAGACGTCGCGGTCGACGAACTCGATGATCGCCATCGGCGAGGCGTCCGACGCGCGGATGCCGGCCTTGATGATGCGGGTATAGCCACCGTTGCGGTCCGCATAGCGCGACGCCAGAACGTCGAACAGCTTCACCAGCTGCGCGTCGTCGAGCAGGCGGGCATGGGCCAGACGACGGTTCGAGAGACCGCCCTTCTTGGCCAGCGTCACCAGCTTTTCGACATAGGGACGCAGTTCCTTCGCCTTGGCGACGGTGGTGGTGATCTGCTCGTGCTTGATGAGCGCGGCCGACATGTTGCGGAAGAGCGCGGTACGATGAGCCGAGGTACGCTGCAGCTTACGGCCGCCGACGCGATGACGCATGGGTAGTTCCTTCGTTCGTTAAGGGGCCGTGTCACGGTACCCCAGACCTGGTGACCGTTGAGGCCGTCACCTTCGCCTATTCAAATCCTCCCCAAGCTGGCTTGGGGAGGGGGACCAGCGAAGCTGGTGGAGCGGCCCGACCGGATCACGGCGAAGCCGCGATCCTGACGTCGAACGGGTCGCCCGTGGGCGACCCGCCGGCCGGGCTGTTTTCGTCTCCGGCGCAATTTCTTGCGCCGGCGCGAAATCAGCCCATGATCTCCTGTTCCAGCTTCTTGGCCATTTCCTCGATATTCTCGGGCGGCCAGCCGGGGATTTCCATGCCCAGGCGCAGACCCATGGACGACAGCACTTCCTTGATTTCGTTCAGCGACTTGCGACCGAAATTCGGGGTGCGCAGCATCTCGGCCTCGGTCTTGCCGACCAGATCGCCGATATAGATGATGTTGTCGTTCTTGAGGCAGTTGGCCGAACGCACCGACAGTTCCAGCTCGTCGACCTTCTTGAGAAGGTAACGGTTGATCTGCTGCGCGTCGCTCTGCGGCTCGCCACCGGCGACCGGGAGCGCCGCCTGGCCCACGGGGGCCGCGCGGGTGAGCGCCGAGTCGTCGAAGTGCACGAACAGCGCCAGCTGGTCCTGAAGGATGCGCGCGGCATAGGCCACGGCGTCTTCCGGGGTCACGGTGCCGTCGGTCTCGACCGAGAGCGTCAGCTTGTCATAGTCCAGGTCCTGACCGACGCGGGTCGGGTCGACCTTGTACGACACCTGGCGAACCGGCGAGTAGAGCGCATCGACCGGGATCAGACCGATCGGCGCATCGGCCGGACGGTTGGACGCGGCGGGGACATAGCCCTTCCCGATATCGGCGGTCAGCTCCATGTTGAGCGTCGCACCTTCGTCGAGATGGCAGATCACCAGGTCCTTGTTCATGACCTCGATATCGCCCGACACGGCGATGTCGCCGGCCTTGACGGTGGCGGGGCCGGTCGCGGACAGCTGAAGCCGCTTGGGGCCTTCGCCCTGCATGCGGATCGCGAGCTGCTTCACGTTCAGGACGATGTCGGTGACGTCTTCACGCACACCGGCCAGCGACGAGAACTCGTGCAGCACGTTTTCGATCTTGATCGAGGTGACCGCCGCGCCCTGGAGCGACGACAGGAGCACGCGGCGCAGCGCGTTGCCCAGCGTCAGGCCGAAGCCACGCTCCAGCGGTTCGGCAACGAACGTCGCCTTCCGCTTGCCATCGCCACCCTTTTTCTCGAGCGCGTTGGGCTTCTTGAGTTCCTGCCAGTTCTTTGCGTTGACAGACACGTGGTTCCCCTGAGTTATGGGCCGGAACGGGGACGGTTCCAGCCGTGGAGAGAGGCATGGCCGACTCGTCAGCCGGCCATGGGAAGCATCAGACGCGGCGACGCTTGGAAGGCCGCACGCCGTTGTGCGGGATCGAGGTGACGTCGCGGATCGAGGTGATCTGGAAACCGACCGCCTGCAGCGCGCGCAGCGCCGACTCGCGGCCCGAACCCGGGCCCTTCACTTCGACTTCCAGGGTGCGCACGCCATGCTCGGCGGCCTTCTTGCCCGCGTCTTCCGCCGCGACCTGCGCCGCATACGGGGTCGACTTGCGCGAGCCCTTGAAGCCCATCATGCCCGCCGACGACCACGAAATGGCATTGCCCTGCGCGTCGGTGATGGTGATCATGGTGTTGTTGAAGCTGGCGTTCACATGCGCGACGCCGGCGGTGATGTTCTTGCGCTCGCGACGGCGAATGCGCTGCGGTTCACGTGCCATTAGATGATAATCCTGACCTGATATCCTGATGCGGAGAGCGGCGGGCGGTCAGCCACAAGCCTGCCTCCGGCGGAGTAATTCGTCCCCCGGACGAATTACTTCTTCTTGCCCGCGATCGGCTTCGCCTTGCCCTTGCGGGTGCGCGCGTTGGTGTGCGTGCGCTGGCCGCGGACCGGCAGGCCCTTGCGGTGACGCAGGCCGCGATAGCAGGCCAGGTCCATCAGGCGCTTGATGTTCATCGCGGTCTCGCGACGCAGATCGCCTTCCACCGTGTGATCGGAGTCGATCGTCTCACGGATCTGGAGCACTTCCTGGTCCGAAAGGTCCTGGACGCGACGGTCAGCGGCGATGTTCAGCTTGGCGGTGATTTCCTTCGCCTTGGCCGGACCGATGCCATGGATATAGGTCAGCGCGATCAATACGCGCTTGTTGGTCGGGAGGTTGACACCCGCAATACGTGCCATGAAATTTATTCTCCTAGCTCCACGAAGCATGGCATGGCCGCACATGCTCCATCTCATCGCGATGGTTCCGCCACGCGGAAGCGCGACGCACGCAGATCGCGCGTCGTGAAACCGGGGGTGGTGGAAGGATGGTCAGTTAGGGCCCGCGAAACCCACTGTCAAGCGATCGGTTCCCGAATCCGTCGCAATTCCAACCATCGGCGAAAGGACACGACAGCCCAGACCAGCTCGACCACGCCGAACGGCCAGGCCCCCTGCAAAAAGCCATAGGCCGACCCCGCCAGGCATCCCAACACGAAGCCCAGCGTCCACCAATGCGCGCCCGATTCCTTCGCATAGCAGACCAGGGTGAAGGAGACGGCGGCAAGGCCGAACAAGGAAAGGGAGTCCATGCTGCGGGGTGTAAAGCGCTGAGCCCAGCGGGCAAGTGCCTGCAACTCCTCCCCTGCAAGGGAAGGTGGCGCGCGCAACGCGTCGGAAGGGTGTCACCCCTATCGAGGGCGCGATACCCCTCCGTCAGGCCTTCGGCCTGCCACCTCCCCTTGCAGGGGAGGAAAGCGTCGTCACGGAATCACCAGCCGCGCGATCAGCCCCGGCGCATTGTCCGCCAGCTCGAACCGCCCGCCATGCAGCCGGGCGACGGCCTCGATCAGCGCCATGCCCAGCCCCGCCCCCGGCGTGGTGCGCGCAGTATCGAGCCGCCCGAATCGCTTCAGCGCCTGCGCCCGGTCCGCCTCGGCGATGCCGGGACCGCGATCCTCGACCTGAAAGACGATCCCCTCCACCCCGCGCGACAGGCGCAGCGTGACCTGCGCCCCCGACGCGCCATGTTTCAGCGCATTGTCGATCAGGTTGGACAGGGCCTGGCTCATCAGCTCGCGGTGGAGCGGCAGCGGCGCGGGGCGATCCTCCACCTCGATCAGGAAACGCAGTCCGGCATCCTCGGCGACCGGCGCATAGAGCTCGCCAATCTCCTCGACCAGATCGGCGGGGGCGACCAGCGTGAACCGGTCGCGCGTCACCGATTCGGACCGGCTGATCTCGATCACCATGGTCAGCATGCGCATGATGAGATCGGTTTCGACCAGCAGCCCGCCCAGCGCCGCCTCGCGCTGGTGCGGATCGGCGATCAGCACCGCCTGCTCGGTCTTGGTCCGCAACCGGGCGAGCGGCGAGCGGAGATCATGCGCCAGGCTGTCGGTGACGACGCGCAGCTCGGCCATCAGCTGCTCGATCTTGCCCAGCATCGCGTTCAGCCGCTCGGCCAGCCGGTCGAAGGCGTCGCCCTCGTCGCTGTCGGCACGGACCAGCGACACGCGCCGGGTCAGGTCGCCCTCGCCCGCCGCGTCGATCACCGCGACAATGGTGTTGAGCCGCCCCGCGACATAATGCGCCAGCACCAGCCCCGTGCCGACCCCCAGCATCAGCGACAGGAAGACCGCCAGCGCCAGCGCCCGCTCGATCGCGATCTGCTGCGCCTCGATCAGGTCGAGCGGACGCCCGACCAGCAGCCAGTCGTTACCGATCGGATGCAGCGTATAGCCCGCCTCGCGCGAGGCCCAGACGCCCTCGCCGCCCAGCATGGCGATGCGGAACGGCGTATCCGCCAGCGGCACCGCCAGATGGCGCGGTGCATAGCCCGCCATCCGGTGCCCCCGGCTGTCATAGATGGCCAGGACCAGCGTGACGTCGCCCGGCTCGCGCGCATGGGTGATCGCATCGGCCAGCGCGGGCAACGCGCCCGTCCGCCAGACGGCGCGCAGCGCATCCGCCTGCTCGACGATCTCGCGGTGAAGCGCGGCGACCGCGTCGGCGCTGGTCTGTTTCCAGATGAAACCGACCAGCACGAGGTTGGACAACAGCGCCAGGACGACCGAAAGCAGCGCGATCCGCGCCGATATCGTCAGGCGCAGCTTCACCCCTCCACGGCCAGCCGATAGCCCGCGCCGCGCACCGTATGCAGGATCGGGGTGCCGAAGCCTTCCTCCAGCTTGCGCCGCAGCCGCCCGATATGGACGTCGACCACGTTGGAGCCGGGGTCGAAATGATAGTTCCAGATCTTCTCCAGCATCATCGTGCGGGTGACGACCTGCCCGGCATGGCGGGCGAGGAATTCGAGGAGGTTGAACTCGCGCGCGCCGACCGGGATGATCTTGCCCGCGCGGGTGACGGTGCGCGCCAGCAGGTCGATCTCCAGGTCGCCGACGCTCAGCTTGGTGCGCGTCGGCTCGGACGCGGTGCGGTCCGACCGGCGGACCAGCGCCTCGATCCGCGCAGACAGCTCGGCGAAGGAGAAGGGCTTGCACAGATAGTCATCGGCCCCGGCCTTCAGCCCGTCGACCCGGTCGTCGACCGTCGCCAGCGCCGACAGGATCAGCACGGGGGTGGAAATCCCCGCCGCGCGGATCGCGCTGACCATCGCCAGCCCGTCGAGGCGGGGCAGCATCCGGTCGGCGATGATCAGGTCGAATATGCCCTCGCTCGCCAGGAACAGGCCGTCGCGCCCGTCCCCGCATTGTTCGACGGCATAGCCCGCCTCGGCCAGTCCCTTGGCGACATAGGCGGCGGTGGAGGCATCGTCTTCGACGATCAGGATTTTGCGACTCATCGGCTCGTCTGCTCCGGCATCGGACGACTTTCTGTCAATCAGGATCGGTGCCGCGACAAGGACGACCGTCGCCGGTCGATCGCGCCGCCCGGATAAGCGATGCCAGTGAAAGGCCGGCGGAAAGCGCGCTCTCCGCCGGCCCCGACGGCACCCCCGGGAGTGTCGGGCGCCGAGCTCTTCGAACTCTGTGACCGCAGGGCTACAGGCTGACGGGATACCCCGGGGTGACCATAACGTGAAAAATACGTCATCCTGCACCCGGCCCGTCGGCGTCCCGCCCGGCGATGCCCACGGCTTCGGAGCAAATAAAGGCTCCGCTTCCCGATCTATTTTTAAGATTTTGACAAGACTTGCTTTTATGAATGTCTGTCATGAAGGTCGATCCCCTGCCCATGCCCTCCCGCGAAGAGCGCCGCATGGCCGCCGTCCAGGCTCATGCGCTGCTCGACAGCGAGCCGGAGGCCGAGTTCGATGCGCTGGTCTCGCTGGCCGCCGATATGCTCGGCTGTCCGGTCGCGGCGCTGACCCTGGCGGATCGCGACCGTTTCTGGGTCAAGTCGGCGGTCGGCCCGCTGCCCAGCGAGATGCCGCGCAAAGTCGCCTTTTGCGACCACACGATCGAGGCCCCCGACCTGATGATGGTGCCCGACCTGACGCGCGATCCGCGCTTCGCGGCCAATCCCTTCGTCACCGGCGAGGCGGCGACCCGTTTCTATGCGGGGATGCCGATCCGCGTTCCCGACCTGGACGGCACGCCCCAGGCGATCGGCTCGCTCTGCGTCATGGACGCCAGCCCTCGGTCGCTGAGTGCGGCGGGGGAGCGGACGCTGCGCCATCTCGCCAGGCTGGCCGAGGCGTTGATCGCCGCGCGCGCCATCGCCCGCCGGGCCACCGCCATGGCCGAGCTGAGCGATCGCCAGGCCGAGGACCTGCGCGCCAAGGAACATACCGTGCGCCAGGTCGAGCGGCTGGCGTTGATCGGATCGTGGCGGATCGATCTGGCGGACGGACACGCCACCTGGTCCGAGGGGGTGTACCGAATCCACGAACTGCCGCCGGGCAAGACGTTCACGGTCGAACAGGGCCTGTCCTATTACCCGCCCCAGTCGCGCGACCAGCTGCGCTCGACCATCGAGCAGACCATTCGGACCGGCGAGTCGTTCGACATCGAACTGGATTTCATCACCGCGCTGGGGCGGCGTCGCCGGGTCCGCGTGATGGGCGAGCGCGAGATGCTGGACGGGCGGGCAAGCGGGGTGGTGGGCATGTTCCAGGACGTGACCGAGCGGCATCTGCTGGAGACCCAGCTTCGCCGCAACGCCGATACCGACGCGCTGACCCTGCTGGCCAACCGCGCCGCGTTCGACCGCGCGCTGGAAACCGCGATCGCCGAGGCGTCGGCGAACGACACCCCGCTCGGGCTGGTGCTGATCGATCTCGACGGGTTCAAGCTCGTCAACGACACGCTCGGCCACCCCGCCGGGGACGAGGTCCTGCGCGTCGTCGGCCAGCGGCTGCGCAGCGACTGGCTGGACGGCTGTTTCGTCGCGCGGCTGGGCGGTGACGAATTCGGCGTGATCGTCCAGGACCCCGCGCTCCTCGCCGATCCCGAGCGGATCCGGACGCGGATCGAGGCGCTGCTGATCATCGCCGTCACCGCCGAGGGCCTGACCATGCATTGTTCGGGCACGGTCTGCCTCACGACGCTGCCGCCGGGATGCGCGACGACGCGCGATTTCATGCATCACGCCGACAGCCGCCTGTACGGTGCCAAGCGCGAGCGGGTCGGCGAACGGCGGCACGGCGACAGGCGGCAGAACGACCGACGCCAGGGGGACCGGCGGCAGGACGACCGGCGGCAGGCGGGCTGACGCGCTCGGCCCTTTCCTCGGGCCCGGCCAACCCCATATAGCGGGTCCATGTCCTCGCGCGCCCGCGTCCTCGTCCTGAATTCCGCCCTCGGCCCGCTCGATTACCGCGTTCCCCAGGGCATGACGGTCGAGCCGGGATCGATCGTCGTTGCGCCGCTCGGCCCCCGCCAGTTGCTGGGCGTGGTGTGGGAGCCCGAGCGGATGCCCTCGGATGCCGAGGTCGGCGACAATCGCCTGCGCCCGCTGCTCGGCGTGGCCGATGCCCCGCCATTGCCGACCCCCTTGCGCCGGTTGATCGAATGGACGGCGGACTATTATCTCGCCCCGCCCGCCGCGGTCGTGCGGATGGCGCTGTCCTCCACCTCCGCGCTGGAGGGGGCCCGGACCGTCACCGAATATCGCGTCACCGGCCATGTCCCCGACCGCCTGACCCCGCAGCGCGCGCAGGCGCTGGAGCGGATCGGCGATCGACAGGGCCTGATCCGGGAACTGGCGACGATGGCGGACGTGTCCGACGCGGTGATCCGGGGCCTCGTCAAGAATGGCGCGATCGAGGGGGTGGAGGTCGATATCGACAGCCCCTTCCCCCTTCCCGATCCCGATCATCACCGCCCGACCCTGTCTGACGACCAGCGTGCGGCGGCGGACATATTGGTCGCGGGCGTGGCGGCGCGGAGCTTCCAGCCGGTGCTGCTCGACGGGGTCACCGGATCGGGCAAGACCGAGGTCTATTTCGAGGCGGTCGCGCAGGCGGTGGCCGAGGGACGGCAGGTGCTGGTCCTGCTCCCCGAAATCGCGCTGACCGAGCCGTTCCTCAAGCGTTTCCACGACCGCTTCGGCTGCGAGCCGGTGGCGTGGCACTCCGGCCTGCGCTCCTCGCAGCGTCGGCGCGCCTGGCGGGCGATCGCCAGCGGCCAGGGAATGGTGACGGTGGGCGCGCGCTCGGCGCTGTTCCTGCCCTATGCCAATCTCGGCCTGATCGTCGTCGACGAGGCGCATGAGACCAGCTTCAAGCAGGAAGACGGCGTCCATTATCATGCGCGCGACGTGGCGGTGATGCGCGGCCTGTTCGAGCCGTGCCCGGTCATCCTCGCCTCCGCCACCCCCGCCATCGAGACGCGGCAACAGGTCGCGCTGGGCCGCTATATTGAGGTCAAGCTGCCCGGCCGATTCGGCCCGGCGCAGATGCCGACGATCGAGGCGATCGACCTGATCCAAGACCCGCCCGAACGCGGCCGCTGGATCGCGCCCAAGCTGGTCGCGGCGATGAAGCAGGTGCTGGAGAAGCGCGAACAGTCGCTGCTCTATCTCAACCGGCGCGGCTATGCCCCGCTGACCCTGTGCCGGACCTGCGGGCATCGGTTCCAGTGCCCCAACTGCACCGCCTGGATGGTCGAGCATCGGCTGGTGCGGCGGCTGGCCTGCCATCATTGCGGCCATGTCCTGCCCACCCCGCGCGCCTGCCCCAAATGCGACGGTGAGGACACGCTGGTCGCCTGCGGCCCCGGCGTCGAGCGGATCGCGGACGAGGCGACCGCGCTGTTCCCCGAGGCCAAGATCGCGGTCGTCACCTCCGACACCATCTGGTCGCCCGCCAAGGCGGCGGAGTTTGTCGGGCGGATGGAGGCGGGCGATATCGACATCGTCGTCGGCACGCAGTTGATTACCAAGGGCTATCACTTCCCCAATCTGACCCTGGTGGGGGTGATCGACGCCGATCTGGGGCTGGACGGCGGCGACCTGCGCGCGGCGGAACGCACCTTCCAGCAGATCCGCCAGGTATCGGGTCGCGCGGGACGCGGCGCCAAGCCGGGCCATGTCTTCATCCAGACGCACAGCCCCAAGGCCCAGGTGATGCAGGCGCTGGTGACGGGCGATGCCGAAGCCTTCTACGCGGCGGAAACCGAGGCCAGGCGCGATGCCGATGCCCCGCCCTTCGGCCGCTATGCCGCGATCATCATCTCGTCCGAGGATCAGGGCGCGGCCCAGTCGACCGCCGCCATGATCGCCCGCGCCGCGCCCAAGGTCGAAGGCATGCACGTCTTCGGCCCCGCCCCCGCCCCGCTGGCGATGCTGCGCGGGCGGCATCGGTTCCGCTTGCTGGTCCACGCCCGGCGGGCGCTGGCGGTGCAGGATGTGATCCGCGAATGGCTGGGCGGGGTGGAATGGTCCACCAAGGTGCGCGTCGCGGTGGATGTGGACCCGTATAGCTTTTTGTGAGCGCTCTGGGGGCGAGCAGGTCGTCCGCCCCGGGCACGCCCCTCCCGCAGGCGGGAGGGGATGGGGGAGGGAAAGCCGCGAGCGATGGTCTCTGCGAGAACCCATGCCCTCCCCAAACCCCTCCCGCCTGCGGGAGGGGCTTACCGACTGTGGAGGCGGTTTCCCTTCGCCTTCGACTTCGCTCAGGCTGAACGACGGTTGAGGATAGCCGCCTTACCCCCGCTCCGTTCAGCCTGAGCGCAGTCGAAGGCCACGCCCCGAACAAACGAAAACGGCCGCAGCTTGCGCCGCGACCGTTTCAAAACCCCGGTAAGGGAAAAAACCTTACCCCGCATGCTCCGCCAGCACGGTCAGGCCCTTGGGCCCCACCTCGGCGAAGCCGCCGCGGATCTGGATCGATTCCGGCTCGCCCTTGTCGGTGCGGTACACCTGGATCGCGCCGTCGCGGATGGTCGACATGAAGGGCGCATGGCCCTCCAGCACGCCGAAATCGCCCTCGGTGCCGGGAACGACCACCATATGCACCTCCTCCGAGCGAAGGAGCTTTTCGGGCGTGACGAGTTCGAAGTGCAGCATGGTCTAGTATCTCGCATCGCTCTCCCCGCCGGGGAGAGGAAAGAGGGGGACGGACCAGGCCGTCCCCCCTGTCATCAGGCTTCCTGAGCCAGCTTCTCGGCCTTGGCGACGGCTTCGTCGATGCCGCCGACCATGTAGAAGGCCGCTTCCGGCAGATGGTCATACTCGCCGTCGACCACCGCCTTGAACGAACGGATCGTGTCTTCGATCTGGACGAACTTGCCCGAGATGCCGGTGAAGACTTCCGCGACGTGGAAGGGCTGCGACAGGAAGCGCTGGATCTTGCGGGCGCGCTGGACGGTCAGCTTGTCCTCTTCGGACAGCTCGTCCATGCCCAGGATCGCGATGATGTCCTGCAGCGCCTTGTAGCGCTGGAGCAGCGACTGGACCGCACGGGCCGTCTCATAATGCTCCTGGCCGACGATGCGCGGCTCCAGCACGCGGCTGGTCGAGTCGAGCGGGTCGACGGCCGGGTAGATGCCCAGTTCCGAGATGGCGCGGTTGAGCACGGTCGTCGCGTCCAGGTGGGCGAACGAGGTGGCCGGCGCGGGATCGGTCAAGTCGTCGGCGGGCACGTACACGGCCTGAACCGAGGTGATCGAGCCCTTGTTGGTCGAGGTGATGCGCTCCTGCAGCGCGCCCATGTCGGTCGACAGGGTCGGCTGATAGCCCACGGCCGACGGGATGCGGCCGAGCAGCGCCGACACTTCCGCACCCGCCTGGGTGAAGCGGAAGATGTTGTCGACGAAGAACAGCACGTCCTGGCCTTCCTGGTCGCGGAAATATTCCGCGATGGCGAGACCCGACAGCGCGACGCGGGCACGGGCGCCCGGCGGCTCGTTCATCTGGCCATAAACCAGCGCGACCTTCGAGCCCTCGCTGATCGCGTTGCCCTCGGCATCCTTGGCGATGACGCCCGCGTCGAGGAATTCGTGATACAGGTCGTTACCCTCACGGGTCCGCTCACCGACGCCCGCGAAGACCGAGGTGCCGCCATGGCCCTTGGCGATGTTGTTGATCAGTTCCTGAATCAGAACCGTCTTGCCGACGCCCGCGCCGCCGAACAGGCCGATCTTGCCGCCCTTCGCATAAGGCGCGAGCAGGTCGATGACCTTGATGCCGGTGACCAGGATCGCGCTCTCGGTCGACTGCTCGACGAACTCGGGCGCCTTGGCGTGGATCGGCGCGCGCAGGTCGGTGGCGACGGGCCCGCGCTCGTCGATCGGCTCGCCGACGACGTTCAGGATGCGGCCGAGCGTCGCGGGGCCGACCGGAACCTGGATCTGGTTGCCGGTGTCGGTCACGCTCTGCCCGCGGGTCAGGCCCTCGGTCGTGTCCATCGCGATCGTGCGGACGGTGTTCTCGCCCAGATGCTGCGCGACTTCGAGCACCAGACGGGTGCCGTTGTTATCCGTCTCCAGCGCCGACAGGATCGCGGGCAGGTGATCGGGGAAGTGAACGTCGACGACCGCGCCGATGACCTGGGCGATCGTGCCGACATTGTTGGTGGCCGTGGTCGGCCGGATGTCCTCAGCGGCGGTTGCCATCATTGCTTCCTTGGTTCGGTAGAGCCCGACATAGCTTCGGGGCGGGTAAAGGTCACGACCAGACGGCGGCCACCGTCGATCTTGTCACGGGTAACATGGTAATCGGCGCCGGTCAGGTGGCCGGTGGTGGCGCTTTCGGTCTGGATCGCGGCCGCAACCGCATCCTTGCCGTCCAGACCCAGCTGATCCATCGGCTTGGTCACCCAGCGGATGAACTGCGTCTTGGCGAACGGGCTGGAGTCGAGATTGACGAGATCGAGCGTGAAGCGAAGCGTGTTCAGCGCCTTCGCATCGCCCTCGACGATCAGATTGGCCATATTGACCGGCGCCACCGACGGATCGGCCATCGGCGTCGCCTGCGCGATCGCGCGATACTGGCCCTGGACGGGCGCGTAGCCGCTCATGCGAAAGCCCATTCGGTCGAGCAGGCTGACCGTCTCCGGCGCATTGCCGAATATGGTGGCCCAGCCGCCCGTCACGAGCGGTGTCGGCGTCGCGCGGGGTGCATCCTTAGGCTGATCGGACGCCTGGCCGCATCCGGCCAGAGCGACCGTCAGGCCCAGAAGGAGCGCAGCCTTCATCAGAGCGCCTCGGCGCCCGAGATGATTTCGACCAGCTCGGTGGTGATCGCGGCCTGACGCGTGCGGTTATACTGGATCGACAGGCGGCGGATCATGTCGCCCGCATTGCGCGTGGCATTGTCCATCGCGTTCATCTGCGACCCGTAGAAACCGGCCTGGTTCTCCAGCAGCGCGCGGAAGATCTGCACCGCGACGTTGCGCGGCAGCAGCGCGTCGAGGATGTCCTCTTCGCTCGGCTCGAACTCGGCGACCGCCTCGACCGAGGTTTCGGCCTTGGTGGCTGCGGGCATCGGCACCGGGATCAGCTGCTGCGCGACTGGGTCCTGCACCAGCGCCGAGACGAACTTGGAATAGAACAGGTGCGCCACGTCGAACTCGCCGCGCTCGAAGCGGGCGATCAGATCGTCGGCGATGACGCGCGCGTCGTCGAACTTGGGCGCCTTGATCGCGCTCATGTCGTGATCGGCGAGGATCGCGTTCGGGAAGAAGCGCTTCAGCACGCGCCCCTTCTTGCCCGCGATGTAGAACTTCACCGTCTTGCCCTGCGCGGTCAGCTCTTCGGCCTTGCGGCGCGCGGCGCGGACGATGTTGGTGTTGAACGCACCCGCCAGGCCACGCTCGGAGGTCGCGACGACCAGCAGCTGGACATCGTCCTTGCCGGTGCCCGCCAGCAGCGGCGACGCGCCGACGCCGCCCACGCGCGCGGCCATGCCGGCCATCACCGTTTCCAGCCGCTCGGCATAGGGACGGCCGTTCTGCGCCGCGTCCTGCGCCCGGCGCAGCTTGGCGGCGGCGACCATCTTCATCGCCTTGGTGATCTTCTGGGTCGACTTGACCGAGTTGATCCGGATTTTGAGGGCCTTGAGGGACGCCATCTTAGTCCTTCTTCTCCCTCTCCCCACTGGGGAGAGGGCCGGGGTGAGGGGCTGCCACGGATGAGACGGCCTGTGTGGCGCCCCTCACCCAACCCTCTCCCCGGAGGGGAGAGGGCTTACATGCCGTCTTACGCGAAGATCTTCGCGAACTGGTCGAGCGCGGCCTTGAGCTTGCCCTTGGCCTCGTCGCCCAGATCCTTGGTGTCGCGGATCATCGCCAGCACATCGGCATGATCGTTGCGCAGATAAGCGAGCATCGCCGCTTCGTAGCGGACGACCTGCGCCACCGGCACGTTGTCGATATAACCGTTGGTGCCCGCGAAGATCGACGCCGTCTGCTCCTCGAAGGGCAGCGGGTTGAACTGCGGCTGCTTGAGCAGTTCGGTCAGGCGCGCACCGCGGTTGAGCAGCTTCTGAGTCGAGGCGTCGAGGTCCGAGCCGAACTGCGCGAAGGCGGCCATTTCGCGATACTGGGCGAGCTCCAGCTTGATCGAGCCCGACACCTTCTTCATCGCCTTGGTCTGCGCGGCCGAGCCGACGCGGCTGACCGACAGGCCGACGTTGATCGCCGGGCGGATGCCCGCGAAGAACAGGTCGGTTTCGAGGAAGATCTGGCCATCGGTGATCGAGATCACGTTGGTCGGGATGTACGCCGACACGTCGCCCGCCTGGGTCTCGATGATCGGCAGCGCGGTCAGCGAACCGGCGCCATTGGCGTCGTTCATCTTGGCCGCACGCTCGAGCAGACGGCTGTGCAGATAGAAGACGTCGCCGGGATAGGCTTCACGGCCTGGCGGACGGCGCAGCAGCAGCGACATCTGACGATAGGCAACGGCCTGCTTCGACAGATCGTCGAACACGATCAGCGCGTGCATCGCATTGTCGCGGAAATATTCGCCCATCGCGGTGCCGGTGTACGGCGCCAGGAACTGAAGCGGCGCGGGCTCCGACGCGGTCGCGGCGACGACGATGGAATATTCCATCGCGCCATTCTCTTCGAGCGTCTTGACCAGCTGCGCCACGGTCGAGCGCTTCTGACCCACGGCGACGTAGATGCAGTAGAGCTTCTTCGACTCGTCGGTGCCCGCGTTGACCGTCTTCTGGTTGATGAAGGCGTCGATCGCGACGGCCGACTTGCCGGTCTGGCGGTCGCCGATGATCAGCTCGCGCTGGCCACGGCCGACGGGGACGAGGGCGTCGATCGCCTTCAGGCCGGTCTGGACCGGCTCATGCACGCCCTTGCGCGGAATGATGCCCGGCGCCTTCACCTCGACGCGGCGGCGCTCGGTCGCCTCGATCGGGCCCTTGCCGTCGATCGGGTTGCCCAGGCCGTCCACGACGCGGCCCAGCAGGCCACGGCCGACCGGCACGTCGACGATGGTGCCGGTGCGCTTGACGGTGTCGCCTTCCTTGATCTCGGCGTCCGAGCCGAAGATCACGACGCCGACATTGTCGGCCTCGAGGTTGAGGGCCATGCCCTGCACGCCATTGGCGAACTCGACCATCTCGCCCGCCTGGACATTGTCGAGGCCGTAGATGCGCGCGATGCCGTCACCGACGCTCAGCACCTGGCCGGTCTCGCTGACCTGGGCCTCGGTGCCGAAATTGGCGATCTGGTCCTTGATGACCTTGGAGATTTCTGCGGCGCGGATATCCATGGAACGTCAGCCTTTCATCGCGCTGGCGAGCGCATTCAAACGGGTGCGGATCGAGCTATCGATCATCTGGGAACCGATGCGGACGACAAGCCCGCCGAGCAGGTCCGGATCGACCGACAGGTCGACCGAAACCTCACGGCCGACGCGGGTGCGCAGCTGCTGCTTGAGCGCTGCGACCTGGTCCTCGGTCAGCGGGTGGGCGCTCGTCACCTCGGCGGCGACCTCGCCGCGATGGCGGCTGGCCAGCTGGCGGTACGCGCGGATGATCTGCGGCAGCGCCGAGAGGCGCCGATTCTCGGCGAGCACGCCGAGGAAATTCTTGGTCACGCCGTCGAGGCCCAGCGTGTCGGCGACCGCCAGGATCGCCTTGACGGCGGCCCCGCGCGCCACGACCGGGCTCTTGGTCAGCGCCGCTAGGTCCTTGTCGGCGGCCAGCGCATCGCGAAGGGTCACGAGGCTCGCCTCGATCGTGTCGATCGAACGGCCCTCAACGGCCGTTTCGAACAGCGCGAGCGCATAACGTCCACCCAGGCTCGCCTGGATGCCGCCTGTGCCGCTTATAGTACCGCCGGACATCTCCACGGATGCGAATTCCTCGAACAACGAACGGGTTGGCCCCATGGGGAACGGGGCGCGAAAAACGCGCCTCCGATGGGTTGGCGGGCGGTTAGCATCGGGAACCTTGGGATGCAAGCTGCGTGGCGCATCTTGTGACAGGATGGTGACGCAAGTTTAACGGCTTTGGGCGCAAGCCGTGGGATGTATGCCACAGCGGCGCTGCTATCATGCCCCCGTCCCCAGGCCGGGGATCGTCGGAAGCCGTTGAAATGACTGACTCGCCCCGCCTTTTCGATGCGGATGCCGCCTGGGATGCCTTTTGCCGCAGGGACCGGCGGGCGGACGGGCAGTTCGTCGTCGCGGTCCGGACCACCGGCATCTATTGCCGCCCCAGCTGTGCCGCCCGGCGCCCCCGGCGCGAACATGTCCGCTTCCACGCCGATAGCGCCTCGGCGCGGGCAGCGGGCTATCGCGCGTGCCTGCGCTGCCTGCCCGACGACGTCGCGCGCGACCGGCAGGCGGTGGCCGAGGCGGTCGCCTTGCTCGAGGCCATGGAGGGCACCCCCGCGCTGACCGAGCTGGCGGCGCGGGTCGGCTATGCGCCGCATCATTTCCATCGGCTGTTCCGACGCGCGACCGGGGTGACGCCCGCCGCCTATGCCCGCGCGTTGCGCACCGATCGCGCCGCGCGGGCGCTGGCGAGCGGATCGAGCGTGACGCACGCGGTATACGAGGCGGGCTATGCCGGGCCGAGCCGATTCTATGCCGACAGCGAACAGCGGCTGGGCATGGCGCCCGGCCAGTGGCGGCGCGGCGGCGAGGGCGTGACGATCGAATGGGCGGTGGTCGATTCCCCGCTGGGCGCGCTGCTCGTGGCGGTCACGCCGCGCGGGGTGGCGCGGATCGCCTTCGAGGGGGACGCGGCGGGCCTGTGCCAATCCCTCCCCTCCGCCACGATCCGCCCGGCGGAGGGGGCGATCCGCGATCGCCTCGCCAGCGCCGTCGCCGCTGCCACCCCGCCCGACCCGCTGCTCGCCGAACCCGCGCGGCGCACCGCCTTCATCGCGGCGGTTGCGGGCGCATGGCGGACCGGCGGCTAAGGCCTATTCGCCGGGCGATTGCCCCGACATGGCGCCCAGCGCCTTGCGCACCGCATCGCCATTGCCCGCGTCGAGCAGCGTCAGCAGCTGCGCCGCCGGATTGTCGGGCGGCATATGCGGGTCGAAGGCGAGCGGGCGCAGCAGGCCCTTCGCCGTATCGATATGGTTGGCGCCGATCTCATGCGCCGCCAGCGTGAAGCGCAGCCCCTTGTCCTGCGGCACGAGCTGGAAGGCACGCTCCAGCCCGAGGACGGCGGACTCGCGCGGCTTTTCGCCCGCCATCACGAAGCTGCGATAGAATATCGCCAGCGGCTCGGCGGCATTGGGATCGGCCCGATTGGCGCGGATAATCCAGCTGCGCGCCTCCCCCCAGCGCTTCGCATCCTTGCTATGCTCGGCTTGGGCGCGGCGCAGATGGATCAGCCCCTTGTAGAGCAGCGCCTGTTGCGACTTGGCATCGACCGCCAGCGCGCGGTCCGCCGCCGCCTCGGCCGCCGCATCCTCGCCCGCATCATAGGCCATTTCGGCGAACCAGCCCTGCGCCACCGCATCCTGCGGATAGGAGGCCGCGAGCGACGCGGCGCGCTCATAGACCTGCCGCGCGCTGGTCTGGTCGACGCCGCGATCCGACCGCATCCGCAGTTCGATCAGCGCCTGTTCGCCGGGGCTTAGCACGCGCACCGCGACCTGCGGCTTGGGCAGCCGGTCATAGGGGATCAGCATCCCCGGTATCCGGCTCTTGCGCAGATAGCTCTCCAGCTCCCGGTCGAGCTGCTTGAGCGAGCCATAGGCCTGGTCGCCCGCCGCGATGCTGGGCGTGCCGGTGTTGAGCAACGTCAGATAGTGGTTGAACTTCGCCTTCTGGGCCGGGTCGAACATCAGCAAATGGGTCAGCAGCCAGCCGCGCCCATAGACCTGATCCAGCTCGGCGGGCCCCAGCTTGCGGCGCGACGAATCGAACAGCGTCTCGATCGGCAGCTTGCTGCTGTCGAGCAGGCCATAGGCGCGGTGCTGCGCCGCGACGCCGACCATCACCCCGTCGCGATCGAACCGCGCCGTGCTGGCGAACTCGGAAAAGCCTTCCGAGAACCAGGCGGGATAGGCGACGGTCGAATTGCCGAACAGGAAATGATGGCCATATTCGTGGAACAGCACGATCTGCGGCTGGAGCGCATTGGGGCCGTCGCCATCGCCCCGGATCGGGGTGAACGCCACCGAGCCCGAGGCGCGCGGCTGGTAGAAGCCGGCGACATGATCGCCGTCCTTGCCGTACAGCCGCCGGATCGCCGCCACATTGGCCACGGCATAGACGGTGACGGGGTTGCTCTCCTGCCCGTCGACCTCGGGCAGATGGTAGAAATAGCGCAGCACGCCGTCGAACTGCTCCAGCCGCGTCGCCATCGCGCGGATCGCGTCCTCGGACATGTTGCCATAGATGACGAAGTGCCGGGCGCGCGCCTCGCGCCATTCGGCCTGTGCCGGACGGCCCAGAAACGCCGTGCAGACCATCATCAGCGCCGCCGCCATCCAGCGACGCGCGCGCATTCCCCCCAAGATCATCCCCGGCCCTCCCAAGCCGCTTCAGCCAAGGCCCCTTCTCACCGCAAGGAGGGATCGAGGCAAGCCCCATAGGGCCTTGCCCCCGGACTTTGTCAGGTCGAGCGACAGCTATAGACCAGCTTCTCGTTGGGAAGCGGCGGCAGTTGCTGGCGAATCTGCGCCTGTTCGCTCTGCAGCCGCTGGAGCGCGGCATCGTCGCGGGTGCAGGCGCGCGGGGTGGCGGGCTGGCGCAGCTTGCGGATCGCCTCCATCGTCGCGGCGGGCAGCAGATAGCGGGTCTGGGTATAGCGGCGCGTGACAGGATCGAAGCGCGCGACGGTCACCGTCTGCTCGTCATCGGGGACCAGGATACGCTGCCAGCCGTCCTCGCCTTCCAGGAACTGGACATTGCGGTCGGCACAGCCGTCCGCACCCCAGTCCAGCCGCGCCTCGGCGGTGGAGGATATGGTGATTCGGCTGCGATCGGGCTCCAGGGTGCAGATCAGCGCGCCCAGCGCCTTGCCCGGCGGCGACGCGCTGGGCATCGTCGTCATTTCGGGCGGCAGCGCGATCTCGCCGGAGGGGCGCAGCAGGAACACGACCACCGCCGCGACGATCGCGGCCCCGCCCGCCGACACGGTCCAGATGGCGGGCCGCCGCCGACCGCGCGATTCGAGCAGCCCCGCCGCGCCGATGCCCAATGCGCCGCCGACCAGCAGCAGCGCGGCGATCGCCATGACATTCTCCCGCGACCGCTCGGCCTGGGCGCGGGCGGTGGCCAGCGCCGCCTCGCGACGGATCGCGGCGGTGTTGGCGGCCTCGCGCCGGGCGGCGGCGGCATCGGCGATCGCGCGCGCGCATCCGCCGCGCTGTCCTCGCGCAGCCGCTCCTCGATCGAGGTGCAGGGCATACCGACCGCAGTATAGGGCTGCTTGGCGGCGCGAAGGAATGCCATCAGCTCGGTATCGGCGATCGCGAAGCCGAAGGTCGAATCGCCGTCATCCGCACGCGTCAGCGCCGAATTCACCCCGATCACCCGCCCGCAAGGGTCGAGCAGCGGCCCGCCCGAATTGCCGCGCGCGATGCTGGCGGTGTGGAGCAGCACCTCGATCCCGGTCAGCGCGCGGCGGCCCGAGGCGACACCCTGCGAACGGACGGGCGAGAGCGGGCGGATATAGTCGGCGGCCGACTGCGCGGTCGCCAGGTCGACATTGCCCGGATAGCCGAGCGCGATGACCTGATCCCCCTCGGTCACCGGGCCGGTGAACAGCGCCACGGTCGGCAGCTTGGCCTCGCTGACCTCGATCAGCGCCAGGTCGCGGTGCGCGTCATAGGCGATGACCCGGCCCTGATAGGATTTGCTGCCCTCGGACGGCACGACGCCGATCACGACATTGTCGGGATAGCGCTCGGCCAGCTCGACGACATGCGCGTTGGTGACGATCCGGTTGGGTGCGACCGCAAAGCCCGAGCCATGGCCGAACCCCGCTACCTGGTCGTCGACCATCGCGATGGTGACGACCCGCACCACCCCGCGCGCGGTCGCGGCGATGTCGTCCGCCCCGGCGGCGACGGGCATCAGTCCCAGCACGGCCAGCATCAGCGGCAGGAAACGGGCGAGGACGAACCGGCTCAACATGTCCTGCGCGCCATATCCCGCCATTTCCATGCCCCGCAACCGGGATCGGTTAGGCTTATGGTAAATCTTGCCATTTACCCCTGCCCGCCATGTCATGGGGAATTGCGGGATGAGTGCGTTCGGTCGCCGTCACGGTCTGGGAAGCGGGCAAGCGGGCCGCCCCGCCTTCGGCGTCGCGCGGCCGATGCACGGCCCCGGCCCGGCTCCTCGCCCCGATGGCGATTCGGCGGCCGCCGGACAGCCGCTGTCCCCGCCCCCCTTTGCCGAGGGCCCGCGCGCCGCACCCGCCACCGCCGCCGATGCGATGCAGCGGCTGGCCGAACGCCAGGCCGCCCCGGTCGACGGCACCGCCGCGCGCGGCGAGGGCTTCGAGGCGTCGATCCACCGGATCAAGGAACAGGTGCTCCCCCGCCTGCTCGAACGCGTCGATCCCGAGGCCGCCGCGACGCTGGGCAAGGACGAGCTGGCCGAGGAATTCCGCCCGATCATCGGCGAGGTGCTGGCCGAGCTGAAGCTGACACTCAACCGGCGCGAACAGTTCGCACTGGAAAAGGTGCTGGTCGACGAACTGCTCGGCCTGGGGCCGCTCGAGGAATTGCTGGCCGATGCCGACATCACCGACATCATGGTCAACGGTCCCGAGCAGACCTATGTCGAGCGCAAGGGCCGGCTGGAGCTCGCCCCCATCCGCTTTCGCGACGAGGAGCATCTGTTCCAGGTCGCGCAGCGAATCGTCAACTCGGTCGGCCGCCGCGTCGACCAGACCACGCCGCTGGCCGATGCCCGCCTGAAGGACGGCAGCCGCGTCAACGTCATCGTGCCGCCGCTGTCCCTGCGCGGCACCGCCATCTCGATCCGCAAATTCTCCGCCAAGCCGATCACCATCGACATGATGGCGGCGGGCGGATCGATGAGCCAGGACATGGCGACCCTGTTGAAGATCGCGGGCGCATGCCGGTTCAACATCGTCATCTCAGGCGGCACCGGGTCGGGCAAGACGACGATGCTGAACGCCTTGTCCAAGATGATTGACCCCGGCGAGCGCGTGCTGACCATCGAGGATGCCGCCGAGCTTCGCCTGCAACAGCCGCACTGGCTGCCGCTGGAGACGCGTCCCGCCAATCTGGAGGGCCAGGGCGAGATCTCGATTCGCGACCTGGTGAAGAACGCGCTGCGCATGCGGCCCGACCGGATCATCCTGGGCGAAATCCGCGGGAGCGAATGTTTCGACATGCTGGCCGCGATGAACACCGGCCATGACGGGTCGATGTGCACGCTCCACTCCAATTCCCCGCGCGAGGCGCTGGCCCGCATGGAGAATATGGTGATGATGTCGGACATCAAGGTGCCCAAGGACGCGATCAGCCGCCAGATCGCCGACTCGGTCGATCTGGTCATCCAGGTCAAGCGCCTGCGCGACGGCAGCCGCCGCGTGACCAACATCACCGAGGTGATCGGCATGGAAGGCCCGGTGATCGTGACCCAGGAGTTGTTCGCCTTCGCCTATCTGGACGAGGGCACCGACGGCAAGATCATCGGCGAGTTCCGCTCGGCGGGCCTGCGCCCCTATACGCTGGAAAAGGCCAAGCAGTACGGCTTTGACGAGGCGCTGCTGGAGGCATGCCTCTGACGCCGATCGACATTCAGCGATGCCTTATCCTTCCCTCGCCCCTCGCAGAGGGGAGAGGGTTGCGCAGACTTGGTCTTTGCGAGAGCAAAGGCTTAGTCGGAGCTCGGTGAGGGGTGGGCGCTCGCTTGGCGAGCGCGCGAGCCCTTGGGCTCGCTCAACCCCTCACCCAAGCTGCGCTAGCCAGCACGCTGGCAAGCTTCGCTAACCCTCTCCCCTGTCCAGGGGAGAGGGAAGAAGAAGCAATACTGAATGTCGATCCGACCTAACACCGGGCGCACGCGATTTCCCGCGCGCGCAGCTGCGGGCTGGGCTAGGCGTTGGGGCACGATGCCTCGCCTCTTCTATCTGCTCCCCGTCCCGTTCCTGCTGGCCACCGCGATGGCGGTCCCCCGTGCCGATCAGGCTTCCAAGCCCGCCGCGTCCGGTGCCGGGGCGGACGATATCGTCGCCGCCGCCGCGCGCGATCCGGGGGTCCAGACCCTGGCCCCCGATGCCGAGCAACGCTGGATCCCCTTTCAGCTGACCCCCGGAAACCAGATCCGCTTCGCCATGACGATCGACGGGCAGCGCGTCTCGGCGATCCTCGACACCGGGGTCAGCTTCACCCTGTTGTCCAAGAGTTCGCCCGTCGCCGCCAAAGCCAAAGTGCGCCCCGGCGGAGAGGCCAGCGCGATCGGCGGCGCGGTGGCGGTCGGATGGATGCCGACCCGCACCCTAGCGCTGGGCGGTCTGACCCGCAGGGGCGGCGGCGTGGTGGTCGCACCGCTGCCCGCGCTGGCGACCGGGGATGCGACGCCGGTCGACCTGCTGGTCGGGCGCGACCTGCTGGCCGCCCATGCGCTCGACATCGACTATGGTGCCAAGCGCTTCCGCCTGATCCCCTCGGGCCGGATGCCCTTTACCGGGGCGACGGCGCCGCTGAGCGTCTCGACCGAGCGGCGCGTCTATGAAAGCGCGGTCGGCCTGGGGGCGGCCAAGCTGTCGCCGGTGATCGTGGACACGGGGGACGGATCGTCGCTGACCGTGACCCAGGCGGGATGGCGCGCGGCGCGGTTGTCCGCGCTGCCGACGACGACCGCGATCGGCTTCGGGCTGGCGGGGGCCAGTATCAACGATCTGGCGATCGTCCCCACGGTCCGGCTGGGCACGCTGACCGCGAGGGAGGTCGAGGTGCGGATCGAGCCCGCGCAGGGGTTCAGCGAATCGGTCGGCGCGGCGGGACGGATCGGGTCGGGCTTTCTCCAGCGCTACCGCGTCCTGCTCGATCCCGGCGCGGGGCGGATGATCCTGTCGCCCGGCCCCGATGCGGACAAGCCCATGCTGCGCTCGACGGCGGGGCTGTTGATGGGCGTGGCGGGCGACCGGCTGCGCGTGCTGCACGTCATGCGCGGCGGCCCGGCGGCGAAGACCGGCTGGCGCGACGGCGACACCATCTGCGCCATCGACGGACAGCCGATCCCCAAGGACTATGTCGACAGCCCCCTCGCCCGCTGGACGGTCGGCAAGCCCGGCACCGTCGTCCGCCTGCGCACCTGCGACGGGCAGGATCGCTCGCTGACGCTGGCGCGCTTCTATTGAGCCGCTATCGCCGCTTTCCCCATTCGCGCGCCACCGTATAGCCCAGATAGCCGGTGCCGAAGAGCGCATAGAGCGGCTCGGGTATGGCGGCGAGATATTGCGCCATGCCCCGGATCATCGCCGCAGCCATGGCGGGCCGCAGACCGGCGAGCAGCCCCATCGGGATGCTCCACAGCAGCAGCGCGTACATGACATAGAGGAAGGTCGGCCGCGCCCGGCGGGTCCAGGCATCGCCACCCTCCCCCGCCGCATCGTCGATGCCGTCGCCGCCGGTCACGACAGCCGGTCCGCGAGCCAGCCGTACAGGAACGCCTCATTGGCGGGCCGCCGCTCGGCGAGCGTCAGATAGCGTTCGCCCTGCAACGCCTCGACCGCCTTCAGCAGCACGGTCTCGCCCGCCGCCCCGCGATGGCGCAGGAACGCGGCCAGCGCGGCCAGCGTGGCGGGGCCGATCCGCCCGTCGGGCACCAGGTCGGGATAGTCGCGCCCGCCGCGGTTCAGGGCGGTCAGCGCGCGTTGCAGGAACCCGGCCGCCACCCCCGGCCCCATGTTGACGCCGGTGTCGAACAGCTCCTCGGCCAGCGTCGGGGCCAGCGCGCCCACCCGGTCGAGCCCCGGCGCGGTCCAATAGAGCCGCCGATAGATCGCCTCCGCCCGCGCCAGCGGCAGGCGGCGCATCGGCCCGGTATAGCCGTCGGCGCGCGCGACCGTCTCGGTGATGCCGAACCGCGTCGCGCCGCCCCGGTCGGCGGGGTGATCGCTGTAATCGCCCTCGCGCGCGATCACCTGTGCGATCAGCGCATCGACCCCCGCCGTCTTGTTCCCCTGTCCCATATCACCCTCCCATGACAGGAGGGAAAGAACCATATCGGTTCGCTGTAGGACAGGGATTTTATGCCTGGGGCAGGACGCTGCGCGCCAAGGCCAGCGTGCCCAGCGGCCCCGCCTGGTCGCCCAGCTGCGCATGGACGATCCGGTTGGCGACCTGTGCGGCGTCGACGAAGGGCAGATAGCCCGACAGCTTCTCGACCGTGGCGGCCCGCACCATGTCGAGCAGGTGCGGCTGGCCCACGCCCACGCCGCCGCCGATGACGATTCGCCCGCAGGCCAGCGTCAGGAACAGTCCGGCAAAGCTCTCCGCCAGCGCATCGGCGACGAAGCCCCAGACGGGATCGTCCGCCGCCAGCTCCTGGGCGGGCTTGCCCGCGCGCGCGGCGATGGCGGGGCCCGCCACCAGTCCTTCCAGGCAATCGCCGTGGAACGGGCAGGAACCCGCAAAGGTGTCGCCCGGCACCCGGCGGACGCGGACATGGCCCGCCTCGGGGTGCATCCGGCCCGACACCGGCTGGCCGTTGACGATGATGCCCATGCCGACGCCGGTGCCGATGGTGACATAGACATGGTCGGACAGGCCGCGCGCCGCGCCCCATTGCCCCTCGGCCAGCGCCGCGCCGGTCACGTCGGTATGGATCGCGACGCGATCGCCAAAGCCCTCGGCCAGCGCGCCCGCCACGTCCGCACCCGCCCAGCCCGGCTTGGGGGTGGCAAGCATATGGCCATAGTCCATGCCGGTCTTGTCCAGCGCGATCGGGCCGAAGCTGCCGATGCCGAGCGCCTCGGGCCGATATTCGTCGCGCCATTCGGCCAGACGCTGGCGCAGCGCGGCCAGCGTGACGGCGGGCGTGGTCGTCGGCAACCGCTCGGATACCAGAATGTCCCGTCCGCGCCCGATCAGTACAATCGATTTCGTACCGCCAAGCTCGACCCCCGCGACGATCCGATCCTGTGCCTCGGTCATTCCATTCTCCCGCCAGACTCTTATTCGCTAAGATGTGCGCGCCTGCGCGAAACCGCGCGTCGCGGTCAAGAGCGAGGCTGCAAAAAGCCTGGCGGGAACGGGACGGTTCAGCCCACGCCGGTACCGCCCGAGGCGCCGAACACCTGCCCCGTGGCATAGCTTTGTTCGGGCGCGGCCAGCGTCACATAGGTCGCCGCCAGCTCGGCGGGCTGGCCCGGACGGCCCAGCGGCGTATCCTCGCCAAAGCTCGCCACCTTGTCGGTCGGCTGCCCGCCCGAGGGCTGGAGCGGGGTCCAGAACGGACCCGGCGCGACCGCATTCACCCGGATGCCCTTGGGGCCGAGCTGCTTGGCGAGCGACTTGGCGAAGGCGACATTGGCCGCCTTGGTCTGGGCATAGTCGAACAGATTGCCCGAGGGCTGGAACGCCTGGACCGAGGCGGTGATGATGATCGCCGATCCGGGCTTCAGATGCGGCAGCGCCGCCTTGGTGATCCAGAAGGGCGCATAGATATTGGTCTTCATCGTCCAGTCGAACGCCGCCTCGTCCAGATCGGCGAGGTCCTCGACCGATTGCTGGCGCCCGGCATTGTTGACCAATATGTCCAGCCCGCCCAACTCGCGCACCGCATTGGCGACCAGCTTGCGGCAAAAGGCGGGATCGCGAATGTCGCCGGGGATGGCCACGCCCTTGCGCCCCTCGGCGCGGATCAGCGCGATGACCTCGCGCGCGTCCGATTCCTCGGCGGGCAGATAGTTGATCGCGACATCGGCGCCCTCGCGCGCATAGGCGATGGCGGCGGCGCGCCCGATTCCCGAATCGCCGCCGGTGATCAACGCCTTGCGCCCCGACAGCCGCCCCGAGCCGCGATAGCTCTTCTCGCCATGGTCGGGCAGCGGCTGCATCTTGCTGGCGAGGCCAGGCCAGGCCTGGGGCTGGCGGGGAAAGGGCGGCCTGGGGTAACGGTTGACCGGGTCCTGCACGGTGTTGACCGGCGTGGCCGCGGGGCCGGTGGCCTGCGCCGCGACCGCAGGGGCCGCGACGGCCGCTGCCGCTCCACCGAGGACAGCGCGCCGCGATGCCGAAATCTTGTCCATAATCCCGTTCCTTGCCGAAAAGCCGCCCGCCCCACCCGAACAGGTGCGGCGAATGACAGTTCCGTCATGAAACGGGTAAAGGGTCAGAAGATCGGTTGCGCGACCAGCGCCGCCTCCTGCCGACAGGCGGCCGCGTCCGGGCGCGGCGTCGCCGGGTTCCGGCGCAGCGCGTCGATCTCGGACCGCGCGGCCGCCAGGTCATGCTGGAAGGCGGGGCTTTGCGACAGCGCGGTCAGCGTCACGGTGGCGGACAGCCGCCCGCCCTCGACCGCGCTGGCATTGTGCGCGCCGCAGACGATCCGGCTTTCGCCAAAGGCCCGCCCGCGCGCCAGGATCGGCGTCGCGCGATCGGGCGCGATCTCGGCCAGCAGCATCGCCCAGGTCCATCCCGCCGTGGTGTGGCCCGAAGGATAGTCATAGCTGCCCTTGAGCTCGGATGCGGGCTGGCAGACCGGACCCCGGTCGATCAGATAGGGGCGCTGCCGCTTGTAATAGCGCTTGGCGATCCCCGTCGCGCGCGCGGTGTCGGAGCCGACCGCGTCGATCAGCCTGATCGTCACCGGGGCGTTCTGCGGGGTCAGCGCGATGCCCAGCGCGCAGGAGTAGTCATGCGCCATGTCCGCATCGTCCAGCTTCACGTCGTTGGTCGCCAGCGCCCAGCGCGGCGTGCCGACCAGCTTGCGCGTCTGGCGGAAGATCGCCCGGTCGGCCTTGCCACGCGCATCGTCCGGCCTGGGCGCGGGCGGCAGGATCGCGAGCAGGTCGAACCCGCCCGCGGGCAGATAGTGCGGCGGCTCGTCCCCCTCGCGCACTTCGGCCAGCGCGGCGGTGCCCATCAGGGCCAGGACCAGACAGGATGCGACGAACTTCGATTTGGACACGGCGTCCCCCACTCACGGCTCGGGTTGAAGAATTCGGGTTACAGCGCGGCCAGCAACCGCATGTTGGTGGCATGGAGATTGGCGATATGCGCCAGCGCCAGCGTGATGCCGCCACCGACGGTCAGGATCGTGCCGATCAGCATATGGTCGAGCATCACCCCGAACATCAGCAGGAGCAGACCGCTCGCACCCGCCAGCAGCGGGCCGACCACGCGATGCTGCCGCCATCCCCGGATCAGCGCGAAGCTGCTCAGCGGGACCGCGATGGCCAGCATGACGAGATGGAACGCCTCGCCGGTGTCGGTCCACTGGGCGAGCGAGGGCAGGAAGGCGGCCAGCACGGGCAGGAACAGGCAATGGATCAGGCACAGGGTCGATGCCGAGATAGCCAGACGGTCCACGCCCCAGCCGCCGCGATGATGCGGCGCTCCTCCCGGCATCGCGGCCAGCGCCGCTTCGTCGCCATCGTTGCGTTCGGTCATCATCCGGGCCTTTCCCATTCGCCCCCGGCGGAGGCTAATGATATTTTGTATCATGGATGGCAAGCGTTAAATCCGACGACCATGCCTTTAAATTGTATTCCGTATAATCTAGCATGGCGTGGTTTCAGAGGAGGAGGATGGGATATGGCGACGAAGCGACTGGCCCTGTGGGCAAGCCTGTCGGCCATGATGGCGAGCAGCGCGCTGGCGCAAACCCCGGCTCCCCAACCCGTCCAACCCGTCCCGCCCCGCCCCGATTGGGAGAATCCCGCGATCAACCGGATCGGCGCGGAGCCGATGCACAGCAGTTTCGCCGGGTTCGAGACGCGGTCGGCGGCGCTGGCGGGCGATGTCGCCCGGTCGCGCTATCACCTGTCGCTCGACGGGAGGTGGAAGGTGCAGATGTCGCCCAATCCCGAGGCGCGACCCGTCGGCTTCGAGGATCCCGCCCGCGACGTGTCGAAATGGCGCGACGTGGCGGTGCCCGGCATCCTCCAGGCCCAGGGGCTGAGCCGCCCGGTCTTTGTCGGCAGCGGCTATCCCTTTCCGCGCAACGAACCCTTTATCGAGCACCGGCTGAACGAGGTCGCGTCCTATCGCCGCGACTTCACCGTTCCGGCGCATTTCGCCGGACGCCGCCTGCTCCTCAACATCGGCGCGGCGGGGGCGGCCTATTATCTGTGGGTCAACGGCCAGAAGATCGGCTATTCGGAGGATTCCAAGCTCCCCGCCGAATTCGACATCAGCCGCGCCGCCCGGCCGGGGCGGAACACCATCGCGATCGAACTCTACCGCCATTCGGACGGCAGCTACCTCGAGGATCAGGATTTCTGGCGGGTCAACGGGATCGAGCGGTCGATCACCCTCTATGCCGCGCCGCAGACGCATATCCGCGATCTGGCGATCGATGCCGGGCTGACCCATGACTATCGCGACGGGACGCTGTCGGCCGCGACCGACCTGGCGGGCGCGGCGCAGGCGACCTCGGTGCGCGCCACGCTGCTCGACGGCAAGCGGGTCGTGTTGACCCGGACCGCGACGCCGACCGGCACGACCGCGACGATCGCCGCCGAGGTTCCGGCGGTGAAGACGTGGAGCGCTGAGGACCCCAACCTCTACACGCTGCTGGTCGAACTGCTCGACACGAAGGGCAAGCTCATCGAGGCGACCAGCCGCCGCATCGGCTTCCGCACCGTCGAGGTCGCGGGCGGCGAGGTGCGGGTCAACGGCAAGCGGATCATGATCCGCGGCGTCAACCGCCACGAGCATGACCCGCACACCTTCCGCGTCGTGTCCGAAGAGACGATGCGCAAGGATATCGAGCTGATGAAGGCCGCCAATATCAACGCGGTCCGCACCTCCCACTATCCCAACGATCCGCGCTGGTACGACCTGGCCGACGAATATGGCCTCTACGTGATGGACGAGGCCAATATCGAGAGCCACGGTTACTTGAGCCTCACCCAGGAAAAGGGCGATCCGACGCTGAACCTGGGCCACAAGCCCGAATGGGCGGCGGCGCATCTCGACCGGGTGCAGCGGATGGTCGAGCGCGATCGCAACCACCCCTCGATCATCTTCTGGTCGCTGGGCAATGAAAGCGGCGTGGGTCCGAATTTCGAGGCGGCGGCGAAGTGGATCCGGGCGCATGACAAGACCCGGCTGATCAACTTCCTGGGTTACAGCATGAGCGGCTGGCGGCATCCGACCAATGCCTATGTCGATATCTTCGCCCCCATGTATGACGATGTGGAGAAGCTGGCCGACTATGCCCAGCGCCCGGAATTCACCCAGCCGCTGATCCTGTGCGAATATGCCCATGCGATGGGCAACAGCCTGGGCGACTTCCAGGGCTATTGGGACGTGTTCCGCAAATATCCCAAGCTCCAGGGCGGCTTCGTCTGGGACTGGGTCGACCAGACGATGATCCTGAAGGACAAGGACGGCCGCCCCTATTGGGGACAGGGCCTGGACTATGATCCCGATCCCAAGGATGCCGGGCTGCACGGCGACGACAGCCCGGTCGGCGACGGCGTGATCCAGTCGGACCGGACCCCCGACCCCGAATATTACGAGATGGCGCATGTCCAGTCGCCGATCCATTTCACCCACAAGGACGGCGGGTGGCAGGTGGTCAACCGCCACGACCATATCGACCTGTCGCGCTTCACGCTGGACTGGACGGTGATGGAGAATGGCGTCGAGACGGCGCGCGGCAGCATCGCCACCCCGTCCGTGGCGGCGGGGGCCAGCGCGCCCCTGGCCTTCACCCTGCCCGCGCCGAGGGATGCCTCGGCCGAGCGATCGCTGATCCTGCGCGCACGGACCAAAGCGGGGGCGATCCCGCCGCTGCCCGCGGGCCATGTCGTCGGCTGGGACCAGTTCGCGCTGACCGGCCCGGTCTTCGCCGCCGTGCCAACCGGGTCGGTCGCGCCGCAGGAAAGCGCCGAAGCGATGACGCTGGCGGCGGGCGATGCCGTGCTGGAGATCGACCGGACGACCGGGCTCGTCCGCCGTTATGCGCGGGGCGGCAAGACGCTGCTGACCGGCGGCACCCCCGATTTCACCCGCGCGCCGACCGACAATGACGTGGGCGCGGGCGTGCCCAAGAGCCATGCGATGTGGCAATATTTCTCCGAGCATCGCCGCCTCGACGCGATCCGGCGCGAGGGCGATGCCATCGTCGTGGATCACGACATGGGCGTCGGATCGGTCAAGATGCAGACCCGCTGGACCATGGCGCCGGACGGCAATGCGACGGCGACCGTGCGCTTCACGCCGCTGCGCGCGACGCTGCCCGATCCCCTGCGCGTCGGCCTCGCCTTCGCGACGCCGGGGCAGCAATTCACCCAGGTCAGCTGGTTCGGGCGCGGCCCGTGGGAAAGCTATGCCGACCGCAAGACCGGCGCGATGATCGCCCGCTGGAGCGGGGCGCTGGCCGACCAGTATCACGACTATGCCCGGCCGCAGGAGAGCGGCAACAAGACCGATGTGCGCTGGCTGCAACTCACCGGCACCGGGGTCGGGCTCCGTGTGACGGGGGCGCAGCCGCTTTCGGTCAATGCCCTACCCTTCCCCTATGCCGACCTGGCGATGAAGCCGCCGTCCCAGGCGCACAGCTCGGACATCCGCCCGCATGGCGACGGCACGCTGCTGATCGACGCCGCGCAGGTCGGGGTCGGCGGCGATACCGGCTGGAACCTCGATGGCCGTGCGCACATGCCGTACCGCATTCCGCTCCAGCCCCTGACCTACAGCTTCACCATCGGAGCGGCCCGTTGAAGACCCTGCTGACGCTTTCGCTGTTGCTCGCCGCCGGTCCGGTCGCCGCGCAGGACGTGCCCGACCGCATCGCCAGGTCGCTGGCCCTTCGCGAGCAATGGCAATGGCTGACCCGCGACATCGCCTCCCCCGCCGAGTGGGACGCGGACGGACGGCATTTCCATTATCGCAAGACGGTGGCGGGCGGCTTCGCCTTCGTCGATGTGGACGCAACCAGCCGCGCCAAGGCCCCCGCCTTCGACGCCGCCGCGCTCGCCCCCGCACTGGCCAGGGTCATGGGCAAGCCGATCGCACCGCTCCGCCTGCCCTTCGATCATTTCGCCTATACGCCCGATCGTTCGGCGATCACCTTCAGCATCGGCTATGAGGACGGCGTCACCTATCGCTGCGTCCTCGCCCGGCCCGCCTGCACCGTCGTCCCGCCGGAAAACCCCGGCCGCCCGCGCGGCTTCGGCGTGGTGCGCGACCTGCGCGTGCCCGCCGACAACCATCCCCGCCTCTCGCCCGGCGGCAGGCTGGAGGCGCTGGTCCTCGACGACAATCTGGTCGTGCGCGAGGCCGGGGGCGGCAAGGAATTGTGGCGGTCCCAGGACGGCAGCCCCGCCAATTTCTACGATCCCGAGACGATCGCCTGGAGCCCGGACGGCCAGCATATCGCGCTCCAGCGCGTCCGCCCCGGCTATCCCCGCATGGTCACCCGCGTCCTCGCCGCGCCGCCGGGCAAGGTCCAGCCCGAGGTCGTCCAGCAACTCTATCCCAAGCCCGGCGACGCGGTGGATCAGGAGGCACCCGTCCTGTTCCGCGTCGCCGACGGCAAGCGGACCGAGATCGACCCGTCGCTGTTCGCAAATGCCTATACCCTGTCGGCCCCGACCTGGCGGGCGGATGGCAAGAGCTTCGCCTTCGACGATCTGAAGCGCGGCTTCGGCGAGGCGAAGATCATCGCGGTCGATGCCGATACCGGCAAGGCGCATGCCGCCGTGACCGAAACCGCGAAGACCTTCGTCTTTCGCGACCGCATCTGGTCGCATGACGTGAAGGATAGGGGCCGCGAGATTCTCTGGGCGTCGGAGCGGGACGGCTGGCGGCATCTCTATATGATCGACGGCACGACCGGCCGGATCGTTCGCCAGATCACCAAGGGCCAATGGATCGTCCGCGACATCGCCAAGGTCGATGACGACAAGCGCCAGATCTGGTTCTCGGCCAGCGGCTTCGTGCCCGGCGAAGACCCTTATTACAAGCAATGGTTCCGGGTCGATTTCGACGGCCGCAACCTGACCCGGCTGACCCGGGAGAATGCGACGCACGAGGTCCGCTTCTCCCCCGACATGACGACCTATGTGGACGTCTATTCGCGCACCGACCTGCCGGAGACGATGGAACTGCACGACGCGCGCGACGGTCGCCTGATCCAGACTTTGGAAAAGGGCGACATCACCGCACTGGCCGCCGCCGGATTCCGCCCGCCCGAACGCTTCTCCGCCAAGGGGCGTGACGGGAAGACCGATATTTACGGCCTGGTCGTCCGCCCGCGCGATTACGATCCCGCCAAGCGCTATCCGGTGATCGAGAATATCTATGCCGGGCCGCATGACAGTTTCGTGCCCAAGGCGTTCTGGCCGTTCGGCGGATTTTCCGGCGGCGACAAGGTCATGGGGATGCAGCAGCTCGCCGATCTGGGCTTCATCGTGGTGATGATCGACGGCATGGGCACCGCCAACCGCTCCAAGGCGTTCCACGACGTCGCCTGGAAGAACCTGGCCGATAGCGGCTTTCCCGACCGAATCGCCTGGATGAAGGCGCTGGCGGCGAAGGACCCCGCCGTCGACCTTTCCCGCGTCGGCATCTATGGCGGCTCGGCGGGCGGACAGAGCACGCTGAACGCGCTGCTGTTCCACCCCGATTTCTACAAGGCCGGGGTCGCCTATGCCGGGTGTTTCGACAACCGGATGGACAAGATCGACTGGAACGAACAATGGCTCGGCTATCCGGTCGACCAGAGCTATCTGGACGCCTCGGGCGTGGTCCATGCGCACCAGTTGCAGGGCAAGCTGATGCTGGTCGTCGGCGAGCAGGATTCCAATGTCGATCCCGCCAGCACGACCCAGGTGGTCGATGCGCTGATCAAGGCGGACAAGGATTTCGACCTGCTGGTCATCCCCGGCGGCGAGCATACCGCCGGGCGCAGCAGCGGCCCGGTGGCCTATGCGATGCGGCGGCAATATGCCTTCTTCCTGAAGGCGTTGCGCGGGGAGGAATAGCACCCTTCCCTCAGCCACAATAGCACCACCCCGGCGAAGGCCGGGGTCCAGTTTCGGCGTTCCATCGGGCGCCCCACGAGCGACACGGCAACTGGGCCCCGGCCTCCGCCGGGGCGGACGGCGGGGGTTGGGAAGGGAATAGCGGTGTTGCCTCCCGCCCTCCCCGCGCCTATCGCTCGCCCTGCGACAGGTTCCCCTTCGGGGGATGAAAAGGGAATGGGGTGCGATGCCCCGGCTGCCCCTGCAACTGTAAGCGGCGAGCCATCCGCCATGACGCCATTGGGGAAACCCGAGAAGGCGGCGGACCGGCACCGACCCGCGAGCCAGGAGACCTGCCCGTCGCGGTCGTCTTTCGGCCGGTCAGGGTGTACCGGGCGGACGGGGCTATCCCCTCGCGCGACGACAGCGCCTTTGTGGAGACATGCCCCGATGACCGAGCCCTGTTCATGCTGAAACCCGCCGCGAACGGTCCCGCCGTGGTCGCCTGCAACACCTGTCGCCTGTCCGACGATGCGCGCGAGGACGCCGAAGGGCGGCGCGGCGGCGCGCTGCTGGTCGAGGCGTTGCGCGCGGTGAAAGCCTCCGACCCGGCCTATGCGGATGTGGCGGTCGAGGAGATGCCCTGCCTCTTTGCCTGCCAGTCCTTCTGCACGGTCCATCTTCGCTGCCCCGGCAAGGTCGGCTATGTGATGGGCAAATTCGCCCCCGACGAGGAGGCCGCGCGTGCGATCCTGGACTATGCGCGCGCCTATGCCGACAGCGATTGGGGACAGGTGCCGTACAAGCAATGGCCGCAAGGGGTGAAGGGCCATTTCCTGACCCGCACGCCGCCCGAGGGATTCATCGTCGAATGAGCGCTTTCCCGACCATCGCCAGCTTCGAGACGACCCTGGCCGTGTTGCCCGCGCCGGATACCGGCGCGCGCGACGCCGCCGCGCGGCGGCAGGGACAGCTGACCAAGCCGCCGGGCTCGCTCGGACGGCTGGAGGACATCGCGATCTTCCTGGCCGGATGGCAGGGGCGCGAGCGGCCCCGGATCGATCGCGGTCGCGCGGTGATCTTCGCGGGCAATCACGGCGTGGTCGCGCGCGGGGTCAGCGCCTTTCCGGCGGAAGTGACCGCGCAGATGGTCGCCAATTTCGCCGCCGGGGGCGCCGCGATCAACGCGCTGGCCGCCGCCGCCGGGCTGGACCTGTCGGTCGTGCCGCTCGACCTCGACCGGCCGACGGTCGACTTCACCACCGGCCCGGCGATGAGCGAGGCGGAATGCCTGGCCGCGCTGTCGGCGGGGGCGGCGGCGGTCGGCGATGCCGACCTGCTGGTGCTGGGCGAGATGGGGATCGGCAACACCACCCCCGCCGCCGCGCTGGCCGCCGCCAGTTTCGGGGGCGATCCCGCCGACTGGGTCGGTCCCGGCACCGGGGTGGATGCACGCGGCCTGTCGCGCAAGGCGACGGTGGTGGCCGAGGGGCTGGCGCTGCACCACGAGCATCTGACCAGCGCGTTCGAGCTGCTGCGCCGTCTGGGCGGGCGGGAGATCGCGGCGATGGCGGGGGCGATCCTGACGGCACGCACCCGCGGCGTGCCGGTGGTGCTGGACGGCTTCATCGGCACCGCCGCGATCGCGCCGCTGGCGCTGGTCAATCCCGCGATCACCGCCCATTGCCTGGCGGGCCATTGCTCGGCGGAGCCCGGCCATATCCGGCTGCTCGACCGGCTGGACCTTGCGCCGATCCTGTCGCTGAACATGCGGCTGGGCGAGGCGAGCGGTGCGGCGGTGGCGGTCCAGGTCATCCGCGCGGCGCTGGCGGCGCATGACGGCATGGCGACCTTTGCCGAGGCGGGCGTGGCGAGCGCGTGAGCGCGTTTCGCCTGCATCTGCTTCGGCATGGCGAGCCCGAGGCGGCGGGGCGGATGCTGGGGCGGACCGACAGTCCGGCGACGGTCGAGGGCATCGCCGCCTGCGCCGCGCGGGGACGCGATCTGGCGGTGACCCGGCGGATCAGTTCGGACCTGTCGCGCGCGCGCGCCTGTGCCGAGGCGATCGGACCCGCCACGGTCGATCCCCGCTGGCGGGAACTGGATTTCGGCGACTGGGACGGGCTGGCGCCCGAAGCGATCGACCGGACCGCGCTCGGCCGGTTCTGGGACGATCCCGATGCCGCCCCCCCGCCGGGCGGGGAGCGCTGGTCCGATCTCGTCGCGCGCGTCGCGGCGGCCATCGCCGAGCTGCCGCCCGAACCGACGCTGGTCGTCACCCATGGCGGCGCGATGCGCGCGGCGCTGCATATCCTGTGCGGGTTCGACCGCCGCGCCGTCTGGGCCTTTGCGCTGCCCTATGCCAGCCTGTTGACGCTGGAGGTATGGGACGGCCGCCCCCGTGCGGCGCAGGTGACGGGACTGGTCACGGCATGAAAGCGCTGATCCTTGCGCTCGGTTTCCTGACCCGCCTGCCCATGCCGCGCGTCGCAGCGGACGAGGCGGATTTCGCGGCGGCGATCCGGCTCTATCCGGTCGCCGGGCTGGTCGTCGGGACGATCGTCGCGGGGGCGGCGTGGCTCGGCCAGCATATCGATCCCTGGGCGGGGGCGCTGGCGGGGCTGGCGGCCTGGGTCTGGGTGACGGGGGCGCTGCATCTCGACGGGCTGGCGGACCTGGCCGACGGGCTGGGCGCGGCGCATGGCGACCGGTCGCGGCTGCTGGCGGTGATGGCCGAGCCGCAGATCGGCAGCTTCGGCGTCGTGGCGCTCGTCATGCAGCTTCTCGCCAAGCTGGTGCTGCTCCACGCAATGCCCGCGCGCGCCTGGCCGATGCTCGCGCTGATCCCGGCGGCGGCGCGGGTCGGGCCGCTGGTCTGGGCGCGCGTCCTGCCGCCGTTGCGCCCCGGCGGGCTGGGGGCGCTGGTGGCGCGCGCGGTGCGGCCGTTCGACATGATCGCCTGGCTGCTGGCGGCGATCCTATTGGGTCTGGCCTGTCCGCCCATCGCCGTCACGCCGCTGCTGATCCTGCCGCTGTCGTTCTGGTTCCGGCGAAGGCTGGGCGGCGTGACCGGCGATGTGCACGGCGCCGGCATCGAGCTGACCGAGACCGGCCTGCTGATCGTCGCCCTCCTCTATCTGGCGTCCTGAGCGATCCGCAACAGCGCGTCGCAATCGACATGCGCCTCCAGCACGGCGGCGATGGCGTCGAGCGCGGCGTCCACATCGGCGCGGTGATCGGGCCCCGCCCCCGCCACGCCGATCCGCGCCAGCCACGCCGCGCGCTGCCCCGCCTCGCCCAGCAGACCATGGACATAGCTGCCCGCGACCAGCCCGTCGGCGCTCATCGCACCCTCCGCCCGGCCATCGGCGAGGTGCCCGACGGGACGTGTGGCATCCGGCCCCTCAGTCCGGCCAAGGTGAATCTCATAACCGGAAAAGGCCGCGCCCAGCGCCTCGCCCGTTACCGGCCGCACCGTCTTTTCGCCGGTCAGCACCGTCTCGACATCCAGCAGCCCCAGCCCCGCGACGCTGCCCGCCGGGCCCTCGACGCCATCCGGATCGGCCACCCGCTGCCCGAGCATCTGATAGCCGCCGCACAGGCCAAGTACCGGCCGCCCGCGCCGGTGGTGCGCGGCGATGTCGATATCCCACCCCTGCGCGCGGACGAAGGCCAGGTCGGCGATGGTCGTCTTCGATCCCGCCAGCACGATCATCGCGGCATCGGGAATCGGTTGGCCGGGACGGACCATGACCAGATCGACTTGAGGTTCGAGGCGCAGCGGATCGAGATCGTCGAAATTGGCGATGCGCGGGGTGATCGGACAGGCGATGACCACCCGCCCCCCGGTCCCGGCGGCGGGCCGCTCCAGCGCCACCGCATCCTCGCTCGGCAGGCGGCGCGCGTCCGCCAGCCAGGGGATCAGCCCCAGCGAATGCCAGCCGGTATGCCGGGCGATCAGCGCCATGCCATCGGCGAACAGCGCCGGGTCGCCGCGAAACTTGTTGACCAGAAAGCCCCGGATCATCGCGGCATCGGCCGGGTCGATGACCGCCTTGGTCCCCACCAGCGACGCGATCACCCCGCCCCGGTCGATGTCTCCGGCCAGCACCACGGGCACGTTCGCCGCGCGCGCAAAGCCCATATTGGCGATATCGCCGCTGCGCAGATTGACCTCGGCGGGCGAGCCCGCGCCCTCGACGATGACGAGGTCGCAATCCGCCTCCAACCGTCGATAGCATTCCACCACTTCGGGGAGCAGCTCGATCCGCCCCTCGCGCCACTTCGACGCGGGCAGCATCCCGCGCACCTGCCCGCGCACGATCAGTTGCGAGCTGCGATCGCCCTGCGGCTTGAGCAGCACCGGGTTCATGTCGACATGCGGTTCGACCCGCGCCGCCATCGCCTGGGTCGCCTGCGCCCGGCCGATCTCGCCGCCTTGCGGGGTGGCGGCGGCGTTGTTGCTCATATTCTGCGGCTTGAACGGGCGGACGGTCAGCCCGCGATTGGCGAAGACCCGGCACAGCCCCGCCACCAGCACCGACTTGCCGACATCCGACCCGGTGCCCTGGATCATCACGCCAGCCATGCGACACCCCCCGCGACGATCCACAGCAACAGGCAGGCACGGGCATATATCTGCAAGCCCGTCACGATATCGGCGGGCGTCGCGCTTCGGCCGCCGCGCCCGATCCAGGGCTTGATCTGGGTCACCCCGTCATAGCTCACCGGCCCCGCCAGCGCGACGCCCAGTGCCCCCGCCATCGCCGCCTCGGGCCAGCCCGCATTGGGCGAGGCATGGGCGCGCGCATCGCGCTTCATCACCGCCCAGCCGCCCGCGCCCGCCACACAGACCAGCACCCCGGCGATCCGCGCCGGTATCCAGTTCGCGCCGTCGTCGATCCGTGCCGCCGCCCAGCCAAAGGCGCGCCAGCGCGGCTCCTTGTGCCCGATCATGCTGTCGGCGGTGTTGATCGCCTTATAGACCCAGACGCCCGGCAGGCCGAGCAGCAGCAGCCAGAAGAGCGGCGCGACGATGCCGTCGCAGAAACTCTCCGCCAGCGTCTCGATCGCGGCGCGCGACACGCCCGCCTGATCCAGCCTTTGGGTATCGCGCCCCACCACCCGCGCGACCGCCGAGCGGGCGGCGGGCAGGTCGCCGCGCATCAGCGCGTCGGCGACCGGGCGGACATGCCCGTACAGGCTACGCTGCGCCAGCGCGGGCCAGGCCAGGACTGCACTGGCGATCCAGCCCCATCGGCCGAACAGCAGATGCGCCTCGCGGTCCAGCCACCATGCCGCCGCACCAGTCAGCGCGATCAGCCCCAGGATCGTCGCCACCCCCAGCGCCCGGCGGGTCGCCTCGGACCGGTCGGGCCGGTTGCCATGCCGTTCGCAAGCATTGAGGAACCGGGCAAAGCCGCCCACCGGATGCCCGACCCAGGCATAGAGCCGATCGGGCCAGCCGATCGCGGCATCGAGCGCCAGCGCCACCAGCGCGATCGGATCAGCCATCACTCAATACCTTGTCCAGCCGCGCAAGCTCCGCGAGCGAGGCGGGCACGCCGAAACGCAACCGCTGGGGCGCGTCGGCGAAGGGGCGGACGAGAATCCCCGCCGCCGCCAGCCGGTGGAAAACAGACCCCGCGTCCGGTGTCTCGACCATGCGGAACAGCGGACACGCCCCCGTCGCGACCAGCCCGTGCCGCGCCAGCACGGCATCGAGCGCCGCCGCGCGCTCGACCAGCGCGAGGCGAGTCGCCGCGATCCACCCGCGATCGGCATAGGCCGCGCCGCCCCAGACCATCGCATGGCTCGACACCGGCCAGTCGCCCAGCAGGCCGCGAAACCGCGACAGCAACGCGGGCGCAGCGATCACGAAGCCCAGCCGCACGCCCGCCAGCCCGAAGAATTTGCCGAACGAGCGCAGCACCACCACCCGCGCGCCGCCGGTGAAACCGGGATCCGGCATCGCATCGGCAAAGGCTTCGTCCAGGATCAGCCAGCCGCCCGCGTGCGCCTGCGCCTCGGCCAGCCGGGCCAGTGTCCCGCCGGTATGAACCACGCCATCGGGGTTGTTGGGATTGGCGAGCAACAGGCTGCCCGACTGCCCCGCCCAGTTCTCCAGCGCGGCATGATCGACCCGCGTCGTGGCGATCGCGCCGTGCGTGCCATAGCTGGGGCGAAGCGCCACGATCGGCTGGGCCACCCCGAGCAGCGGCAACAGCCGCAACGCCATCTCGCTGCCCGGCACCGCCGCGACGCGCTCGGCCGCGACCCCGAAATGCGCCGCCGCCAATGCCTCCAGCCGCGCGAGCGCGCCGCGATCGGGCAAGGGCCCCGCATCGACGTCCAGCCCCTCGGGCGGCGTCCAGGGAACCGGATTGATGCCGGTCGACAGGTCCAGCCACGGCGCGGGCGCGTTCGGGAACAGCGCCTTGGCCGCATCGATCCGGCCGCCATGATAGGTCAGCGCGGCCATTTCCGCTTGCGTCACAGCCCGGCTCCCGCGATGCGGACGGGCATGCACACGCCCCGCACTATCCTCGTCCTCGGCGGTGCCCGGTCGGGCAAGAGCCGCCATGCCCAGTCGCTGGCCGAGGCGATGACGCCGACCGGCTGCTTCATCGCGACGGCGCAGGCCTGGGACGCGGAGATGCGCGACCGGATTGCACGGCACCAGGCCGACCGCGACGCGCGCTGGACGACCGTGGAGGCGCCGCTCGCGCTGCCCGAGGCCATGGCCGCGCATGGCCGTGCCGACCGGGTGCTGCTGGTCGACTGCCTGACCTTGTGGCTGACCAACCTCTTGCTTGGCGAGGCCGACCTGACGGCGGCGGGGGATGCGCTGGTCGCCGCCATCGCGGACGCGCCCGGCCCCGTCGTGCTGGTCAGCAACGAGGTCGGCTTCGGCATCGTCCCCGACAATGCGCTGGCCCGCCGCTTCCGCGATGCGCAAGGGTCGCTGAACCAGCGGCTGGCGCGGGTCTGCGACGCGACCGACCTGGTGGTCGCCGGGCTGCCCCTTCGTCTTTCAGGAGAGAAATGATGCGAACCGACGCCGAACATGCCGAGCGCATGGCCAAGAAGAAGGTCGCGCAGGACAGGATGGTCGCCGCGCGCGACGCCGAAAAGGGGCTGGTCATCGTCCATACCGGCAAGGGCAAGGGCAAGACGACCGCCGCGCTGGGCATGGTGATCCGCGCGGTCGGCCACGGGATGCGCGTCGGCATGGTCCAGTTCGTCAAGGGCGCGATGACCACCGGCGAGGCGGCGGTGCTGGCGCGCTTTCCCGAGGTGGATTTCCACGCGATGGGCGAGGGCTTCACCTGGAACACCCAGGACCGCACCCGCGACATCGCCACCGCGCGCACCGCCTGGGACGAGGTGAAGCGGATGATCGCCGACCCGGCCTATGACCTGATCGTCGCGGACGAGCTGAACATCGTGTTGCGCTATGACTATCTGCCGGTCGACGAGGTGCTGGAGGTGCTGGCGACCAAGGGCGCGATGACCCATGTCGTCATCACGGGCCGCAACGCCCCCGACGCGCTGATCGCGGCGGCCGATCTGGTGACCGACATGACGCAGGTGAAGCATCCCTTCCGCGAACAGGGCGTGAAGGCGCAGAAGGGGATCGAGTTCTGACCCCCTCCGCCCGGCAGAAGCTTGCGGCGAGGCAATCCGTTTTAAGCCCCTCCTCCCGGAAGGGGGGAGGGGTTTGGGGTGGGGGCCCGGCCACGCGCGACACAATTTGGGGCGCTGCCCTCCCCCATCCCCTCCCGCTTGCGGGAGGGGAGCGGCTAGCGGCGAGTTGAGGGACATCGTCAAAACCCCTCCCCCACCAAATCCCCGCCGCGCCGCAGCAGGTACACATCCATGATCCACCCATGCGCCCGCCGCAGTTCCGCCCGGCGCGCGACGATCCGCTCGGCCACATCCGCCAGCCGCCCGAACTCGATCGCCTGCTGCGCCATGCCCAGATACGCCCCCCACCAGATCGCGACATCCGGCTGATCGAGCGTCGTGAAGGCGCATCCGCCGTCCAGCATCACCGCGACGCTATCCGCCCCCTGCGGCCAGCCCGTTTTGCGCAAGCGCCGCCCGGTCGTCACCATCACCGGCGCGCCGACCGCGTTGAACGGGATGGCATGCGCCGCGCACAGCGCCTGGAGGCTGGTGATCCCCGGCACCACCGTCACCCGCTCCACCGCCGCCAGCCGCCGGGCGATGCGGATCGTGCTGTCATAGAGCGAGGGGTCGCCCCAGACGAGCAGCGCCACCCGCCCGCCATCCGGCAGATGCGCGGCAATCTCCGCCGCCCAGCATTCGGCGATCGCGTCATGCCAATGCTCGACCGTATCGAGATAGGCCCCCTCCGCCGCACGCACCGGCAGGTCGAACTCGACCACCCGCACCTCAGCCCCCATCAGCACCTGCGCGCAAATGTCGCGGCGCAGGTCGATCAGCTCGGCCTTATCGCCTTTACGCGGCAGCAGGATCAGGTCGGCAGCGCGCATCGCAGCCTCGGCGGCACGGGTCAGATGGTCGGGATTGCCCGTGCCGATGCCGATCAGGTCGAGATTGATCACAAATCCTCCATCAACGGGCCATAGAGGATCAGCGCCGCCTTGGCCGACACACCCTCCGCCAGTCGCGCGGCCAGCCCGGCCACGGTCGAGCGGGTCAGCCGCTGGTCGGGACAGCCGACATGCTCAGCCATCAGCGCAGGCGTTTCGGGCGGCAGGCCATGCGCGATCAGCGCCTCGGCCAGCGCGGGGAAGGTCCGCTTGGGCATGAACACCACCGTCGTCGCGCTCGCATCGGCCAGCGCCGCCATGTTGCGGTCGGCGGGCAGCGCGCCGGTCACGTCATGACCGGTCACGAACTGCACCCGCCGCGCCTCCGCCCGCCGGGTCAGCGGAATGGCGGCCGCCGCCGCCGCCGCGCTCGCCGCGCTGACGCCGGGGACGATCTCGAAGCCGATACCGGCCGCCTTCAGCGCGACCATCTCTTCCTCCAGCCGCCCGAAAATGCCGGGATCGCCCGATTTCAGCCGCACCACCCGCTTGCCCGCCAGGGCGTGGTCGACCAGCAGCCGGTCGATCTCCGCCTGTTTGGGCGAGGCGCGGCCCGCCCGCTTGCCCACCGCGATCAGTTCGGCTCCGGGCCGCGCATGGGTCAGCATCGGTCCGGCGGCCAGATCGTCGAACAGCACGACATCGGCCTGCCCCAGGCAGCGCACCGCCTTGAGCGTCAGCAATTCGGGATCGCCCGGCCCCGCGCCGACCAGATGGACGAAGCCGCTCACCACCAGCGCGCCACCAGATGAAAGAAGGTGCCGGTCACCGCCCCCCGCCGCGATCCGGTTTCGGGCACCGCCTCGCCCTGCGCATCGACGACATGCGCAAGCGGCGCGTCGGGCTGTTCGAGGACGGTCGAATAATGGAATTCATGTCCGCCCAATACCGCGCCTTCGGGCATCCCCGCCACCTCGCCCAGCAGCGTCGCACGGCGATAACCCAGATGCATCTTGCGCTTGGCATAGCTGGTCACGAGGCCGAGCAGCCCCGCCATCCGGTGGCTGACGCCCTCGGCATCGATCAGCGCCTCGCCCAGCGCCATATAGCCGCCGCACTCGCCATGGACCGGCCTGGTCCGGGCATGGTCGGCCAGTCCGGCTCGGAACGTCTCCGCCGCCGCCAGCCGCCCGGCGTGAAGCTCAGGGTAGCCGCCGGGCAGCCAGACCAGATCGGCCGACGCATCGGGGGCTTCATCGGCGAGCGGCGAGAAAGGCAAGACCTCCGCCCCGCCCGCGCGCCAGCCCTCCAGCATATGCGGGTAGACGAAGGAAAAAGCCGCATCCTGCGCCAGCGCGATCCGCTGCGCCGGGGGCGGCGGCAGGATCACGTCGGTAGCGGGCGCAGTCTTGGCATAGGCCGCCGCGCGGATCGCTTCCAAGTCGACATGCGCCGCCAGGAACGCCGCATAGTCGCCAATCAGCCGGTCGAGTTCGGGATGCTCGACCGCCTGCACCAGCCCCAGATGCCGCTCGGGCAGCACCAGATCGCCGCGCCGGGGAAGCGCGCCGAAGACCGGCAGGCCGATCTCCTCGAACCCCAGCTTCGCCAGCCGCTCGTGACGCGGGCTCGCCACGCGGTTCAGGATCACGCCGGCCACCCGCAGGTCGGGGTCAAAGCGCGCAAAGCCCAGCGCGGTCGCCGCCGCCGACTGGGCCTGTCCCGACACGTCGATGACCAGCACCACCGGCCAGCCCATCCGCCGCGCCGTCTCCGCGCTGCTGCCCATGCCGGTCGCGCCGGGTCTGGCAACGCCGTCGAACAACCCCATCGAGCCCTCCGCCAGCACCAGTTCGGCATCCGCCCCGCGTTGTCCCAGCGTATCGAGCAGAGGTGCGGGCATCGCCCAGCCGTCGAGGTTGAACGACGCCCGCCCGCACGCCGCGCGGTGGAAGGCGGGGTCGATATAGTCGGGGCCGCTCTTGAACGGCTGCACCGCCACCCCCGCGTCGCGAAACGCGCGGAGCAGGCCCAGCATCACCGTAGTCTTGCCGGTGCCCGAGGCGGGCGCGGCGATCATCAAACCGGGCGTCATTCGACAGTGTTCCCAGGACGATAGCGGCGGTCATAGCCTTCCGCGTACAACCGGCTTTCGGCGAAATCGCTCTGGTCGAGGACGCGCCCGACCAGGATCAGCGCGGTCCGCTCCGGCCCATCGGCGGCGGCGTCCTCGATGGTGGCTAGCGTCGCGCGGACGATGCGCTGCTCGGGCCAGCTGGCGCGCCAGACGATCGCGACGGGGCAGTCCGCGCCGTAATGCGGGGTCAGGTCGGCGACGACCCGGGCCAGATTGTGGATCGACAGATGGATGGCCAGCGTCGATCCCGTCGCGGCGAAAGCGGATAGCGTCTCCCCCTCGGGCATGGCGCTGGCGCGGCCGGGGGTGCGGGTCAGGATCACAGACTGGGCGATGCCGGGCAGGGTCAGCTCGCTTTCCAGTACCGCCGCCGCCGCCGCGAAGGACGGTACGCCGGGCGTGACCGACACCGGGATGCCCAGTTCGCGCAACCGCCGCACCTGCTCGCCCATCGCCGACCAGACCGACAGGTCGCCCGAATGGAGCCGGGCGACATCCTGGCCTTTGCGATGCGCGTCGGAAATCTCGGCCATGATCTCGTCGAGCGTCATCGGCGCGGTGTTCACGATTTTGGCGCCCGGCGGGCAATGCGCCAGCACCGCCTCTGGCACCAGCGATCCGGCATAGAGGCATACCGGGCAGGCCGCGATCAGGTCGCGCCCCCGCAGGGTCAGCAGATCGGGGGCGCCGGGTCCGGCGCCGATGAAGTGAACGGTCATTGGTCGGGTCCTTGGGCGATGGCGCAGGTCGCCATGCGGTCGGAGGAAATCAGGCGGGGCACGACGATCCGCGCGCCCGGCCCGGCGGCGGCGAGCGCGACGGCCTCGGCCACGCTGCCGACGCCACGACGGGCGAGGCTGACGATCGAGCGGGTCGGCGTATCCAGGCCGTCCAGCAGGTCCGCGTCGATCGGATGGACGGACAGGCCCTGCCCTTCGGCAAATTCGGCGATGACGGCCGCGCGGTCGGCGGGCACGGCCAGCGCATCGGGGCGGATGCCCGCCGCCGCCAGCGCGCTGCGGACGGAGTCGGGGGTCGCCCCCGCCCGGCATCCGAACCCGGCGATCACCATGCGACCCGCCACTGGACGATGGGATAGCTGGCCTTCCAGCCGCGCTTCGTCCCCAGCGGCCGGGCCTGGGCCAGTTCGATCCGCAACAGCTCTCCCCCGAAACGGGCATGACACTCGGCCAGCAAAGCCTCCGTCTCCAGCGTCACCGCATGCGCGACCAGGCGGCACCGGGGCAGGGTGCGCAGGGCCTCGACCAGCGGCCGCGACAGGCCGCCGCCGACGAAGACCGCATCGGGATGCGGCCGGTCGGCGAGCCGGTCGAGCGCATCCCCCTCGATCAGTTCGAGCCGCTCGACGCCCAGTTGCAAGGCATTGTCGCGGGCGCGGGCCAAGCGGTCTGGATCGCGCTCGAAACCGATGGCGCGGGTCGTCGGGTCGCTTAGCAGCCATTCGATCGCGACCGACCCCGAACCGGCGCCGATATCCCACAATAGCTCACCGGCACGCGGAGCCAGCGCCGACAGTGCAAGCGCGCGAACGGGGCGCTTGGTGATCTGTCCGTCATGCGCGAACCAGTCATCGTCCAGCCCGCTCGCGCAAGGCAGGGCGCGGCCGTCTCCCGCAGGCTCGATCGCCACCGCGACCGGGTGCGCGATGTCGGTCCCGTCGAGCGCCGCCGCCGTCGTCCGCCGCACCCGCTCGCGCGGACCGCCCAGCGCTTCCAGCACGGTCAACACGCTGTCGCCGAAACCCTGATCGACCAGCCAGGCCGCCAGCCCCGGCACCGCTGCCCCGTCGCGCATCAGCGCCAGCACCCGCCGCCCCGGCGCCAGATGCGGGCGCAGCGTCTCGATCGGCCGGGCGTGCAGCCCGACGCTCCGGATGGTCTCGACCGGCCAGCCCAGCCGCGCGGCCGCCAGCGACAGGGTCGAGGGGGCGGGATGGGCGATCCACTCCCCCGGCTCCAGGTGACGGGTCACGACCGACCCCGCGCCGAACCAGAAGGGATCGCCCGAGGCGAGCATCACCACCCGTTCCCCCCGCCGGTCGAGGAGCATCGGCACCCCGTCCGCGAACGGCACCGGCCAGACGATGCGCCGCGCCGCGCCGCGCTCGGGCAGCAGCGATAGGTGACGGGCCGCGCCCATCACGCTATCGGCCGATTCGATCGCGGCGCGTGCGGGGGCGGTCAGGCCGTCCCAGCCATCCTCGCCGATCCCAACGATCGTCAGCCAGGGTCCGGAGTCAGCCATGCGCCATATCCTTCTGCTCGGCGGCACGACCGAGGCGAGCGCGCTGGCGACCGCGCTCGCGCAGCGCGGCGAACGCGCGGTGCTGAGCTATGCGGGCCGCACCGAAGCGCCGCGCGCGCAGGCGATCCCGACGCGGGTCGGCGGCTTTGGCGGCATCGAGGGGCTGGCCGATCATATGGCCCGCGAGGGCGTGACGCATCTGGTCGACGCCACCCATCCCTTCGCTGCGCGCATCAGCGCCAATGCGATCGCGGCGGCCGAGTTGGCGGGCGTCAAGCTGCTCGCATTGACCCGACCCGCCTGGGACACCGGCCCTGGCGACCGCTGGATTCGCGTCGCCGATACGGCGGAGGCCGTGGCGGCGCTGGGCAGCGAGGCGGCACGAATCTTCCTCGCGCTCGGTCGCCAGACCATCGGGGACTTCGCCGATGCTGCGCAGCATTTCTACCTGCTGCGCTTCGTCGACGCCGCCGAGGTCCCCGCCCTGCCGCGCCATCATCTGGTCGTGGATCGCGGTCCCTTCACGCTGGCGGGCGAACTGGCCCTGCTGCGCGAACACCGGATCGAGGTCATCGCCGCCAAGAATGCGGGCGGCGCGGGCGCGCGGGCCAAGCTGGAGGCGGCGCGCGAGCTCGGGCTGCCGGTCGTGATGATCGACCGCCCCTTCATCCCCGACCGGCCTCAGGTGGAGAGCGTCGCGGGGGTGCTCGACTGGCTCGATCACGGCGTCGTCCGCGGGGTGTAGAGGATCGGGCGGCCCGAGTGCGGGATCATCCGCGTGCGGCTGGACCCGATGATGACGACGGTTCGCATGTCCGCCATCTCGCCCCGCGCCTGGGGCAAGGGCACGATGCGCAGATGCTCCTCCGGTGTCGAGACGGCGCGGGCGAACAGCACCGGACGGTCGTCGCCGCACGTCTCGCGGAGCAGCGCAAAGGCTGAGTCCAGCGCATCGGGCCGCGCCTTGGACCGGGGATTGTAGAGTGCGATGGCGAAATCCGCCTCTGCCGCAAGTTGCAATCGACGCTCGATCAGCGCCTGAGGCTTGAGGTTGTCGGACAGGTTGATCGCGCAGAAATCATGCCCCAGCGGCGCGCCCGCGCGCGCGCTGGCCGCCAGCATCGCGGTGATGCCGGGCAGGACGCGGATGTCCAGGTCGTGCCAGCGGGTCGGGTCCTCCTCCACCCGCTCGAAGATCGCCGCCGCCATGGCGAAGACGCCCGGATCGCCCGAGGAGACCACGACCACCCGCGCGCCCGCCTCGGCCATTTCCAGCGCATGGAGCGCGCGGTCGCGCTCGACCCGGTTGTCGCTGGCATGACGGGTGAGGCCGGGGCGTTCGGGCACGCGCGCGACATAGGGGATATAGCCGACCACATCGGTCGCCTCCGCCAGCGCCGCCGATACCTCGGGCGTGACCATGGCGTCCGCCCCCGGCCCCAGCCCCGCGACGATCAGCCAGCCGCTCATGGCCGCCGCCCCTGCCCGTGGATCAGCGCGATCGAGAAATAGGGGGCGGGCGCGTCCTCCACCTCCGCCAGCCGCCGCACGCGCTCGCCCGCCTGGGCGGCATGTTCGATCAGCCACGCCTGGTCCGACCGCCCCGCCGCCGCGATGGCGCGGCGCAGCTTGGGCAAATGGCGGCCGATCTTCATCACGACCAGCGCGTCGGTCTCGGCGATGCGGCGGGTCAGTTCCGGCTCGGGAAGGGTCGCCATCGCGACGGTCAGCACATCGTCGCCCCAGGTGATCGGCGCGCCGCTGGCGGTCCAGGCACCCGACATGCCGGTGATGCCGGGCACCACCGCGACCGGGGCGTGGGGAAGCAGTCGACTGTGCAGGTGCATGAACGAGCCGTAGAAGAAGGGATCGCCCTCGCACAGCACCACCACATCCTCGCCGCGCCGCACCAGCGACAGGATATGCGCGGTGCAGGTCGCGTAGAAGGCCGACAGGCATTCATTGTAGCGCGGGTCGGTGAAGACGATCTCGGTCGTGACCGGATAGTCCATCGGATATTCGACCACGTCGTCCCGCAACATGCCCTCGACGATGGTCCGCGCATGGCCGCGCCGCCCGGCCTTGCGGAAATAGGCGACGTGCCGCGCGCCGCGCACCAGCCGGTCGGCGCGGACGCTCATCAGGTCCGCCGCGCCGGGGCCGAGACCGACACCGTGGATCGTGCCCGTCGTCATTCGGCGCGGCTCGCCAGCGCGTTGATCGCCGCGACGGTGATCGCGCTGCCGCCCGGACGGCCCTTCACGATGGCGCAAGGGACGGGCATCGCCTCCCACAGCGCGTCCTTCGACTCCATCGCGCCGACAAAGCCGACCGGACAGCCGATGATCGCCGCCGGGCGCGGACAGTCGGGGTCTTCCAACATGGTCAGCAGGTGGAAGAGCGCGGTCGGCGCATTGCCGATCGCCACCAGCGCGCCCGCCAGATGCGGTCGCCACAGCTCCAGCGCGGCGGCGGAGCGGGTCGTGCCCATATCCTTGGCCAGTGCAGGCACCGACGGATCGCGCAAGGTGCAGATCACCGGATTGTCGGCGGGCAGCCGCGCGCGCGTGACGCCTTCGCTGACCATATGCGCGTCGCACAGGATCGCCGCGCCCGCCGCCAGCGCCTGCCGCCCCGCCGTCGCGAAGCCGCGCGAGAAGTGGATCGACGGGGCGAGTTCGACCAGCCCGGCGGCATGGATCATGCGGACCGCGACCGGCTCCTCCTCCGCATCGAAGCGGGCGAGCTCCGCCTCGGCGCGGATGATGGCGAAGGACTGGCGATAGATCGCCGCGCCATCGGTTTCGTAACTATAGGGCATCAACAGGCTCCGAGAAGCGCGACCGCCCGCTCGGGCGACAATCCGGTGTGAAGCGGTGCCGCCCCGGCGCGGGCGTGGCGGGCCAGATCGAAAGCCCCCTCGCGCCCGGTCAGCACCCAGTCCGCCGCCCGTGCCCGCGCGCAGCCCTTCGCGCAACCCGAGACGTGCAGACGCCCCTCGATCGACGGCGCGAGGCGGGCGGCCAGATCGCGGGTCTCGACGCTCGCCTGCGGACAGGCGGGCGCGCCGACACAGGCGTCGACATGCAGGATCGGGCTATCGGACAGCAGCATTCCAATAGCGGGCGCAGGTGCGACGCCCTCCGCGATCATCAATCGCCAGGGGGTGAGGCGAACCGCGCAATCGAAGGTGGCCAACGACGCGGCGTCGATTCGACCAAAGGGCAGGCCATAAACCGCACCGATCGGATGCGTGCCGGGCTGTAGTGGTACGACGGGTGCGGCGGGCACGATATCGCCGTTCGCCCAACCGGGTAGAGCGGCGTCGTGACGTGCCATCCGCCCGGCGGTGCAGCCACCGCTCTCGACGAACCAGTGCGCCAGCCGGATCAAGGCATCGACGGCAGTAAACCGCGTGACGGCCACACCGCTCGCACGACCATCGGCGCGCAACAGCAACTCCCCAGTGGCGGCGCGCGTGATACGGAAATCGCCGGGCGCGTGGGTCAGCATCGGCGCAGGCCCCGCATCGACGACGAAACCCACCTTGCCGGGCAACTCGGGCAGTTCGGCCAGACGCGCGCGGAGTTCTTCGGCGATGGCATGCGTGTCGTCGCCCTCACACCAGTCGGGGTTGACGAGGATCGCCCCCCGCCCCTCGCGCACCGGGTCGGCGTCTACCAGCCCCAGCGCCTGCAATTCCTCGATCAACGTGGGCCAGCCCGCATAGGCGACGCCGCGCAGTTGCAGATTTGCGCGGGCCGTCAGGTCGATCTGGCCATTGCCATGCCGGATCGCGGCCGCACACAGCCCCTCGACCTGGGGTCCGGTCAACCGCGCCAGCACCGGGCGCACCCGCACCAGCAGGCCGTCGCCCGCCATCATCGGCCGCCACGCATCGGGGCACCAGCCCTTGACCACGAACCCGCTCATGCCGCGCCGTCCAGCATCGCCAGTACCGAGTTGCGCCGCGTCCGCCACAGCCCCGCCGCATGAAGCGCCGCGAACCGCGCCTCCATCGCCGCCAGCGCCGCCGGATTGGCCTGCGCCATGAAGTCGCGCACCTCGTCGCGGGCGAGCGTCGCGTCCCAATACAGGTCGATCAGCGACGCGGGCACCATGTCGGCCAGATGCGCGAAGCTGCCCAGATGGTCGAGCGTCGCCGCGATCTCCGCCGCGCCGCGAAAGCCATGCGCCATCATCCCCGCCACCCAGCGCGGATGGGCGGCGCGGGCATGGACGGTGCGGGCGATCTCTTCGGCCAGCGTCCGCGCCCTGGGGCTGGCCGGATCGCGCGTGTCGAGATGATAGAGCGACGCCGCCCCCTCTCCCAGCGCCGCCCGCGCCGCCGCGAAACCCGCCTGATGCGCGGCATAGTCCGCCGCCAGCAGCAGGTCGCTTTCGGGAAGGTCATGGACATGGACAAAGGCCTGCGCCCCCGCCACCCGCGCGGCGATCCCGGCCGCGTCGCGCCGGTCGCCATCGTCGAGCGCGGTCGCCGAGGCCGCGAGCCAGCTTTCCCCCGCCGCGATCCGCGCGGCCTCGTCATAGGCCGCCTCCGGGTCCAGCCCGATGCCATAGCGGCCCGGCGCGGGGCCATAGACGCGCGGGGTCGCCTGCCCGACATAGGGGTTCCATTCGGGCTCTTCGTCACGCTGGCCCAGCGCCCGCACCGCCTGTCCGAACAAGGCGACCAGATGCGGGAAGGCGTCGCGGAACAGCCCCGACACGCGCAGCGTCACATCGACGCGCGGCCGGTCGAAGCGCATCAGCGGCATCACCTCGAACCCCGTCACCCGTTCTGAACGGTGGTCCCATAGCGGCTCGACCCCGATCAGGTGGAGCGCCATGGCGAATTCTTCCCCCGCCGTGCGCATCGTCGCCGATCCCCAGAGATCGACGATCAGGGTGCGCAGGTGATCGCCTTCCTCCTGCATGTGCCGCCGGATCAGTTCCTCGGCGAGCTTGACCCCTTGCGTCTGCGCGGCGCGGCTTGGCACCGCGCGGGGATCGATGGCGTAGAGGTTGCGCCCCGTGGGCAGCACATCGGCGCGGCCCCGGTAGGGCGATCCCGATGGCCCCGCCGCCACCCGTCGTCCATCCAGCCCCGCCAGCAGCCCGGCCCGCTCGGCCGCGCCCTGTTCGCCACGCCCGAAGACATGGAGACCCTCGCCGAACTGGCTATCCTTCACGTCGCAGACAAAGGCGTCGATCCGGGCGAGCGGATCCTCCGCCCCCGCCAGCCCCAGCGTCTCGCCCAGCCCGACGCTGTCCGCCTCCTCCGCGATCAGGCCGCGTAGCCGGTCGCGGCGCGCGGGGTCGAGGCCATCGGCATTGGCATATTCGTCGAGCAGCGCCTCCAGCCGCCCCAGCCCCGCGCCCGTCTCCGCCTGGACCAGCGCCGGAGGGACATGGCCGAGAGTGACCGCACCCAGCCGCCGCTTGGCCTGCGCCGCCTCGCCCGGATCGTTGACGATGAAGGGATAGAGGACCGGCCAGTCACGGGCCAGCGCCTCGGGCCAGCAGGCATCGGACAGCGCGACCGCCTTACCGGGCAACCACTCCAGCGTGCCATGCGCGCCGACATGGACCAGCGCGTCGATCGCTTGCGCGCGGAGCCAGAGGTAGAAAGCAACATAGGCGTGACGCGGACAGCGCGACAGGTCGTGATAATCCTCACCCCGCGCGCTCGGTCGGCCGCGTTCGGGCTGGAGCGCGACGATCGCCTTGCCCAGCGTCAGGGCGGGGAAACGGAAGGCATCGCCCTCGACCAACGGGTCCTGCTCGACCGCGCCCCAGCTTTCGAAAAGATCGGCGCGCAACGCTTCGGGTAATGTGGAAAGTGCGTCGTGATACGCCGCCACCGGCCATGCGATCCGGTTGGCGAGCAACGCGACGGGCAAATCCGACGGGGCTTCCACATCATAACCGGCCTCGCGCAGATCGCCGAGGATCGCCTTCGCCGAGGCGAAACCGTCCAGCCCCACCGCATGCGCGGCCTGCCAGTCCTTGCCCGGATAGGTGGATAGCAGGATCGCCAGCCGCCGCTCCGCCGCCGGGGTCGTCGCCAGCCTCGCCCAGCCCGCTACCTTGTCCGCCACGGCGGCGATCCGCGCGGGCTCGGCGCGGTGGAGACGCAGCGCGATGTCGAAATCGGGGTCGCGCTCGCCGGGTTGCTTGAAGCTGATGACCCCTGCGAACAGCCGTCCGTCGATCTCGGGCAGGACGACGTGCATGGCGAGGTCGGCGGGCGACAGACCCCGTGCCGAACCCACCCAGCCCTCGCGGTCGCTGGTCGCGAGCGCGATCTGGAACACCGGCACGCCCGCCCCGTCGAGCGGCGTGGTGTCGTCCTCGCCGCGTGCGGAGAAGGCGGTGGCATTGACGATCGCGGCGGGGGTAAGCGCCTTCACCCAGCGCGCGATCCACGGGCCTGCGCCCTCGGCCTTCAGCGAGGGGACGAACAGCGCCACAGGGTCGAAGCCGCGTTCGGTCAGGGCGGCGTGGAGGGCGGCGATGGGTTCGAGGTCGGCGGCGGCGAGATAGGCGCGGTAGAAGACGATCAGGACGCGGGGGCGTGTTGCCCTAAGCAAAGTTGCGGCGGGGCAGGCTATGCCGTTCGGGGACCAGCCTCCGACCGGAGCCAGTTGCGGAGAGGGCCCTCCCCCATCCCCTCCCGCCTGCGGGAGGGGCGTGTTTGTGGCTAACGCGTGCCCATATAGCCCCTCTCCCGGCAGGGGGAGGGGTTGGGGAGGGGCAAGGGCCGCGGGCGATGCAGCTTGTGACGAGGCCCCTTCCTCGTTCCCGGCCAACATTGGCATTCCCGCCGTCAAGGCCAGGGTCGACAGCGCCATCGCCGCTGCCTCCGCCCCACCCGCATCGCACAGCGCCGTCAGCCGCCGCACCACCGCCTGATCGACGGTGGACGCCGCCATCAACCGCCGGTCCTCGCGCCCGTCCGCCGCCAGCACCGCCAGCGCAATCCCGCGTTCCCGCGCCAGCCGCTCGACCTCGCGCAGGCCGTATTCCCAATACGCCGCCCCACCGATCAACCGGATCAGGATCGCCTTCGCATGAACCAAGGTCTGTTCGACATAGGTATCGACCGACAGCGGATGGACCAGCGCCGCCAGATTGGCGAGCCGCAGCGACCAGGGAAATCCCCCTGCCCGCCAGCCCGCCGCAAAGGCGCTCAGGTCGCTGTCGGAAAAGGACAGCACCACCACGTCACCGGGGCGTTGCCCCAGATCCTGCGGAACCGCCTGTTCCTCCAGCCCATGGCTCTCGCGAAAGACGAGATGCACGCGCCTAGCCCTTCAGCACGCCCTCGATCGCGGCGCGATCGATCCGGTCATGCTCGGCGATGACGACCAGCCGAGTGCCGCGCGGCTCGCCCGCGCCCCAGGGGCGGTCGTAGCTGGTGCGCACCCGGCGGCCGACCGCCTGGACCAGCAGCCGCATCGGCTTGCCCGCGACCGCCGCATAACCCTTTACGCGCAGGATATCCTGCTGCTCGGCGAGCGTGACGATGCGCGCGGCGATCGCCTCGGGGCTCTCCACCTCGCCCAGCATCACCGAGAGGCTGTCGAAATCGTCATGCTCGTGATCGTCCGCGCCGTCATGGTGCGAGGGGCGCGCGGCGATGTCGTCCTCGGCGGCAGCTTCCAGGCCCAGCACGATCTCGGCGGAGACGATGCCGTCGACCGCCTCGACCATGGGCAGCGGGCGCGGGGCCTCGGCGGCGATGATCGCGCGTGCCCTGGCGACGCCCTCCGCCCCCGCCAGATCGGCCTTGGTCAAGAGGACGAGGTCGGCGCATGCCAGCTGATCCTCGAATACCTCGGACAACGGGGTTTCATGGTCCAGGCTGGGGTCGGCGGCGCGCTGCGCCTCCACCGCATCGAGATCGGGGGCGAAGCGGCCCGCCGCGACCGCCTCGGCATCGGCCAGTGCGACCACGCCGTCGACGGTGATACGCGAGCGGATCGCGGGCCAGTCGAATGCCTTCAACAGCGGCTTGGGCAGCGCCAGACCGGAGGTCTCAATCAGGATGTGATCAGGGCGCGGCTCCATCGCCAGCAGCTTTTCGACCGTCGGGATGAAGTCGTCGGCGACGGTGCAGCAGATGCAGCCATTGGCCAGCTCGACGATATTCTCCGCCGGGCAGTCGGGGATGGCGCAGCTTTGCAGGATGTCGCCATCGACGCCCAAAGTGCCGAATTCGTTGACGACGACCGCCAGGCGGCGACCGCCCGCATGGCGGATCAGATGGCTGATGAGCGTGGTCTTGCCGGCGCCCAGAAAGCCAGTGACGATGGTGACGGGGACCTTGCTGAGGTCACGCATGCTATTTCTCCGACGCGCCGGACGAGCGAGCGCGGACACGGGACCGATCGCCGGAGCGGTGACGGACGGGCGCAGTCGAATGCGTCCGCCCCGCGTGTCGGCGACCGATGCGACCCCGGCCGCATGGCTTCGTCGCTCCCCGACGGAGAACCGTGCCCCGACCACCCCCTGGGTCCAGGCAAGAGCGACCATGACGCCGGCAGGTCTCCTGGCTCGCGGGTCAAAGCGAAGGGATGCGCCTTCCCGGATCGCTCCAGTGGCCGTGCCTCCGATGGGGCACCAGCATCGCTCGCTCGCCGCTTACAGTTGCAGGGACAGCCGGGGATTTGCACCCCATTCCCGTTTCAAAGCCCCAAGGGGCACCGGCGCGATCTTCGGGGCGTTTCGGCCCCGATGTGCGGCATTTATCCCGCCGCGCCGGGCTTGGCAATTCGCGCCTCCATCGCGGCGAACCCGCGCCAGCGATAGAGGAGGAAACTCGCCCCCCAGCAGATCACGAACAGCCCGACGATGGCGAAGCCCAGCACGTTGAAATGCTCCGACAGCGCCCCCGCATAGCGGAACGGCCCCGCCGTCCAGCCGAACCGCTCGGCGAGCAGCGCGGTCGCCTGGATGCCGCCGATCACCAGCGCGACCAGCGCCGAAACCAGGGTGATCGTCATGTTGTAATAGAGCTTGCGAAGCGGATGGACGAACGCCCATTCATACGCGCCCAGCATCACCAGCCCGTCGGCGGTGTCGATCAGCGCCATGCCCACCGCGAACAGCACGGGGAAGACCAGGATCGTCGCCAGCGACACGCCGTCCGCCGCATGCGCGCCCGACAGGCCGAGAATGGCGACCTCGGTCGCAGTGTCGAAACCCAGCCCGAACAGGAAACCCAGCGGCGCCATGTGCCAGCTCCGCCGGATCAGCCGGAACAGCGGACGGAAGAGGCGCGACAACGGCCCCTGCCCCGAAAACATCATCGCGGCATCCGCCTCCGCCATCGGCTCGCCGCGCGCGACCCGGCGGAACCGGGTCCAGACATCGCGCAGGATGATGAGGTTCATGATCGCGATGGCGAACAGGAAACTCGCCGAGACGATGGTGGCGATGGTCCCGCCGCTCTGCCCGAACGCCTCGAAGTCGGACAGGGTGCTGGCGGCGAGCGCGATCGTGGTCGCCGCGATCAGGACGATGGCGGAATGGCCGATCGCGAACCACAGCCCGACCGCGATCGGGCGCTGGCCGTCCTGCATCAGCTTGCGGGTGACATTGTCGATCGCGGCGATGTGGTCGGCATCGACCGCATGGCGCAGCCCCAGGCTATAGGCGAGCAGCGCGGTGCCGAGCATCAGGCTGTTGCTCGCGAAGACGCTCAGCGCCCAGCCCCAGACGGCGATATTGACGAAGACCAGCGCGCCCATCAGCAGCGCGACCCGCTTCTTCAGCGGCAACCGGGCGCGCGGCGCTCCGGCATGATGGTAGGACATGGGTGATAACCCCCGGCGTCATTGCGACAAGGGCCGAACTCCGCTGTCGCGGTCGCCATCCCACCCCACGGACGCACGCCGGGCGGGATGGCCGATTCGTCTCGGCCGATGGGCGTCGCTCGTATGATACAATATATCCAGCCGGTGACCATCCCCTGGATCGCGGCAAGAGCGACTCGCACCGGCAGGTCTCCTGGCTTGCGGGTCGAAGCGCACGCGACACGGCCTTCCCGGATGGCTCCAGTGGCTGTCCCCTGTCGCAGGGACCGGCGTCGCTCGCTCACCGCTTACAGTTGCAGGGACAGCTGGGGATCTTCACCCCATTCCCGTTTCAAGCCCCGAGGGGCACCGGCGCGATTGACCGGCGGTCGGGCTGAAAGCCGTTGCCGGTCGGCATGGGGATAGTCTGCGGCGGATGGAGGCGCAAACCGCTTTATCGGGCCGGACGCGCGGCTTAATCCGGATCACATGGTGGATGTGAAACGATGGCGCCGCTGGGCGCCGGCGGCGGCGTGCCTGGTCGCGGCCTGTTCGGGCGGGAATTACCGGCCGGTCAGCGATTATCCGGTGCGGATCGGCAAGCCCTATACGGTGCGCGGCGTCACCTATGTGCCCGCCGAGGACGCGACCTATGACATGCTGGGCTATGCCAGCTGGTATGGCAGCGAATCGGGCAAGCGCACCGCGAATGGCGAGCGTTTCCGCCCCGGCTGGGCGACGGCGGCGCATACCACCCTGCCCCTGCCCAGCTATGTCGAGGTGACGGCGCTGGACACGGGGCGGCGGATCATCGTGCGGGTCAATGATCGCGGGCCGTTCGCGGGATCGTCGCGGATCATCGACCTGTCGCGCGGCGCCGCCGAACAGCTCGGCCTGCGCACGGTCGGCAAGGCGGCGGTACGGGTGCGGCGGGTGGAGCCGGACGAGAGGGACCGCGAACGCCTGCGCCACGGCAAGGCGGCGCGGCCCTTGCCGCCGGTATCGGATGCGGTGCGGGCGAACCTGCTGTCGCAGATCGCGGCGGCGGGCATGACGGTGCGATAACGCATTCCTCCCCAAGCTCGCTTGGGGAGGGGAACCGCTCGCTTGGGGAGGGGTGGAGGGGCCGGAGGGGCTTGCCCCACCACCACCGCTTCGCGGCGGTCCCCCTCCCCATCTGCGATGGGGAGGAATTAAGGGGTCCAGAAACGAAAAAAGCGGGCTTTCGCCCGCTTCGTCGTCGTCCACCGATGTCAGTAGAAGATTGGTCGGGGCGACAGGATTCGAACCTGCGACCCCCACACCCCCAGTGTGATGCGCTACCAGGCTGCGCTACGCCCCGACCGAGCGGCGGCCTCTAGGCGGGTTTTCCGAAGGATGCAAGCCTTGATGTGAAGATAGTGCGCACCCCACATCCGGCGCTCCATTGCGCCTGTTCGCCTGCGATGGTAGCGGGCAGGCTATCCGACATGGGGGCTGGTCGATCGTTCGCGGTCGGCGGGTGCCCGTGCCCATTCAGCATAGACGGGTCCGAATGTTCATTCCCTTCACCGCCCCAGTCGCCGCGATGGCTGCCGCCACCGGGGCCACCGCATCGAGCGGCGCCGCCTCGTTCCTCAGCCTGGCGCCGCTGCTCCTCGTCTTCGTGGTCTTCTATTTCCTGATGATCCGCCCGCAACAGCGCCGCATGAAGACGCTGCAAGCCTCGATCGAGGGGGTCAAGAAGGGCGATCAGGTCACCACGGCGGGCGGCATCGTCGGCAAGGTGACCCGCGTCGAGGACCAGCTGGTCGAGGTCGAGATCGCGCCGAACGTCCGCGTCCGGGTGGTCAAAGCGACGTTGACCGACGTGGTCAATCCGAACGCCAAGCCCGCGAACGACTGACCCGATGCTCGATTTCCCCCGCTGGAAGGTCGCTTCCATCGTCGCGCTGCTGGCGGCCCTGTGCCTGCTGGCGATCCCGAGCTTTCTGCCCGAGAGCGTCACCAACACCTGGGGTTCGATTCCGCACCCGCGTGTGAACAAGGGCCTCGATCTGGCGGGCGGCAGCTATCTGCTGCTGGAGGCGGACACCGCCGACCTCGCCAATTCGCGGCTGGAGACGATGCGCGACCAAGTGGCGGCGGAGATGCGGCGAGGCAATCCGCGCATCGAGATCGGCGACATCTCGGTCCGCGGCGGACAGCTCAGCTTCATGCTGCGCGATCCGACCCAGGTCGATGCGGCGCGTGAGCGGCTGCTGTCGATCACCGGCGGCGGGGCGGGCATGACCGGCCAGCGCGAATGGGACATCCAGGTCGTCGACACCTCGCGCTTCGTGCTGAAGCCGACCCAGGCGGGCCTGACCCAGGCGGTCGACACCGCGATGAAGACCGCGACCGAGGTCGTACGTCGCCGCATCGACGCGCTGGGCACCAAGGAGCCGACGATCCTTCAGCAGGGCAGCAACCGCATCGTGGTGCAGGTGCCGGGTCTTCAGGATCCGCAACAGCTGAAGGACCTGATCGGCAAGACCGCCAAGCTGGAGTTCAAGCTGGTCGACACGACCGCCAACCCGGCCGAGGTGGTCAAGGGCAACGCCCCCGCCGGCAGCCAGGTCCTGCCCTATCCCGGCAACCCGCTGGGCGCGCCGGTGATCGCGGTCAAGCGGCCGGTCATCATCTCGGGCGACCAGCTGATCGACGCGCAGCAGACCTTCGACCAGCAGACCAATGCGCCGCAGGTGGCGATCACCTTCGACGCGCAGGGCGGTCGCAAGTTCGCGCGGATCACGCAGGAAAATACCGGCAAGCCGTTCGCTATCATCCTCGATGGCCAGGTGCTGTCGGCTCCCAATATCAACGAACCGATCCTGGGCGGTCGTGCCCAGATCATGGGCAACTTCACCGTCGACACCGCCAACCAGCTCGCGATCTCGCTGCGTTCGGGCAAGCTGCCGATCGACCTGAAGGTCGTCGAGGAACGCACCGTCGGCCCCGACCTGGGCGCCGATTCGATCCGCGCCGGTATCCTGGCCTCGGCGATCGCGGCGGTCGCCGTCATCGTCTTCATGACCGTCACCTATGGTCGGTTCGGCATCTATGCGAACATCGCGGTCGTCATCAACGTGCTGGTCATCCTGGCGGTCATGGCGATGCTGAACGCGACGCTGACCCTGCCGGGTATCGCGGGCTTCATCCTGACCATCGGCACCGCGGTCGACGCCAACGTGCTGATCAACGAGCGTATCCGCGAGGAACGCAGGCGCGGGCGAAGCGTCATCCAGTCGGTCGAGCTGGGCTATAAGGAAGCCAGCCGCACCATCTTCGAGGCGAACGTGACCCACGCCATTTCGGGCGTCATCATGCTCGTGCTGGGCTCGGGCCCGGTCAAGGGCTTCGCGGTCGTGCTGCTGATCGGCATCGTGACCAGCGTGTTCACCGCCGTTACCTTCACGCGGATGCTCGTGGCGCTGTGGTTGCGCCGCGAAAAGCCCAAGACCATCAATATTTGAGGCAGGAGAACAGATCATGCGCCTCCTGAAACTCGTCCCCGACAACACGAACATCGACTTTGTCCGCCTGCGCGGCTGGGCGTTCGGGCTGACGCTCGCGCTCACCCTGCTGGCGGTCGGCGTGACGTTCGCCAGGGGTCTCAATCTGGGCGTCGACTTTGTCGGCGGCCTGATGATCGAGGAGAAATTCCCCACCCCGCCCTCGGCCGACCGCGTGCGTTCGGTCATCGACGGGCTGGGTGTCGGCGAAGCCAATATCCAGACGGTCGGCGACGGCCGGACCATCAGCATCCGCCTGCCCGCCCCGGCCTCCAACGACGAAGGCGCGACCAACGCCGTCGTCCGCAAGGTCGAGACCGCGCTGGGCCAGCAATTCCCCGGCGCGACCTTCAGCCGTTACGACACGGTGTCGGGCAAGGTGTCGGGCGAGTTGATCAAGCACGGCGTGCTGGCGGTCGTCCTGGCGATCCTGGGCATCGGCCTGTTCGCCATCTTCCGCTTCGAATGGCAGTTCGGCGTGTCGACCATCGTCGCCATCGTCCACGACCTTCTCGTCACGCTGGGCTTCTTTGCGATCACCCAGTTCGAGCTGGACCTGACGATCATCGCGGCGTTCCTGACCATCATCGGCTATTCGATCAACGACAAGATCGTGATCGACGACCGCATCCGCGAGAATATGCGCCGTTATCGCAAGATGGACATGCGCGAGATCATCAACCTGTCGGTCAACGAGACGCTGCCGCGCACGGTCATGACCTCGGTCACGATCCTGCTGGCGCTGATCGCGCTGCTGCTGCTGGGCGGCCATGTGCTGCGCGGCTTCACTGCGGCGATGATCCTGGGCATCGTGGTCGGCACCTATTCGTCGATCTACGTCTCGTCCTCGCTGCTCATCACGCTGGGCCTGCGCGCCGAGCCGAACCGCGAAAAGCCCGGCACGACCGACAAGCGCAGCATCGCCGACGCCGAGCGCATCACCCCGCGAGAGGGGTGAGCCGGGCGCATGAGCGACTCGATCCGCATCACCCGCGATCCGACCGCCCCCGGCCCGATCGTCCGTGGCTTTGCCGCCACGGGCTTCCGGGTCGGGGAGATCGCCTACCCTGCGCTGCTGCTCTCGCCCGACTGGCATGAGCCGTGGAGCCCGCCGCCCTTCGAGGCGCTTGATGCACAGGCGGTGGCGTCGCTGATCGACGAGGCGCCGGAATTCCTGCTGCTCGGCACCGGCGCGACGCTGCGCCGCGCGCCGCGTGCGCTGATCGAGGCGCTGGAGGCGCGCGGACTGGGCGTCGAGGCGATGGACAGCCGCGCCGCCGCCCGCGCCTGGGGCGTGCTGCGCTCCGAGGGGCGCAAGATCGTTGCCGCGCTCTACCCGCTCGACGCCTGAGCGGCCGCCTGGCGGCGCGCGACCAGCCCCGCCAGATGCGAATGAAGCGCCGCGGCATTGGCCGCCCAGGTGAAGTCGCGCACCGCCGCGCGCACCGTCCAGGGGTCGGGTGCCTGCTCCAGGACATCGCGGATCGCATCCGCAAAGGCTTCGGCCTCGGGCGCGGTGATTCGCCCCGCCGTGCGGCTGGTCACCACATCGCCCGCCCCGCCCGCCGGCGTGATGACGATGGGCGTCCCGCAGGCGAGCGACTCGACCCAGGCATTGGCTAGCCCCTCGGAGGCCGAGGCCAGCGCCATCACATTGGCCGCCCCCAGCAGCGGAGGCAGCGCCTGGTGCGGGATGCCGCCGACCAGCTGCACCCGCTCGCCCATGCCCAGCCGGGCGACCTGCACGGCGAGCGCGTCACGCTCCGGCCCCTCCCCCACGATCAGCAGCTCGACACCGGGCAGCCGGGCGACCGCATCGATCACCACATGATGCCCCTTGCGCGGGATCAGCGCGCCCAGCGAGACGACCAGCGGCCCCCGAATCCCCAGCGCCCGCTTGGCGGCGGGCCGGTCGATCGGCTGGAAGATCACCTGGTCGACGCCGGTATGATGGACCCGTATCCGTTGTCGCGCCACGCCGAGCGCGGCGACGTCGTCGGCCATCGCATCGCTGACCGCCAACAGCCCGTCCGCCCGCGCCGCCGCCCTGGCGACCTGATGGCGGGTGGCCGGGGCCCGCCCCCAATGATGGATGTCCGCGCCGCGCGCCTTGATCGAGACCGGCACGCCATAGCGCCGCCCCAGCGCCACCGCCGCCGGGCCATCGGGAAAGAAGAAGGAGGCATCGATCACGTCGAACCGCTGCTCCTCCCACAGCCGGTCGAGCAGCGGGCACAGCGCCCGGACGAGCGCGGCGACATGGAACCGCCCGCCCGTCCCCGGCAGCGTCACGAAGCGCGGCCGGGCGACCGACAGCCCATGCCATGTCTCCGCCACCGGCAGCGCGGCCTGCGCCCGGAACCGGGCGGCGCGCGCCAGCGGCCAGACCGGCAAGCCGATCGGCGCGACCACGCGCACCGAAACACCGGGCCGCTGCGCCAGCGCCGCCGTCTGCCGCTCGACGAAAATGCCGAAATTGGGGCGCGTGGCATCGGGAAACAGGCTCGACAGGGTCAGGACGTTCAGCATCAATCCTTCAACTCCGGTCGGCGCGCCCACGATGCGCGACGCTCATCCTAGCCCGGAAACGGGTGGTGGCAAAAACCATGGCCGCGAAAGATGATGGACATGCGATCATCTTGCGCGATCAAATACCCATCCTGACTCGCCACAGTTAAGAATTGTTCATCAACGCGACAGATCGTTCCTGACACAGTTACGGCCATGGGCTATCCAGTCCAGACCAACAGGGTGGGACATTTCATGACGCGATTCGGACGTTTGGGCACGATGCTGGCCCTGGCCGCGACGCTGGCGGGCTGTGGCGGCGATGGCGGGTCGAACACGATCACCCCTTCGGGCGGGGGCGGCTCGGGGGGCGGCTCGAGCGGCACCGCGACGAACGGCTGCTCGCTGCGCAACCGGCAGAACTGGGTCGCGGCGCAGATGAACGAATGGTATCTCTTCCCCGAGACGCTGCCCGCCAGCCTCGACCCGACCCCCTATTCCACCGTCAGCGACTATATCGACGCGCTGACCGCGACAGCACGGGCGCAGCGCAAGGATCGCTATTTCACCTACATCACCTCCATCAAGGAGGAGGATGCCTATTATAATTCGGGTGCGGATGCGGGCTTCGGCTTCCGCCTGACCGCCGACGCCTCGCAGACCAGGCTGATGGTCGCCGAGTCGTTCGAAAGCGGCGCCGCGCTGGCCGCCGGTATCGATCGCGGGACCGAGATTCGCGGCATCGGCACCACGACCGCCAATATCCAGTCGATCGCCGACATCGTTCGCGCCGATCCGAATAACGGCCTGTCCAACGCGCTCGGTCCCGATACGGCGGGCACGACCCGCGTGCTCCAGGTCGCCGACACGTCGGGCAATGTCCGCACCGTCACGCTGACCAAGTCGGCCTTCACGCTCCAGCCGGTGTCGCCCAATTACGGCACCCAGGTCATCGTCGAGAACGGCCAGCGTTACGGCTATATCAATCTGCGCACCTTCATCAGCACCGCCGATCCGCAGCTGCGCGCCGCCTTCGCCACCTTCAAGCAGCAGGGCATCACCCAGGTCGTCGTCGACCTGCGCTATAATGGCGGCGGTGCGATCACCATTGCCGACCTGTTCAACAACCTGCTGGGCGGCAATCGCCAGACGTCGGACGTGATGGGCTATACCGCCTTCCGCGCCAGCAAGGCGTCGAACAACACCACCACCTATTTCGCGCCCCAGGCTGAATCGATCGTACCGACCCGGCTTGCCTTTATCGGCACGGGCGGCACCGCCTCGGCCAGCGAATTGGTGGTGAACCGCACCCTGCCCTATATGGGGTCCAATAGCGGGCTGATCGGCGCCAACACCTATGGCAAGCCGGTGGGGCAGATCGCGCTCGACAAGAGCGAGTGCGACGACCGGCTGCGCGTCATCGCCATCTCGATCCAGAACGCCAATCAGCAGGGCGGCTATTATAACGGCCTGGCCAGCGTCGTGCCCGCCAGTTGCAAGGCGGGCGACGACCTGACCCGCAAGATGGGCGATCCGCAGGAAGCCTCGACCCGCGCCGCGCTGGACTTCCTTCAGGGCAAGACCTGCACCCCGATCAGCGCCTCGACCGCGACGGCGCAGTCGCTGTCGGGCGGCGCGCGCAAGCTGCTCCAGCCCGAACGCCCCTCGGTCGCGCAGCGCGACGTGCCGGGCCTGTTCTGATACGAAAACGCCCCTCCGGCCATAAGGCGGGAGGGGCGCTTTTCCGTCCGGGACCTCTGGCTTACAGCCGCTGCGTCCCCGCATAGGCGAACAGCGCATCGCCGTCGCCCGACAGCGTAACCGTCTCGGCACCGGTGACGGTCAGGCACTGGCCCGCCTGGAACGCGACACCCGCGACCTCGCCCGATCCGGTGATCGGGATCAGCCAGGCCGTCCGCCCCTCGGGCAGCGCCACGACGTGCTCGCCCGCCGCCCAGCGTTCCAGCACGAATTTCGGCCCCTCGACCAGGATATCGCGCCCCTCGCCCGCCGGCCCCGGCGAGACGATCGGCTGATAGGGGGTCAGATGCGCGACATCGACCCCGTCCTCCAGATGCAGCTCGCGGTCGCTGCCATAGTCGTAGAGGCGATAGGTGGTCTCGCTGTTCTGCTGCACCTCGATCACGGTCAGCCCCGCGCCGATCGCATGGATGGTGCCCGACGGCGCGTAATAGAAATCGCCCTCCTTGACCGGCACCCAGTCGAGATCGGCCTCGACCGAGCCGTCGCGGGCGTCGGCGCGCAGCTGTTCCTTGGTCATCGGCGCCTTGGGGCCCAGCGCGATGGTCGAATCGGGTTCGGCGGTCAGGATGGTCCAGCATTCGTCCTTGCCGCGCGGCAGGCCACGGGCATGGGCCTGTTCGTCGTCGGGATGGACCTGGACCGACAGCTTCTCGCTGGTGAACAGATATTTGATGAGCAGGTCGGGCGAGGTGTCGCCCGGCGCCTGGAACCAGACCTCGCCGATCGGCGCGCCGTCGGCGGGCGCATCCTCGAAGCCGGGATACAGGGTATGGCGGCCCCAGGGCTTTTCGACGCGGTGGGTATGGAGCAGCGTGGCGGGCATGGGTCTATCTTCCTTCCGATCGGGCGACGGGAAAACCGTCGGCGCCATGGGCCGTTCCGCCCTGCCCCGCCCATGCCGCGACCCATATGTCGATGGCAAGCCGCGTCGTTTCGCATCCGTCGCAGACGCATGTGCGGAAGGACTGTTCCCCGCCGTCCGGCTGCGCTAAGGACATGCGCGATGCGTAACCCCCGTTCCCGTGCGCTGTCGCTGGCGCTCATCGCCGCACTGGCCCTTCCGATCGCGGGTTGCGCCCGCAACCGTACCCGCACCGACCTGCCTTATGTCGCGCGCGACGTCGGCACGCTCTATACCGCCGCCAAGAACCGGCTGGATCAGGGCCGCTACAAGGAGGCCGCGCTGCTGTTCGACGAGGTGGAGCGTCAGCACCCCTATTCGATCTGGGCCCGCCGCGCGCAGCTGATGAGCGCGTTCAGCTATTATCTGGGCCGCGACTATACCCAGTCGATCCAGTCGGCGCAGCGTTTCATCTCGGTCCATCCCGGCAATCGCGACGCGCCCTATGCCTATTATCTGATCGCGCTCGGCTATTACGAGCAGATCCAGGACGTCACCCGCGACCAGAAGATCACCCGCCAGGCGCTCGATGCGCTGGGTGAGCTGATGCGCCGCTATCCCAATTCACGCTACGCGGCCGATGCCCGGCTGAAGGTCGATCTGGTCAACGATCACCTGGCGGGCAAGGAAATGGAGATCGGCCGCTTCTACGAGGACCGGCACCAGTGGCTGGCCGCGTCGATGCGCTTCCGCACCGTGGTCGACAAGTACCAGACGACCAGCCACACGCCCGAGGCGCTGCTGCGGCTGACCGAGACCTATCTGGCGCTGGGCGTGCGTCCCGAGGCGGAGCGCGCCGCCGCCGTGCTGGGCGCCAATTATCCGGGCAGCGACTGGTATAACCGCGCCTACAAGCTGATGCGCGAATATCCGGTCGAGACGATCCCGCCGATCCAGCCGGGCCAGCCCGTGGTGCCGCAGGGCACGCCGGGTTCGGTCAACGTCACCCTGCCGGGCAGCGCGGGCAACGCCACCCCCAGCGCCGCCGCACCGGGCCGCCCGACCCCGACGGGCAACAACAGCTCGCCGACCGGCTAAGCCTTTTTCCTCCCCTGCAAGGGGAGATGGCAGGCCGCTGGCCTGACGGGAGGGGTGTCGCGCGCTCGACAGGGCGCCCCCCTCCGTCAGCTTCGCTGCCCCCCCTCCTCCCGCAGGGGAGGAAGGCCATGTATCGCGCCCCACCCGAACAAATCGGGATCATTTTCGCGCAGGGGGGATAACATCGCGCGGCATTTGGCTTTATATCGCGCCCCATGCTGACCGCGCTGTCCATCCGTGATGTCGTGCTGATCGAGGCGCTCGACCTCGATTTCGGCCAAGGCCTGGGCGTCCTGACGGGCGAGACGGGCGCCGGTAAATCCATCCTGCTCGACGCGCTGGGCCTGGCCCTTGGCGGGCGCGGCGACAGCGGCCTTGTCCGCCATGGCGCGGGCCAGGCGATCGTCACCGCCAGCTTCGAGCCCCCCGCCCCCGACAGCCGCCTCGCCACGATCCTCGACGATGCGGGCATCGCGGTCGAGCCGGGCGAGCCGCTGATCGTCCGCCGCCAGGTCAAGGCCGATGGCGGCAGCCGGGGCTTCGTCAACAGCCAGCCCGCCTCCGCCGCGCTGCTGCGCGAGATCGCGCCCTTCCTGGTCGAGATCCACGGCCAGCATGACGATCGCGGACTGCTGAACCCGCGCGGCCACCGGATGATGCTCGACAGTTTCGGGCGGATCGACACCGGCGCGGTCGCCGCCGCCTGGACGAAGCTGCGCGAGGCGGAGACGGCGCTGGCCACCGCGCGCGAGGAGATCGAGACGGCGGCGCGCGACCGCGAATGGCTGGAACATGCGGTCGCCGAACTCACCAAGCTCGCCCCCGAACCGGGCGAGGAGGAATCGCTGGCCGACCGGCGGCGCACCATGCAGCGTTCGGAAAAGATCGCGGGCGAATTGTCCGCGATCGAGGACCATTTGCAGGGCTCCGACGGCGCGCTGGCGGGACTTCGCCAGGCGGCCCGTGTGCTGGAGCGGATCGGCGAGGATCACCCCGCGCTGGCCGAGGCGCTGGCCGCCATCGACCGCGCGGTGATCGAGGCGTCGCTGGCCGAGGAGCGGCTGGCCGATGCGCATCGCGAGCTCGCCTACGATCCCCGCGCGCTGGAGGAGGACGAGGCCCGGCTGTTCGAGCTGCGCGGCATGGCGCGCAAGCACCGGGTCCAGCCCGACGACCTGGCCGAACTGACCGAACAGCTGCGCGGGCGGCTGGAGCGGCTGGATGCGGGCGAAGAAGGGATCGGTCGGCTGGAGGCCGCCGTCGCGACCGCGCGCGCGTCCTATGACAAGGCCGCGGCCCAGATTTCCACGGCGCGCGCCGCCGCCGCCGAACGGCTGGATCAGGCGGTGAAGAGCGAACTCGCCCCGCTCAAGCTGGACGCCGCGCGGTTCCGCACCGTGGTCGCCACCGTCGAGCCGTCCGGCTGGTCGGCAGCGGGCAAGGATCGGGTCGAGTTCGAGATTTCGACCAACCCCGGCGCGCCCTTCGCCCCGCTGATGAAGATCGCCAGCGGCGGCGAATTGTCGCGTTTCATCCTGGCGCTGAAGGTCGCGCTGGCCGAGGAAGGCGGCGCGACGACGATGATCTTCGACGAGATCGATCGCGGCGTCGGCGGCGCGGTCGCCTCCGCGATCGGCGACCGGCTGCACCGGCTGGCGCGGCGGACCCAGTTGCTGGTCGTGACCCACAGCCCGCAGGTGGCGGCGCGCGGCGCGGCGCATCTGCTGATCGCCAAGAGCCATGACGGCACCGTCACCCGCACCGGGGTCCGCGCCTTGAGCGAGGCGGAACGGCGCGAGGAGATTGCCCGGATGCTGTCGGGTGCGACGATCACCGACGAAGCCCGCGCCCAGGCCGACCGACTGCTCGAAACGCTGTAGGCGACGCCAATGCGATTTTATATCTGATGTCGATCAGTTATGAAGGCGATGCGTTCGATCCTTGCGCACGCCTTCAACGGATTCATCGCATGCCCGTCACTCTGCCTTTCACGCCCGCTCCGCCCAGTGCAAACGATATGACGGCATTGGTGGCGGGACTGCGTTCCTGCCTTGCGCTGGCGGATCGACTCGACCTGCCGATGGTCGGCATCCATCTGGAACAGGCCCGGTCATGGCTGATCGCCCATGGCTATGACGAGGCATAGCGCCATCCCCGCGAGACGCCCGTTCCCCGCGACGCCGGACTGACGTCATCGCGGTCTTGATCCCCCGGCGGGGGGTGGACTAGCACGGCGGCGTGACTGCCCTCCCCGCCCTGCCGCAAACCGATCTCGAAGCCGCCGCCGATCTGGAGGCGCTCGCCCGCGAGATCGCGCATCATAACCGCCTCTATCACACCGAGGACGCGCCCGAGATTTCGGACGCCGACTATGACGCGCTGGTCCGCCGCAACGCCGCGATCGAGGCGGCCTTCCCCCATCTGGTCCGCAGCGACTCGCCCAGCGTCCAGGTCGGCGCCGCCCCCGCCGCGCATCTGGCCAAGGTCGCGCATGCCCGGCCGATGACCAGCCTCGACAATGCCTTCACCGACGAAGAGGTCGAGGAATTCGTCGGCCGCGTCCGCCGCTATCTGAAGCTGCCCGAGGACGAGCCCGTCACGCTGACCGCCGAGCCCAAGATCGACGGCCTGTCCTGTTCGCTCCGCTATGTCGACGGACGGCTGGTCCAGGCGCTGACCCGCGGCGACGGCGCGATCGGCGAGGACGTGACCGAGAATGTCCGCACCATCGCCGACATCCCCCAGACCATCCCCGCGCCGGGCGTGTTCGAGGTGCGCGGCGAGGTCTATATGAGCAAGGCCGATTTCGCCGCGCTCAACGCCAAGCTGGCGCAGGAGGCGGCCGAGACGGGCAAGGAGGCGCGCCAGTTCGCCAATCCGCGCAACGCCGCCGCCGGATCGCTGCGCCAGAAGAACCCCGCGATCACGGCGGGCCGTCCCCTGCGTTTCCTGGCGCATGGCTGGGGCGAGGCGAGCGAGGTCGCGGTCGACAGCCAGTTCGAGATGGTCGAGACCTGGCGCCGCTGGGGCTTTCCTATCGCCGACGCCTTTGCCCGCGTGCCCGATGCCGCCGCCGCGCTGGCCATCTATCGCACGATCGAGGCGCAGCGAGCCGACCTGCCCTTCGACATCGACGGCGTGGTCTACAAGGTCGACCGGCTCGACTGGCAGGCGCGGCTCGGCATCGTCGGGCGCACCCCCCGCTGGGCGATCGCACACAAATTCCCCGCCGAGCGCGCGCAGACCACGCTGGAGCGGATCGACATCCAGGTCGGCCGCACCGGCGCGCTGACCCCGGTCGCGCGGCTGGAGCCGGTGACGGTCGGCGGCGTGGTCGTGACCAATGCGACGCTGCACAATGCCGACGAGATCGAGCGGCTGGGGGTGCGCCCCGGCGACCGCGTCGTCCTGCAACGCGCGGGCGACGTCATCCCGCAGATCGTCGAGAACCTGACCCGCGACGTGGCCCGCGAGCCCTTCGTCTTCCCCGATCACTGCCCCGAATGCGGCAGTCTGGCGACTCGCGAGGAGGGCGAGGTCGTCATCCGCTGCACCGGCGGGCTGATCTGCCCGGCGCAGCGCGTCGAACGCCTGATCCATTTCGTCTCGCGCCATGCCTTCGACATCACCGGGCTGGGCCTGGTGCGGATCGAGGATTTCTTCCGCGACGGCCTGATCGCCTCGCCCGCCGACATCTTCCGGCTGCACCGGCACCGCGAGGCGCTGATCGCGCGCGAGCGCATGTCCGAACTGGTGGTCGACAAGCTGCTGGCGGCGATCGACGCGCGGCGCGACATATCGCTCGACCGTTTCCTCTTCGCGCTGGGCATCCGCCATGTCGGCGAGATCACCGCGCGCGATCTGGCGCGGCGCTTCGTCTCGATGGCGGGCTTCCGCGCGATGATCGATGCCGCGCTTCAGGTCCGGGCCGAAACGGTGCCCGCGCTGGGCGAGCCCGAGCGCAAGTTCGAGTTGCGCCGCCAGCGCGCCATCGTCGCCGCGATCGACACGCCCCAGATCGGCCCCGAAGTCGCCGATGCGCTGCTCGACTTCTTCGCCGAGGAGCATAACCGCGCGGTCGTCGACGACCTGCTGGGCGAGGTGACGCCCGCCGACACCGTTCACCAGACCCGCGAGTCGGAGGTCACCGGCAAGACGCTGGTCTTCACCGGCACGCTCGAAACCCTGTCGCGCGACGAGGCCAAGGCCCAGGCGGAGGCGCTGGGCGCGCGCGTCTCGGGATCGGTCTCGGCCAAGACCGACCTGGTCATCGCCGGGCCGGGCGCCGGATCGAAGCTGAAAAAGGCGCAGGACCTGGGCATCCGGGTGATCGACGAAGCCGCCTGGAACGATCTGGTCGCATCCAGCTGACCCTGCGCGACGCCGCCGCCGAATCATGACGGCGGCGTCACCTTCGCACCGACGGTCGAGCGCCCTTATCGGCCCTCGCCTGTCGTGACCGAGCGCGCCGCTGGAACCTTGCGAACCGGAAAATCACCGCAATCCGAATGCGATGGCGCTGTGATCGCTCCCATTACCGTTGCCAAACTGCAACGCCCGGCAATTGAGTGATCACCCCCCTGTCGTAAGCGTGAACTTTGTCACATAACGGCAATGTTCGTCAGTCAGGGGCACGCTCAACCGAGCCGGAAAACACGGCCGGACCGCGCCGCTTCGCGCGAAAAGGGGACCTTTTATCTATGCGTAATTCGCTTTTCCTGGGCGCGGCCATCGTCGCGCTCGCCATTCCTGCGGCGGCCGCCGCGCAGGAAACCACCTCCTCGATCCGCGGCAACGTCACCGCGAACGGCGCGCCCGTGGCCGGTGCGACCGTCACGATCGTGAACGTCCCTTCGGGTACGACCACATCGACGGTGTCCGGCGCAGACGGCTCGTTCTCGTCGACCGGCCTGCGCGTGGGTGGTCCGTTCACCGTCACGGTGACCGCGCCCGGCTATCAGGAAACGCGCGTTACCGACATCTTCACGGTGACCAGCCTGCCCTATGAGCTGCCGGTCGAACTGGCCGCCGATGGCCAGGGCGGCGGTGAGATCGTCGTGACCGCATCGTCGATCGCGGGTGCGGGCACCAAGAGCCTGGGTCCGGTCACCGTCCTGACCGCCGCCGACATCGCCAAGGTCGCCAGCGTCAATCGCGACATCCGCGACCTGATGCGTCGCGATCCCTTCGCCCGTCTCGACTATGCCTCGGGCTCGGGCCGCGCCGTGTCCTTTGCTGGACAGAATGCGCGCTTCAACCGTTTCTCGGTCGACGGCGTGCCGATCACCGACAATTTCGGTCTGAACCCCGATGGTCTGCCGACCCGCCGCAGCCCGGTGCCGCTGGACGCCATCGGCCAGTTCCAGACCAAGGTCGCGCCCTATGATGTGCGCGAAGGCAATTTCCAGGGCGGCGCGATCAACGCGATCCTGAAGTCGGGCACCAATCAGTTCCATGGGACCGGCTTCTATTCCTATTCGTCGAACAAGCTGACCGGCAACGAAACCAAGGCGGGTCCGGGCGTGCCGACCGGCCGCGTGACCCTGCCCCCGTTCAAGATCCAGAATTTCGGCGCCGAGCTTTCGGGCCCGATCATCAAGGACAAGCTGTTCTTCATGGTCGCGGGCGAGCGCATCCGCGCAGGCACCCCGATCGTCGAAGGCACCGTCGAGAACAACGCCGGTACGGTCATCCCCAATGTCGGCGACGCCGGTGGCCTGCTGACCGACGCGACCGTCAACCAGATCACGTCGATCGCCAAGTCCCGTTACAATTACAATGCGGGCGGCATCCTGAACAACTCGCAGGACAGCGACGACCGCCTGACCGCGCGCCTCGACGCCAACCTGTCCGACACGCAGCGCGCGTCGTTGACCTATCTGTACACCAAGGACTCGATCCGGCTTAACCAGAACGCGTCGGTCACTGCGCCCAGCCTGGGCCTGGAATCGAACGGCTATATTAGCAGCAACCGCCTCCACACCGGCGTGTTCCAGCTGAACAGCGACTGGTCGGACGAATTCTCGACCGAAGTCCGCGCTTTCTACAAGGATTACAAGCGCGGCCAGGATCCGGTCCTGGGTCGCGGCTTCGCACAATTCCAGGTTTGCGCGGCGCCGACGTCGGACCGCTCCAACCCCGGTTCGGCCGGTGCCAATGCATCGACCACCTGCGCGCCGGGTTATGCCTCGGTCTATCTGGGCCCGGACGTTTCGCGTCAGTCGAATGCCCTGACCAGCCGCACCTATGGCGGCTTGATCCAGGGTCCAGGGTCGCCTGAACCGCGAAAACCATGACCTGCGCATCTTCGCCGATTTCCAGGACACCAAGATCGAGAACCTGTTCGTGCAGAGCACGGCGGGCAACTATTATTTCGACTCGATCGCGGACTTCCAGGCGGGCAACGCCCAGCGCCTGCGTTACGGCAATGCGGTCCCCAGCCTGAACCCGATCGATGCGGCGGCTCGCTTCCGCTATCAGTCCTATGCCTTTGGTATCCAGGACAATTGGCGGATCACCGACTGGTTCAGCCTGGATTACGGCATCCGTTACGACATGTATGGCGGCCACAGCCGTCCGGCATTCAACCAGTCGTTCTTCAACCGCCTGGGCTACGCCAACACGGCCTATATCAGCGGCCGCGGCATCGCTCAGCCGCGTATCGGCTTTGAACTGCGTCCGTCGAAGGAATTGTCGGTTCGCGGCGGCGTCGGCATTTTCTCGGGCGGCTCGCCGGACGTCTACGTCTCGAACAGCTTCTCGAACACGGGCTTCCTGTCGAACACGATCGACATCCGCCAGAACAACGATGGCAGCTACTCGGCCACCAACCTGCCCGCAGGTGTCGGCGCCGCGGCGCTGACCGGCGTTTCCGGCACGACGATCCCCGGCGTGGTGAACAACTATCTGAATGCGGGCACGATCTCGTCGACCGCCCCGACCAATGCGCTGGACCCCAAGTTCAAGCTGCCGTCGCAGTGGCGCTCGACCCTGTCGTTCGACTATGCACCTACGGCGTTGTCGGGCTTCAACTTCGGTGCCGACTTCTTCTACTCGAAGGTTCGCAACCAGGTGTTCTTCACCGACGCGCGGGTCGTGCCCACCGCGCTGCGGACCCCCGACGGCCGCGTGCGCTATGCGGCGCTGACCTCGTTCGGCGACACGAACTCGGACCTGATCCTGACGAACACGACCCGTGGCCGGAGCTATATCGCGGTCGCGCGGGTCGACAAGACGTTCGATCTAGGCCTGAACCTGGGCGCCAGCTTCACCTATCAGGACATCAAGGATCAGGCTCCGGCTACCTCGTCGACCGCCAGCTCCAACTATGGCAACGGCGCGTTCCTCGATCCCAACGGTGCGGCCTATGGCATCTCGAACGAGCAGGTGAAGTACAACATCAAGTACAACCTGACCTTCGAGCGCGCCTTCTTCGGCGACTACAAGACCACCTTCGCGCTGTTCGGCGAAACCCGCATCGGCCGTCCGTATAGCTGGACCATGCAGGATGCCTCGAATCTGCGTAGCCCGGTCTTCGGAACAATCGGTTCGTCCAGCCGCTATCTGCTGTACGTGCCGACCGGCATCGACGATGCGCGCGTGTCCTATGACAGCACTGCGACCCGCGACACCCTGAACGCGCTGATCAACTCCACCGGCCTGTCGAAATATCGCGGCCAGATCGCACCGCGCAACGCGTTCAACTCCAAGTGGTTCACCAAGATCGACCTGCATCTGGCGCAGGAAGTCCCGACCGGTCTGGGTGCGTCGCGCATCCAGGTCTTCATGGACATCGAGAACTTCGCGAACCTGCTCAACAAGAACTGGGGCCAGCTGCGTCAGTACAGTTTCCCCTACACGCAGGCGGCGGTGCGGGTGCAGTGCCTGACCACGCCGGTCGCGACCGGCACGGCCGGAGGATCGGCGGTCGCCACCACCTCGAGCCAGGCTTGCGCCCAGTATCGTTACCTCGCGCCCAACTCGACGCCGACGGACACGATCTCGTCGCAGGAGTCCCTCTACCAGATCCGCATAGGCGCACGTTTCAGCTTCTAAGCTGACGCGTCCGGCGACGGACCTTTCGGGCCGCCCCTCCTCCGGGAAGGGCGGCCCTTTCTTTTGCCCCTGCCCCAATCTTTGCCCTTCGCCTGTGGTCCGTGTAGATGTCGCCCGGCCATGGCCACCCATTCGCCCGTCGCGACCAGCACCGCTTCGCCCGCCGCCTCCGACCAATTGTCGGTGCGGCCGTTTTTCGAGAACAAGGCGCGTGCCTTCTGGATACTCCAGGCAGTCGGCTGGTCCGGCTATCTGGTCCAGCGTTCGGTGGTCGGCGTCTCCAACGGCTTTTCGCTGGAGAAGATCATCCCGGTGATCATCGAGGCGATCCTGGGCTATTGCATCACGCTGCTGCTCTCGACCCTCTATGGCTATTACCGGCGGCTGCCGCGCATCGCGGGGGTGTTCCTGACGCTGGCGACGCTGGCGGCCGCGACGTTCCTTTATGCCGCGCTCAACGCCTTTTCCTTTTCGTTCATCACCACGACCCAGCCGGGGGTCACCGTCTCGCTGCTGATCGGCAATCTGTTCATCACCTTCGAGGTGCTGGCGGGCTGGTCGGCGCTCTATTTCGCGATCAACTATTATCTGATCGTCGAGCACCAGATCGACGAGATGCGCGCGCTGGAGCATCAGGCGTCGTCGGCGCAGCTGGCGATGCTGCGCTACCAGTTGAACCCGCATTTCCTGTTCAACACGCTCAATTCCATCTCGACGCTGGTGCTGCTCAAGCAGACCGAGCGGGCGAATGCGATGTTAAGCCGGCTGTCAGCCTTCCTCCGCTACACGCTGGCCAATGAGCCCACGGCGCATGTGACCGTGGCGCAAGAGGTTGAAACGCTGAAACTCTATCTGGAAATTGAGAAGATGCGCTTTGAGGATCGCCTGCGCCCGAGCTTCGAGATCGATCCGCGGGCCGAACGCGCCCGGCTGCCCTCGCTGCTGCTCCAGCCGCTGGTCGAGAACGCTATCAAATATGCCGTCACCCCGCAGGAGGAAGGCGCCGATATCCGCGTCGATGTGCGACTGGTCGGGCAACGGGTGCGGATCGCCGTATCCGATACCGGTCCCGGCTTGCACGAGGTGCGTCATTCCTCAAGCGTTTCGACCGGCGTTGGGCTGTCCAATATCCGCGAACGGCTGGCCCAGGCTTATGGCCCGGATCACCGCTTCGAATCCCGCTCCGCGCCGGCTGGCGGATTCTCGGTCGAGATCGAGATCCCCTTCCAGCTTGAGAATGTGAACAGAGAGGCCGCATGACCATCCGTACCATCCTCGTCGACGACGAGCCCCTGGCGATCCAGGGACTGGAGATCCGTCTCCAGGCGCACGAAGACGTCGAGATCATCGAGCGCTGCTCGAACGGGCGCGAAGCGATCCGCGCGATCAAGACGCACAAGCCCGACCTCGTCTTCCTCGACATCCAGATGCCCGGTTTCGATGGTTTCTCGGTGATCCAGGGGCTGATGGAGGTCGAACCGCCCTTGTTCGTCTTCGTCACCGCCTATTCCGACCATGCCCTGCGCGCGTTCGAGGCGCAGGCGGTCGACTATCTGATGAAGCCGGTCGAGGAGGCACGACTCGCCGACACGCTCGACCGCGTGCGCCAGCGGCTGAACGAGAAGCGCGGCGCGGGCGAGGTCGAGAAGCTGAAGGAAGTGCTCGCCGAGCATGCTCCCGAAGCGGTCGCCGACCTGAACGAAGGCGGCGAGGTCGCCGCCAGCCGCTTCGAGAAGCTCATCAACATCAAGGATCGCGGCCAGATCTTCCGCGTCGATGTTGACACGATCGAGATGATCGAGGCGGCGGGCGATTACATGGTGATCAACACCGGCGACAATTCGCTGGTCCTGCGCGAGACGATGAAGGACCTGGAAAAGCGACTCGACCCCCGCCGGTTCCAGCGGGTGCATCGTTCGACCATCGTCAACCTGGACCTGGTCAAGCAGGTCAAGCCGCACACCAATGGGGAATGCTTCCTGCTGCTCGAGTCGGGCGCGCAGGTGAAGGTCTCGCGCAGCTACCGCGACGTGGTGGCGCGGTTCGTTCACTAAAGGACTCAGCCTCCGTTCGCACTGAGCAAAGTCGAAGTGCACGTTCCGCGTTGGGTTGGCGTCGGGCGTGGCCTTCGACTTCGGCGCGAAGCGCCGAAGTTTATCCTGAGCGGCTGGCTTGCCAGCCAGTCGAGGGGCTCAGGCTGAACGGGGGGTGGGATTACGCTGCAAAAACAAATGCGGGGCGGGTTGATACCTATAACCGTTCACGCTGAGCGAAGTCGAAGCGCACGCTCCAACGCCGGCCCAAAACCCTTACCGCAACCCCAGCATCTTGTGGGTCTGCAACGTCAACCGCCAGCGCGGCCGCTCCATGACCATGGCGATGCACGCCTCGCGATTCGCCTCCGCGCGCGGATCGTCGAGCGGCTGGAGCAAATGGTTGGCGAAGTCCCAGCCTTCGACCTCCGCCGGGTCGATCCCCGTTTGGGGCCAGACCAGCTTCAATTCCTGCCCCGAGCGCTGGACGACCTGCGACCCCGCCTTGGGGCTGATGCACACCCAGTCGATGCCCGGATGCGCCGCGATCGTCCCATTGCTCTCGATCGCGATGAAGAACCCCGCCGCATGCAGCGCCTCGACCAGCGCGTCGTCGACCTGCAGCATCGGCTCGCCCCCGGTCAGCACGACGAAGCGCTGGTCGCGCGTCGTGCCCCAGAAACCCTCGACCGCCGCGACCAGTGCCGCCGCATCGGCGAAGCGCCCGCCGCCCAGGCCGTCGACCCCGACGAAATCGGTGTCGCAGAAGCGGCAGATCGCGCTCGCCCGGTCCTGCTCGCGCCCCGACCACAGGTTGCACCCGGCAAAGCGCACGAACACCGCGCGCCGCCCCGCCTGCACCCCCTCGCCCTGGAGCGTCAGGAACATCTCCTTGACGGCATAGCTCATGGCCTCAGCCCTGCGGCTTGACCGCATAGGCGGTGGGGTCGGGAATACCCGCTTCCTCGAACCCGCGCGAACGCAGGCGGCAGCTGTCGCACTCGCCGCAATGCAGCCCCTCGGGCGTCGGGTCGTAGCAGGACCAGCTGATCCCCATGTCGACGCCCAGCCGCGTACCTTCGCGCACGATGTCCGCCTTGGTCATGTGCTGGAGCGGCGCGTGGATCTTGAACGGCTGGCCCTCGACGCCCGCCTTGGTGGCGATCTCGGCCAGCCCCTCGAAGGCGGCGATGAATTCGGGGCGGCAATCGGGATAGCCCGAATAGTCGAGCGCATTGACCCCGATGAACAGGTCGCGCGCGCCCGCCGCCTCGGCCCAGCCCAGCGCCAGGCTGAGGAAGATGGTGTTGCGCGCGGGGACATAGGTGATGGGAATGCCCGGCTGCACCCCGTCCTTGGGCACGTCGATATCGGCGGTCAGTGCCGACCCGCCGAACGCCGACAGGTCGAGCGGCAGGACGATATGCCGCTCGGCCCCCAGCGCCTCGGCGACGCGCGCGGCGGCGGCCAGTTCGACCTTGTGCCGCTGGTTGTAATCCACCGACAATGCGAGGATGCGATAGCCTGCGACCTTGGCCGAGGCGGCGGAAATCATCGAGTCCAGCCCGCCCGAAACGAGCACGACCGCCATGGGAGCAGAAGATGTCATGATGGGGTCCTCCGCTACGCCCATTGGCGCGCGCTTGCAATGCCGCTTGAATCACCGGGCGCGAAAGGCCGGGACCGCTTGGCCCGATCCCCGAGGGGCATCGACGGCGCAGGCGGTCCCGCTAAGGACCTGAACCGGGCATGCTGACGACCCGGCCAAGAGGAGGTTCCGCTGCTGGAGCAGAGAGTCGGGAATAGCGGCTCTATGGTGAAAAAGCGGTTAAGCCGCAGGGACTTAATTTTTAAGCTTCCAGCCTTTGCGCAACAGCACATAGCATAGCACCGCCATCGCGACGTCGATGCCCAGCACGATCGCGCCGCCCAGCGTCACCGGCGAATCGGCCAGCCCCAGAAAGCCGTAGCGAAAGCCCGAGATCATATAGAAGAACGGGTTGGCATGGCTGATCGCGCGGAACGCCGGGGCTAGGCCATCGACCGAATAGAAGGTGCCCGACAGCAGCGACAGCGGCACGACCACGAAATTGGTGACGGCGGCGGCATGGTCGAACTTCTCCGCCCAGATCGAGGTCAGCACGCCCAGCAGCGCCAGGAACACCGAACCCAGCAGGCCGAACCACAGCACCGCGAAAAAGGCGTGCGGCGTCACATGGACGCCCGGCCAGATCGCCATCGCCGCCCAGACGGTCACCCCGACCAGCACCGCGCGCGTCACCGCGCCGCCGACCAGCGCGGCCAGCAGCTCGGCGGTGGACAGCGGCGGCATCAGATAGTCGACGATCGTGCCCTGGATCTTGCCGACCAGCAGCGAAAAGCTGGCATTGGCGAAGGCGTTGTTCATCATCCCCATGACGATCAGGCCCGGCGCGATGAAATCGGCGAACGGCACCTGCATCCCCGCCACCGGCACGGCATGACGCCCGCCCAGCGCGGTGGTGAAAATGATGATGTAAAGCAGGGTCGTGACCGACGGCGCCCAGATCGTCTGGAGCTGCACCTTGAAGAACCGGCGCACCTCCTTGATATAGAGGGTTCGCAGGCCTCCCCAGTTGATGTTCCGGATCACGGGCTCACCAGGGGCGGCGCGCACCGCCGAGTGGATTTCGCCGATTGGGGGCTGGCTGCTCATCGCCATAGCGCGTAACCGTTGCCGTGGCCGCCCGCAACCCGGTACAATGACTGGCCGGTGCGATGATGAAGTGAGGAAAGGTTTCGAATGTCGTGGACCGATGAGCGGATCGATACGCTCAGGACGATGTGGGAGGCGGGACAGACCGCCAGCCAGATCGCCGAAGCATTGGGCGGGGTCAGCCGCAACGCGGTGATCGGCAAGGCGCATCGCCTGGGCCTTCAGGCGCGTCCGTCGCCGGTAAAGGCCAACGAGCCCGCCGCCGCCCCGGTGGCCGAGGCGCCCGAGCCGGTCCCTGCCGCTCCGCCGCCCGCCCCGGAGCCCGAGCCCGAACCCGTGCGCGCCGAACCGGCCGCCCCTGCCGCGCCCGAACCCGCCGCCGAACCGACGCGCGAGCCGCAGCCGATCCTGCGCTCGGTCGGCCCCGGCGGCTTCGTCCGCCAGTCGCCCGGCGAGCAGCAGCCCCCGCCCTCGCCCGCCCCGCCGCGTCGCCTGGTCCCCGCCAAGCCGAGCGCCGAGATTGCGGGCAAGACCTCGCTGCTCGACCTGAACGACCGCATCTGCAAATGGCCGATCGGCCATCCGGGTGAGCCGGACTTCCACTTCTGCGGCGAAAAGGTGAATCCGGGCTTCCCCTATTGCGTCGAGCATTGCGGCCACGCCTATCAGGCGCAGCTGCCCCGCCGCGACCGTCGCCCGCCGCCGCCGCTGCCCTTTGGCGGCCCGCGCGTCCGCTGATCCGGGATCGATGGAAAAAGCCCGCCGGTTTCGCGACCGGCGGGCTTTTTCGTTGCTGGCGTAATTCCGTGGCCTTCGACTTCGCTCAGGCTGAACGGACGTCAGGTACCAACCTCCGTTCGCACTGAGCGAAGTCGAAGTGCACGCCCCGCCGCTCTCCCCGAGCGACGGGACGCCCCTCGCATCAGAACCGGAACGCCGCCGTCGCGCGCAGCGAATGCCAGCGGAACTTGTCGTCCGACCGGCGAATGTCGGTGCCCGCCGTATTGGGCGCCAGCACGAACGGATTGGTCGCGGGCGCCGACCCCTGGGTCACGCGGACGCGGGTCTCGTCGTCGTTATACTGGTGGTACATATATTCCATGCCGATCGAGAAGTTGCGACCGATCTTCTGCTCGATGCCGCCACCCCCGAGAAAGCCGAACCGGTTGCGGTCGCCGCTGATCGCAAAGGCGTTGGCGGTGTTGGACGTGGTGAAGGTCCGGTTGATCCGCGCATAGCCGCCGCCGAAGGTGCCGTAGAACAGCGTGTTGTTCGCCGCATAGCCCGCGCGCCCGCGAACCGAGGCTTCCCAGTCGATGCTGCGGGTGAAGGTGTACCAGGCGGGCGTGGTCGAGAAGCCCGAGACGCTGTCGGTGATCTCCGACTTGCCGAACTCGCCGACCGCGCCATAGACGATGTTGCCGACCTGATGGTCGATGCCGACCCGGCCATAATAGGCGATGCCGTCCTTGTCGTTGTTGCATCCGGTCGCCGCATTCTGGGGCGACAGCGCGCTGCGTGCCGCGCCGTTGCAGAAGCCCGGCGAGAAGGCGTTGGCGCCGGTCGAGGTCGTCACGACATCGCCGAACCGGCCGTCGCCGTTGCGATCGAACAACAGGCGCGAGCCGACATCATTGGGCTGCACGTCGTAACCGAAGCTGCCGCCGACATAGACGCCCGAAAACGGAGCGGCATCGTCCCCCGTCGCATAGCTGTCCTGCGCCATCGCAGGCGCGGCGAACAAGGCCGAGGCCGCGACGCCCGCCATCCAAAACTTCACCATAAATTCTCCCGTGTCCCTTGGCTAAGGTTCCGGGGGAACGGACGGATGCGACCGAAATATCCCGCGACTTAACGTAAGCAAAGTTTTGTCGCATTTGCGGGGGTGCAGGCGGCGCTGGCGCACCGGCCCTACAGCCCCTATAGTTCCCGTTATGTCCAATGACCTGTTCGCGGGCACGCCCCGCACCCAGCCCGCCTATGACGCCTCCTCGATCGAGGTGCTGGAAGGGCTGGAGCCGGTGCGCCGCCGCCCCGGCATGTATATCGGCGGCACCGACGAACGCGCGCTGCACCATCTGGCCGCCGAGGTCCTCGACAATGCGATGGACGAGGCGGTGGCGGGCCATGCCACCCGGATCGAGGTCAAGCTGGAGCCGGGCAACCGCCTGACCATCGTCGACAATGGTCGCGGCATCCCGGTCGACCCGCACCCCAAATTCCCCGACAAGTCGGCGCTGGAGGTGATCCTGTCGACGCTGCATTCGGGCGGCAAGTTCACCGGCAAGGCCTATGCGACCTCGGGCGGCCTGCACGGCGTGGGCGTGTCGGTGGTCAATGCGCTGTCCTCGGACACGGTGGTCGAGGTCGCGCGCGAGCGTATCCTCTATCGCCAGCGTTTCGCGCGCGGCGCGACGCTGGGGCCGCTGGAGACGGTGGGTGCCGCCCCCAACCGGCGCGGGACCAGCGTCGCCTTTACCCCCGATACCGAGATTTTCGGCCCCGAACTCGCCTTCAAGCCCGCCCGGCTGCACAAGCTGGTCCGCTCCAAGGCCTATCTGTTCGCGGGTGTCGAGATACGCTGGCACTGTTCGCCCGCGCTGATCACCGACGACACGCCCGCCGAGGCGGTGTTCCAGTTCCCCGGCGGCCTGGCCGATCACCTGAAGGAACAGCTGGGCGGGCGCGAATGCGCCACCGCCGATTTCTTCTCCGGGAACCAGGAGTTTCCGGGCGAACAGGGCCGCGTCGAATGGGCGGTCGCCTGGCCACTGTGGAGCGACGGCAGCTATAGCTGGTATTGCAACACCATCCCGACCCCCGATGGCGGCACCCATGAACAGGGGCTGCGCCAGGCGCTGGTCCGGGGCCTGCGCGCGTTCGGCGAGCTGGTGAACCAGAAAAAGGCCAAGGACATCACCGCCGACGACGTCATGGTCGGCTCCGAACTGATGTTGTCGGTCTTCATCCGCGAACCGCAATTCCAGAGCCAGACCAAGGATCGCCTGACCAGCCCCGAAGCCGCCGGGCTGGTCGAAAAGGCAGTGCGCGACCATTTCGACCATTATCTCTCCGCCAATATGGAGCGCGGCAAGGCGCTGCTCGGCTATGTGCTCGACCGGATGGACGAGCGGCTGCGCCGCAAGGCCGAGCGTGAGGTCAAGCGCAAGACCGCGACCTCGGCGCGCAAGCTGCGCCTGCCCGGCAAGCTGACCGACTGCGCCGCCGACAGCCCCGAGGGGACCGAGCTGTTCATCGTCGAGGGCGACTCGGCGGGCGGCTCGGCCAAGCAGGCGCGCGACCGCAAGACCCAGGCGATCCTGCCGATCCGCGGCAAGATCCTGAACGTCGCCAGCGCCACCTCGACCAAGATCCTGCAGAATCAGGAAATTGCCGACCTGACGCTGGCCATGGGCTGCGGCACGCGCAAGGATTGCGACCCGACCCAGCTGCGCTACGAAAAGATCGTCATCATGACCGACGCGGACGTGGACGGCGCGCATATCGCCACGCTGCTGATGACCTTCTTCTTCCAGGAAATGCCCGATCTGGTGCGGCGCGGGCATCTCTATCTCGCGCAGCCGCCGCTCTATCGCCTGACGGTCGGGGCCAAGTCGCTCTATGCGCGCGACGACGCCCACCGCGCCGAGCTGGAGCGCACCGCCTTTCGGGGCAAGAAGGTCGAGGTCGCCCGCTTCAAGGGCCTGGGCGAGATGAACCCCGGCCAGCTGCGCGAGACCACGATGGACCCCGCGACCCGCAGCCTGATCCGCATCACCCTGCCCCAGGAATATGAGGAGCGGGCGGGCGTGAAGGACCTGGTCAACCGGCTGATGGGCAACAACCCGGCGCACCGCTTCGCCTTCATCCAGGAGAATGCGGCGCGGCTGGACGAAGAGGTGATCGACGCCTGACGCGATGACGGGAGCGGTGTTGTCTCGCTTTTGGTGATCGGCTATCGTGACGAAGGGCGGCCCATTGAGCCGCCCTTTGCTGTTTGAAGGAGACGTCCCGTGACCATCACCGCCCTGATGCCCGTTTACCCACGGTGCGGGGTGCGTCCGGTCCGAGGCGAGGGCGTCTATCTGTATGGCGAGAATGGCGAGCAGTATCTGGACTTTGCCGCCGGGATCGCGGTGAACGCGCTGGGCCATGGCCATCCGAAACTGGTCGAGGCGATCGCCAAACAGGCCGCGACGCTGATGCACGTGTCCAACCTGTACGGCAGCCCGCAGGGCGAGCATTTCGCGCAGCGGCTGGTCGATTCGACCTTTGCCGATACGGTGTTCTTCACCAATTCGGGCGCCGAGGCGGTCGAGTGCGCGATCAAGACCGCGCGCCGCTATCACTTCGCCAATGGTAATCCGCAGCGTCATACGCTGATCACGTTCAACAACGCCTTTCATGGGCGGACGCTGGGCGCGATCTCAGCAACCAACCAGCCCAAGATGCGCGACGGGTTCGAGCCGCTGCTGCCCGGCTTCGCCTATGCGCCGTTCGATGACCTGGAGGCGGCGCTGGCGCTGATCGACGAGAACACCGCCGGTTTCCTGGTCGAACCGATCCAGGGCGAAGGCGGCCTGCGCCCGGCCAGCATGGAATTCCTCCAGGGCCTGCGCAAGGCGTGCGACGAGCATGGCCTGCTGCTGGTGCTGGATGAGGTGCAGTGCGGTTATGGTCGCACCGGCAAGTTCTTTGCGCATGAGCTGTACGGCGTGACGCCCGACATCATGGCGGTGGCCAAGGGCATCGGCGGCGGCTTCCCGCTGGGCGCGTGCCTGGCGACCGAGGAAGCGGCCAAGGGCATGGTGATCGGCACGCACGGGTCGACCTATGGCGGCAACCCGCTGTCCATGGCGGCGGGCGAGGCGGTGCTGGACGTGATCCAGGAGCCGGGCTTCCTCGAACATGTCGAGGCGATGGGCCAGCGGCTGCGCTCCACGCTGGAGCAGATGATTCCGAACTTCGATCATCTGTTCGAGGAAGTGCGCGGCCATGGCCTGATGCAGGGGCTGAAGATGAAGAGCGACAGCCGTCGCTTCGTCGCGCATTGCCGCGACCATCACGGGCTGCTGCTGGTCGCGGCGGGCGAGAATGTGATCCGCATCCTGCCGCCGCTGACCATCGACGAGAGCCACATCACCGAGTTCGCGACGAAACTGTCCGACGCCGCGCGCGTCTATGTCCCCGCCGCCGACGATTGATGATCCCTGCCACCCCGGCGGCACCGTCCGCCGGGGCGACGGAGTAATATTCCATGACGATCCGCCACTTCCTGAACCTCGCCGACGCCGGTCCCGAGGGTGTGACCGCCATTCTGACCGATGCCCAGGCCCGCAAGGCCGCGCGCGCCGGTTTCACCAAGGGCCGCGTCGATGCCGACGCCCCGCTGGCCGGCCACACGCTCGCCATGGTGTTCGAGAAGAACTCGACCCGCACCCGCGTCAGCTTCGACATGGCGATCCGCCAGTTGGGCGGCACCTCGATCGTGCTCGATGCCGGGACCATGCAGCTGGGTCGCGGCGAGACGATCGCCGACACCGCGCGCATCCTGTCGGGCTATACCGACGCGATCATGATCCGCACCGACGACCATGCCAAGGTCGAGGAGATGGCGCATTATGCCAGCGTGCCGGTCATCAACGGCCTGACCGACCTGTCGCACCCCTGCCAGATCATGGCCGACCTGCTGACCGTGATCGAGGCGGGCAAGACCCTGTCCGGCCTGAAGGTCGCGTGGCTGGGCGACGGCAATAATGTGCTGCACTCGATCGTCGAGGCGGGCGGGCTGCTCGGCTTCGACGTGGTCGCCGCCTGCCCCGATGGCTATCACCCGGAACCGGGCACGCTGGAGCTGGGTCGAGGTCGTGCCACCTGCACCACCGACCCGCGCGCCGCGGTCGAGGGGGCGGACATCGTCGTCACCGACACCTGGATCTCGATGGGCCAGGCCCATGCCGAGGAAAAGCTGGCGGCGATGATGCCCTATCAGGTCAATGCCGATCTGATGGCGCTGGCCAAGCCGGATGCCAGGTTCCTCCACTGCCTGCCCGCGCACCGCGATGAGGAAGTCACGTCCGACGTCATCGACGGGGCGCAGTCGCTGATCTGGCCGGAAGCGGAAAACCGCCTCCACGCGCAGAAATCGGTGCTGCGCTGGTGCTTCGGCCAAGTGTGAGATCGGCTCGGTTGATCGGCAGCGAACCGATCCTATCTATGGAAAGGCCGGCGGGTTCGTCGGCCTTTTCTCTTTCCCCCGCCGCACCGGCACCATATCGCCCGGACGTTTCCCGGCGCGTAAAGGCACGACCATGACCGACCTCACCCTGCCCGACCTCGACCGCGCGATCGCGTTCACCATCCCCGAGCAGCATGCGCGCGGACGGCTGGTGCGGCTGGGCCCCGTGCTGGACGAGATCCTGGCGGCGCATGCCTATCCCCCGGTGATCGAGCGGCTGCTGGCCGAGGCGCTGACGCTGACCGCGCTGATGGGCGCGACGCTGAAGGACACGGGCGGGCAGCTGACCATCCAGACGCGCAGCGACAGCGGCGTGATCCGGCTGCTGGTGTGCGATTATCGCGGCGGCGAGCTGCGCGGCTATATCCAGTATGACGAGGACCGGCTGGCCGAACTGCCCGCCGACCCGACGCTGTTCGCGTTGTTCGGGCAAGGCTATCTGGCGATCACCTTCGACCTGGCGGTGACGGGCGAACGCTATCAGGGCATCGTGCCGATCGACGGCGAGACGCTGTCGGCGGCGGCGGAGAGCTATTTCATCCAGTCCGAGCAGATCCCCAGCCTGTTGCGCGTCGGGATCGCCAAGGGACCGGACGGCCGCACCGTCGCGGGCGGCCTGTTCCTCCAGCATCTGCCCGAGGGCGAGGAAGGCCGCGAGCGGCTGCACGTCAAGCTCGACCACCCCGAATGGGAGCATGTCCAGGCGCTGGGCCAGACCATGCAGGCCGAGGAACTGGCCGACGCCGCGCTGCCGCTGGAAACGCTCGTGTGGCGGCTGTTCAACGAGGAACAGAATGTCCGCGTGTCGGAAAGCCCCGCCATCGTGCGCGGTTGCCGCTGCTCGGCGGAGTATATCGCCAGCGTCATCACCAAATTCTCGGTCGAGGAACGGCGCGAGATGGCGGATGCCGAGGGACTGATCCAGGTCGACTGCGCCTTCTGCGCGAAGAAGTTTCCGGTGCCGTTCGACGCGGAAGCGGCGGCCTGACCGTCTTTTCCTCCCCTGCAAGGGGAGGAATGGAGCCACTCCTCGTTCCCCGGCGAAGGCCGGGGCCCAGCTTCGATGTCGGTGAGAGGGCGCGATACGCTGCGTGGGAGGCATCGCCACGCGCTCGCTTTTGCCTCCCACGCGGCACAAACCCACTCCCCCAGCCGCACCGCAACTGGGCCCCGGCCTTCGCCGGGGAACGTGGAGTGATGACGCTTACCCGCCGAGCGCCTCTACCAGCGCCTTGACCTTCTGCTGGCGCCATTGCGGCAGCGGCGCGACCAGCCAGTATCCCATGCGCGACGGCACCGCCTCGCCGGTGGCGACCACGCGCCCCTCGGCCAGATCGCGCTCGGCGAGCAGTTGCGGCACGATGGCCCGGCCCAGCCCCGCCGCCACCGCGTCGATCGCCAGCCCCGCATCGGTCACGCGGACCAGCGGCGTTCCTTCTTCGGGCGCGCCGGGCCAGGCGATCAGCGGCGCGTCTTCGGGACCGCCAGGAGCACCGATCGCGATCATCCCGTCCGACTCGATCGCCTCGCCCTCCAGCCCGCCGGGCCCGTCACCCCAGCGGATGGCGAGGTCCAGATTGGCCTCGGTGAAGTCCAGCCCCTCGTCCGACGCGATCAGCGAGAAGCGCAGGTCGGGATCGCTGGCGGCGATCGCGGCCAGGCGCGGCATCAGCCACTTCTCGGTCACGTCGCGCGGCGCGGCGATGGTCAGCGACTTGGACGACTGGCCCGCCTGCATCGCGCGCACCGCATCCTCGAATTGCAGGAAACCGGCGCGCAACGGGGCCAGCCCCGCCTCGGCCTCCGGGGTCAGTTCCAGCCCGCGCGTGGTGCGGCGGAAAAGGACGACGCCCAGCGTATCCTCCAGCGCGCGGATCTGCTGCCCGACCGCCGCCGGGGTGACGGCCAGTTCGTCGGCGGCGCGGGTGAAGCTCAGATGGCGCGCAGCGGCGTCCAGCACGCGCAGACCGTTGAGCGGCAGATGCGTCCGCTTCACGATTCCACCGCCGGCGCGATCAGCGCGAAATGGGGGATGGCCGCATCGAAGGTCTCGCCGTCCGCGCCGACCATGCGATAGCTGCCCTGCATCGCCCCGCTGGTCGTCGCCAGCGGACAGCCCGAGACATAGTCATAGGCCGCACCCGGCTGGATCACCGGCTGCTCGCCGACCACGCCCTCGCCCTCGACCGAATGGCGTGCGCCGCGCCCATCGGTGATGATCCAGCGGCGGGTGAGCAGCTGCACCGGCTGATCGCCCTCATTCTCGATGCGGACATGATAGGCCCAGAACCAACGCCCGCGCTCGGGCTCCGACTGTTCGGGCAGATAGCTGACCGACACCCGAACCGTCACCGGCCCGGTTGTCAGCGCATGGGAAAAGAGCGCCTTCACAGACCCACGGCACGCAGCGCCTGGTCGAGATCGTCGATCAGGTCGTCCGCATCCTCCAGCCCGACATTCAGGCGCAGCATCCCCTCGCCAATCCCCATCTCTACCCGCTTGTCCTCGGCGACGCCCGCATGGGTGGTCGAGGCGGGATGGGTCATCAGCGAGCGCGAGTCGCCGATATTGTTGGAGATGTCGATCAGCTCCAGCGCATCGAGCAGCCCGTGCGCCTGGGTCCGCCCGCCATCGAGTTCGATCGCGAAGATGCTGCCGCCCGCCTTCATCTGGCGCATGGCGAGTTCATGCTGCGGATGGCTGGGCAGCGCCGGGCACAGGACGCGCGGCACCCGCCCCTCCAGGAACTGCGCGACCTTCAACGCCGATTCCGACTGGCGGTGGATGCGCAGGTCGAGCGTCTCCAGCCCCTTGAGCACCACCCAGGCGTTGAACGCCGACAGGGTCGGGCCGGTGTTGCGGGTAAAGGGCAGCAGCGTGTTGGTGATGAAATCTTCCGAACCGCACACCGCACCCGCCAGCACGCGCCCCTGCCCGTCCATCATCTTGGTGGCGGAATAGGCGGTCACATCCGCGCCGAAATCCATCGGCCGCTGGAGCGCCGGGGTGGCGAAGGCATTGTCGACGACCGTGGTGATCCCACGCTCGCGCGCGATGGCGCAGATTGCCTCCAGGTCGGCCACGTCCATGGTCGGATTGGCGGGCGTTTCGAAGAAGAAGACCTTGGTCTCGGGCCGCACCGCATCCAGGAACGCCTGCGGGTCGCGCGCATCGACGACGGTGGTGGCGATGCCGAACTTGGGCAGCAGCGTGTCGGTCAGCCAGCGGCACGAGCCGAACGCCGCGCGGCCGCCGACCAGATGGTCGCCCGCCTGCAACTGGCAGAGCAACACCGCGGTCATCGCCGCCATGCCAGACGCCATGGTCCGGCATGCCTCCGCGCCCTCCAGCAGCGCGATGCGCTGTTCCAGCATCTCGACGGTCGGGTTCTGGAGGCGGGAATAGGTCATCCCCTCCTGCTCGCCCGCGAACCGCGCCGCCGCATCGCCCGCCCGGTCATAGCAATAGCCCGAGGTCAGGAAGAGCGCCTCGGAGGTTTCGCCATATTCCGACCGCGCGGTGCCGCCGCGAACGGCCTGCGTGGCGGGGCGCCATTGGGTGGTGATCGAACGGTCCTGGCCAGTCTTTCGCTTCATGCCAGCCCATTTGCCGGTCCGGGGGGCGGGGTTCAAGGATATTCGGACACGCGCGGCCAAGTGTAGCCGTTACCGAAGCGGAACGGAATTGCGATGATCCGGTTGTTGCGGCCGAAACGAACAGGGGAAATGACGATGAAGATGCGTATCGGTCTTTTGCTGGCGGCCAGCCTGGTCTCGCTGTCGGCCTGCAACAACAAGGGCACCGACAAGCTGGCGGGCCGCGTCGAGGACGCCGCCGACAACCGCGCCGACAATATGGAAAGCCAGGCGGACATGCTGCGCAACGAGGCCAAGGCGCTCGACAAGCAGGCCGAGAAGACCCGCGACTATGCCGAGGACCGCGCCGACGCGATCAAGGCCGCCGACGTCAATGCCAGCGCCATGAGCCAGGAACAGCGCGACGCGATCGTCGCCAACCAGGCCGCGGCGGTCCGATAACCCTATCGGCACGCCTTGCCCCTCCACCACCGGCTGCGCCTGACGGTGGAGGGGCAGAGCCGGTCGACCTTATTGCGCCTCGCGATGGTTGGTGATCTTGCCGTAGATCGGCTTGGTCACGCTGGTCAGCCGGTCACTGGCATCCCCAATCAGATCGAAGAACAGGACGCGGTTCGCCCCCTGCTTCATCCACGGCGCGGGTGTGAACAGCGTGTGGACGGGGCCGATCCCCCAATAGCGGCCCAGATTATGGCCGTTGAACCACAACTGCCCCTTATGCGCGCCGCGCATGTCGAGATAGGTGTCGGCGGGTTGCGCCACCGTCATCTCCGCTTCGTAGAAACAGGGTCCGGTGCAGGGTTTGGCCGATAGCTTCAACGCCGACAGGTCGTCCATCGGCAGGCGGAACATCTGCCAGTCGGTCAGCGGCTGCCCCGCCAGCGTCACCGCGCCGGTGAGGCCAGCCTGCTCGGTCCGGATGGCATGGCTGTAATTCACGCGGCCGGTATTCTCGACCAATATGTCCAGCGTCGCGGGCGCGGTCCGCGCGGGCAGCTCCACCGTTTCCTGATCCAGCCGCCGGTCGAGCGTGCCGACCAGCTTGCGGCCGAGATAGACCTGCGCATAGCTGTGCATGCCCTTCAGCATCAGCGTCCCCGCCGGGCCCTTTGGCACGGTGACGCGGTAGAGGACGTAACCGTAATTCTGGTCGAGTTCCTCGAACGTCTTAGGCTGCGCCGCGCGGATCGGCTGCGGCAGATTGTCCCAGAGCGAGGCGCTGCGCCGGACCGGCGAGACGGGGAAGCGCTGCGCGACGGTGGGCGCGGGAGTGGGGGCGGCGGGCTTGCCGGTCACCTCGGCGATGGCGGCGGCGATCAGCCCGTATTTGTAGCGCGGATTGCCCGCCTCATCGATCGGCGCGTCATAGTCATAGCTGGTCGTGTCGGGGTGATAATCCTTGCCGGTGTGCGAATCCGCCCCGTTCATCCAGCCGAAGGTGGTGCCGCCATGGACCATGTAGAGCGAGATCGAATAGCCGCGCTTGAGCATATAGGCCATTTCCTCGGCCTCTTTCCGGCCGTCGGTCTCGTGATGGTCCTCGCCCCATTTGTCGAACCAGCCCGCCCAATATTCGCCGACCATGCGCAGGCCGTCGGGGCGATAGGCCTCCAGCTTGGCGATGGCGTTCTGCGCACCACCCGACCCGAAATTGACGACCGAGGGCAGGTTGGGCAGCGACCCCTTGGCCAGGTCGCCGCCTTGGTTGCTGGTGAACAACACCCCGTCCGCCAGACCGGCGCGCTTGTAGCTGGCCTCCAGCCCGCGCAGATAATCCTGATCGCTGCCAAAGGCGCCATATTCATTCTCGAGCTGGACCGCGACAATCGGCCCGCCATTCTTCAGCAGCAGCGGCTTGACCTCCTGCCCCAGCCGCATCAGCCAGCGATCGACCGCGGCACTATATTTGGGATCGGTCGAGCGCAGCACGAGGCTCCGGTCCTTGAGCAGCCAGGACGGATAGCCGCCCAGTTCCCATTCGGCGCAGACATAGGGACCGGGGCGCAGGATGACGTCGAGCCCCTCGGCCTGCGCGTCGCGGATGAAGGCGACGATGTCGTTCTGGCCGCTGAAATCATAGGTGCCGGGGCGCGGTTCGTGCGCGTTCCAGAAGGCATAGGTGGTGATGGTGTTCAGCCCCATCGCCTTGGCCTTGCGCAGCCGGTCGCGCCAATAGGCGCGCGGGATGCGGACATAGTGCATCTCGCCCGAAATCACCTGATGCGGCTGGCCGTTGCGCAGAAAGCCCTTTCCCTGCACCGCGAAGGTCCGGGGCGGGCCGTCATTGGCGGTGGGGCCTTGCGCCTGAAGCGGCGACAGGGCGGTGGCCGCCAGAATCCCGCACAAGATCGATCGAACCGCTCGCGTCACGTCACTCTCCCGCAATCTGGACCGGACGGGATGTGTCGGACGATTGCGCCCCACCCCTGCCCCTTCGCCATGGGTGCCATGCGCAAAGCCTTTCGTCAAATTGTCTGACCATTGAAAAGGGGAACCGACGCCCCTTTCGCGTCGGGCGCCACCAACCCCATTGCCCCGTCTCACCGGCGGCGTCATGACCTGGGGCCATGCGCCGCCTGCTCGCCCCCTTCAGCCGCCCGGTCCCGGCGCTCCTCGCCCTTCTGGTCGCCGCGCAGGCGCTGTTCTGCTGGCGGCTGACCACGCCGCACAAGCTGGTCTTCGACGAGGTTCATTACGTCCCCGCCGCCCGCGCGCTGCTGGCGCTGGAGGGGCCGGTGAACATCGAGCATCCGCTGCTCGGCAAGGCGCTGATCGGGCTGGGCATGATGGCCTTTGGCGACAATCCGCTCGGCTGGCGGGCGATGTCGACGCTGGCGGGCACCGCGATCGTCGGCGGCGTGTTCGCCATCGTCTGGCTGATGACCCGGCGGACGCGCGCCGCCGCGATCGGGGCGGGGCTGACGCTCGCCAACTTCATGGTGCTGGTGCAGGCGCGGATCGCGATGCTGGACGGCTTCATGGCGGCGTTCACCGTGCTCGCGGTCGCGGCCATGGGATGGGCAATGCGCGGCACGCCCGCGCAAAGCCGGTGGCGCTGGGGCCTGGGCGCGGTGCTGCTGGGGCTGGCGGTCGGGACCAAATGGGCGGCGGTCCCCTATCTGGGCTATGCCGCGATCGGTTTCGTCCTGATGAAGCGCGGCGATCCCAGCCGCTGGCCGGGCTTACGCTGGTGGTCGGCCTGGGGGCTGCTGGGCATCGGGGCGGGGCTGGCCTATGCCGCGACCTTCGCACCGGCCTTTTTCTATGCGCGCGATCCGCTGACCGTGGCGGGGTTCGTGCCCTTTCAGCTCGACATGTATGCGCGCCAGACCCAGGTGCTGGCGGCGCACACCTATCAGTCGGCGTGGTGGAGCTGGCCGGTGATCGGGCGGCCTATCTGGTATTTCTACGAGGTCGCCGACGGGGCGCAGCGGGGCATCTTCCTGCTCGGCAATCCGGCGGTGATGTGGGGCGGGCTGGTCGCGGTGGCGGCCTGCGCGCTGGGCTGGGTCCGGACGCGCGAGGTGCGGCCGGGGTTCGCGGCGGCGCTGTGGATCGGCGGCTTCGCGGTCTGGGCGATCATCCCCAAGTCGCTGGGCTTCTATTATTATTATTTCCTGCCCGCCATCTGGCTGTCGGTCGCGCTGGCGGTGGCGATCGACCGGTGGCGGGCGGCGCTGCGCGACTGGGACGAGGCCTATCTGGTCGCGGCCGCCTGTCTGTTCGTCTATTTCTATCCGATCCTGACGGCGGGGGCGCTGGCGGGGCCGAAGTCGTTCGTGCGGTGGACGTGGTTTGTCGATTGGCGGTGAGCTTGTCGCTTGGCCTTCGACTTCGCTCAGGCTGAACGGCGTTTCATACCAGGATCCGTTCAGGCTGAGCGAAGTCGAAGCCCAAGGGAATCCATCAATACCGCCCCCAGACGAACCGCGACGACAGCGCGTAATTCCACACCGCGCCGACCAGCACCCCGATCAGTGCCGATACCGCCCACTCGTTCGCCCGCGCATCGTGCAGGAAGGCCGCAACGCCGACATTGGCGATCGCCCCCACGGCGCAGACCAGACAGAAGGACACCCAGCCGTCGAGCAGCGGCTTGAACCCGGTCAGACGCCGGTCGCGATAGGTCAGCGCGTTGTTCAGGAAGAAGTTGAACGTCATGGCCGCCGCCACCGCGACGATCTGGCTGGCCAGGAAGCTCGCGCCCAGCAGGACGAAGAACAGGCTGAGCACCGCCATGTGCACGCCCACGCCCAGCACCCCGATCGCCGAGAACATGGCGAAGCGCACCGGCACCACCTTGCCGAAGCGGCGGTCGTACAGTGCGATCAGATATTCCATCGCCACGACATGATCGAGCTTCGACTCGCCCTCGGTCCGCAGCCGGAAGACATAGGGCATTTCGGCCGCACGTAACGGGCGCGGCGACGCGCTCATGATGTCGAGCAGGATCTTGAACCCGATCCCCGACAGATGCGGCACGGTGTCGCGCGCCACCTGGGTGCGGACCATGAAGAAGCCGCTCATCGGGTCGGACAGGTTCACGTTCAGCACCCGCTGCGACAGCTTCGTCGCAAAGGCCGACTTGGCCACCCGGTCGCGGTCCCAGTCCCCCGTCCCGCCGCCGTCGACGAAGCGCGAGCCGACGACGATGTCGAGATCGCCTTCCGTCTGCAACCGGTCGAGCATCTTCGGGAGCAACGTCTCGTCATGCTGCAAGTCGCCGTCGATCACCGCGACCACAGGCGCGGCGGTGGCGCACATCCCCTCGATACAGGCGGACGACAGCCCCCGCCGCCCGATCCGCTGGATCACCCGAACGCGGCCGTCGACGCGGCCCAGTTCCCGCGCGGCCTCGGCCGTACCGTCTGGGCTGTTGTCGTCGACGAAGATCGCCTCCCACCGCCGCCCGGCCAGCGCCTGGTCGAGCTTGGCGATGAGCACGGGCACATTGGCGCGCTCGTTGAAGGTCGGGATGACGACCGCGAGTTCGAGGAGCGCGCTCATGGGCGTCAAAGGCGTTCGAGGATCGCGTCGGCCATGGCGCGGGTCGACAGGCTGCCGCCCAGATCGCCGGTCCGCGCGCCCTCGCGGATCGCGCCCGCCACCGCTGCGTCGATCCGGTCGGCCGCCTCGGTGAGCCCCAGCGAGTGGCGCAGCATCATCGCCGACGACAGGATCGCCGCGCACGGATTGGCCTTGCCCTGCCCCGCGATATCGGGGGCCGAGCCATGGATCGGCTCGTACAGCCCCTTGCCCGTCGCCCCCAGTGCGGCGGAGGGCAGCATCCCGATCGAGCCTGCGCACATCGACGCCTGATCCGACAGGATGTCGCCGAACAGATTGCCGGTCAGGATGACGTCGAACTGGCCCGGATCGCGCACCAACTGCATCGCGCAATTGTCGACATACATATGGTCGAGCGCGACGTCCGGATAGTCCTTCGCCACCTCGATCACCACGTCGCGCCACAACTGCGAGGTTTCCAGCACATTGGCCTTGTCCACCGACAGCAACCGGCGGCGGCGGCGCATCGCGGTCTCGAAACCGACGCGGGCGATGCGCGCCACTTCCTCTTCGTCATAGCGCATCAGGTCATGGCCTTCGCGCAGACCCGCCTCGGTGGTGCCACGGCCCTTCGCACCGAAATAGACGTCGCCGGTCAGCTCGCGCACGATCACCATGTCGATGCGCCGTGCGATGTCAGGGCGCAGCGAGCTGGCATCCTCCAGCCCCTCGAACAGGCGCGCGGGACGCAGGTTCGCGAACAGGCCGAATGCCTTGCGCAGACCCAGGATCGCCTGTTCGGGCCGATGCGCACGCTCCAGATTGTCGAAGCGCGGATCGCCGACCGCGCCGAACAGCAGCGCATCGGCGCGGCCCGCCACCTCCAGCGTCTCGGGCGGCAGCGGATGGCCCGCCGCCTCATAGGCCGCTCCGCCGACCTTGGCCTCCTCGAAGGTCAGGCCCAGGTCCAGCGCCTCCAGCACACGACGCGCTTCCGCCGTCACTTCCGGGCCGATGCCGTCACCGGCGAGGATCGCGATCAATGCCATGGCTGGCCCCTTGTCTTACCTGAGTTGTCTTAGCTGAGTTCGGAGCGCCCTTTGCCTTAGCGGGCGGGCATCACGCAACCGCCCTTTTGAAACGATGGAACAGCCGGGCGCGGGCCGGCATCGGATCATGGCGCAGACCGGCCAGGATATCGCGCGCCAGGAAATGCGCGGTGATCCGCCCGGCAGCGAAGATGTCGGGCCAGTCCCCCGCCCCGCCCTCGCGCAGAAAGGGCGGCAGGGGAAACAGCCGCGCCTCGTACCCGAACGCCGCCCCCGCCGACACCGCCGCGCCGCTCTTGGGGCTGACATAGGCGAGATCGGCGGTCCCGCCGGTGACGGTGCACCGCTCCAGATCGAGCCCGAAGCCCAATTGCCCCAGCAGCAGCAATTCATACCGCACCAGCGCCCCTGCCCAGCCGCGCGCCGACGGGGCCGACTCGATCGCGGTCAACACCGCGTCGAGCGCGTCGTAGAGGACCGGATAAGGCTGCTCCTCGGGCAGCGCGGCAGCCGTCAACGCGCAGAGCCATTCGATCCCGGCGGCAGCCAGCGGCTCGCCGTGGAGCCCCGCGCGGCTATGCCCCGGCTCGATGGTCAGCGCGGCCAGTTGCTCGACCGTCCGCGCCCGCCACTCGCCGATGATCCCGTTGCCCGGTTGCAGCACCGGCCTGAGCGCCCGCGACCGCCCGCCCCGGACATAGCCCGGCTGTACCCCGTCCTCGCGGGTCAAGGCCCGCACGATCGCCCCATGCTCGCCATGTGGCCGGACCGACAGGATGATGGCGGGGGCGACGCGGTGCATGGAGGGGGATGTAGGGGGGAATGGGGTGGGATGCTATGGAGAGCGAGCAGGCCGATCCGCGCTACCCCCTCGGCCGAAAAAATCAGGTCGGATCGACATCCAGTATTGCTTCTTCTTTCCTCTCCCCTGGACAGGGGAGAGGGTTAGCGCAGCTTGCCAGCGTGCTGGCTAGCGCAGCTTGGGTGAGGGGTCGAGCGAGCCCAAAGGCTCGCGCGCTCGCAAAGCAAGCGCCCACCCCTCACCCAGCTTCGACTAAGCCTTTGCTCTGGCAAAGACCAAGTCTGCGCAACCCTCTCCCCTCTCCCCTCTGCGAGGGGCGAGGGAAGGAAAGGCATCGCTGAATGGCGACCCGCCGCCCAAGCAGGAAGCGGGAGGCCTATCGCTTCGACGCCGGAGAATGGTCCCGCGCATCCGGTCTTGCGGGGCAGAGACTTGCCCGGAACCTTGGCATCAGCCCGGTGCGCCGAAGTGCCGGCATATAGGCATGGACCTCGCACGCGGCGCGGCTCCCCTTGGCGCGATCACATCGTTCGATTCCGCCATCGGCGCCACGGGGGAGCGCGCCGTCGAGTTGGTGACGGTCGCCGGATGACAGGCTCGCCATGAAATCGTCCAATAGCTGGAGCATGTCTCCGGGCGGCACCCTGACGATCTCCGAGGCGGAACAGGCGGTCGCCTTGTGCGAGAGCGGAGAGCTGACGGACTGCGCGGCAAGCACAATGGCAAAAGCGATCGGCACACTCGTCTCCCGCTTCGATGAAGCCGTTTCCAGAGCGGCTCTTCCCGCCGGACAGCAAAGCTGCACGGCCGATGCGCAGGCTATCGCGCTATGGCTTACCGTCCGCTGACAAACGCATGAATTCGCCCGCGACGATCGGCCTCGGAAGCAATGGAGACTCTTACCGGCTATGGTAAAAGTCGTACACCTGCTGCGCCACCGCCTGGCTGACCCCCGGTGCCTTGCGCAGATCCTCCAGGCTGGCATTGCGCACCGCGCGGCCCGTGCCGAAGTGCATCAACAGCGCCTTCTTCCGCGCCGGGCCGATGCCGGGCACTTCGTCGAGCGGGCTGGCACCCATCGCCTTGGCGCGTTTGTCGCGGTGCGCGCCGATCACGAAGCGGTGGACCTCGTCGCGTAACCGCTGGAGGTAGAAGAGCAGCGGCGCGTTGACCGGCAGCATCCGTTCGCTGCCGTCCATCATGTGAAAGACCTCGCGCCCCTCGCGGCCGTGATGCGGGCCCTTGGCGACGCCGACCAGGCAGACATCCTCGATGCCTAGGTCCTCCAGCACCGCCTTGGCCGCGTTGAGCTGGCCGCGCCCGCCGTCGATCAGGACCAGGTCGGGCCAGGTCGCATCGTCGCGGTCGGGATTTTCCTCGAGCTGGCGCGCGAAGCGGCGGCGGAAGACTTCGCGCATCATGCCGAAATCGTCATTGGTCGCCGCCTCGTTCCCCTTGATGTTGAACTTGCGATACTGGCCCTTTTGGAACCCGTCCGGCCCGGCCACGACCATCGCGCCCAGCGCATTGGTGCCCTGGATATGGCTGTTGTCATAGACCTCGATCCGCTGCGGCGGCTCGGACAGGTCGAAGAAGTCCGCCACCTCGCGCAGCAGCTTGGCCTGGGTGGTCGACTCGGCCAGCCGCCGGTCGAGCGCCTCGACCGCATTGCGCTTCGCCTGGTCGAGCAGGCGGCGGCGGTCGCCGCGCTGCGGCACGGTGAGTTGCACCTTGTATCCCGCCCGCTCGCCCAGCGCCTCGGTCAGCAATTCGCCTTCGGGCAAATCGCGGGTCGAGCAGGATCGTCTTGGCGGGCGGCACCTCCTCATAGAATTGGCTGAGGAAGCTGGTCAGCACCTCTTCCTCGGGCACGTCGGTGGTGTGCGCGGGGAAGAAGCTGCGATGCCCCCAATTCTGGCCGCTGCGAATGAAGAAGGCCTGGATGCCCATCACGCCCTCGCGACATGCCAGCGCGAAGATGTCGGCGTCGCCCACGCCCTCGGCGTTGATCGCCTGCGTCCCCTGGATGAAGGTCAGTGCCTTCAGCCGGTCGCGCAGGATCGCCGCCAGCTCGAAATCCATCGCTTCGGCGGCGTCCTGCATCTGCGCGCCCAGCTTGGCTTGGACCTGGGTCGACTTGCCGCCGAGGAAGTTCTTCGCATCCGCGACCAGCTCGGCATAGGCCGCCTCGTCGATCCGGCCCACGCACGGGGCCGAGCATCGCTTGATCTGGTAGAGCAGGCACGGCCGGTCGCGCCCCTTGAAGAAGCTGTCGGTGCACGACCGCAGCAGGAACAGCTTTTGCAGCGCGTTCAGCGTGTTGTTGACGCTGCCCGCGCTGGCGAAGGGGCCGTAATAATTGCCGACCGCCCGCCTGGCGCCGCGATGCTTCTGGATGCGCGGGAAGTCATGGTCGTTGCGCAGCAGGATGAAGGGAAAGCTCTTGTCGTCGCGCAGCAGGACGTTGAAGGCGGGGCGATAGCGCTTGATCAGCTGCGCCTCGAGCAGCAGCGCCTCGGCCTCGTTGTTGGTCGTGACGATCGTCATCGACCGGGTCTGCGCCACCATCCGCTGGAGCCGCTTGGGCAGACGATCGACCTGGGTGTAGTTGGCGACGCGGTTCTTCAGCGCGCGCGCCTTGCCGATATAGAGGACATCGCCGCGCGCATCCTGCATCCGGTACACGCCCGGCCGCAGCGGCAGCGTCGCCAGCACATTGCGGATCGCCGCCACCCCCGCCTTCAGATCGGGCGCATCGGCCCCGCGCAGGGTGAAGGTGGATTTCTCTTCGTTGAAGCGGTCGACGGGAGGCTCGGACATTACGGCCGATTTAGGAGCGCGGCGGGCGGATCGCTACCCTGTGAGGTGCCTTTGGTTCACGCGAAGCCGCGAAGACGCGACGGTTTTTTGTTCGCGCGGAGGCGCGGAGGACGCAGAGGCGTTCCAAACGTGGCGGTCGGAAGACCTTCTTCTTTCTCCGCGCTCTCTGCGCCTCCGCGCGAACCATCTTCTTCGTGTCTTCGCGGCTTCGCGCGAACCCAAATTCAGCCCTGCGCGAACAGCTTGGTGCCCATCACGCCGATCACGGTCAGCACCATGAAGCCCGCCTGGACCGGCGCGATCCTGTCGCCGAAGACGATCGCGCCACCGATCACGACGCCCACCGCGCCCAGCCCGGTCCACACCGCATAGGCGGTCCCGGCCGCAAGCCCGCGCATGGCCAGCGCCAGCAGGCCCATATTCACGAAGCTGAGCAGGATCGGCACGCTCGACGCCTGCCAGGTGGCAACGGTCGCCGCCCATTTCAGGCTGAGCGCCCAGCAAATCTCGGTAATCACGGCAATGCCCAGAATGACCCATGCCATCGGAGCGTCTCCTTGGTTACGGGCTCGGCACTATGGGCATCGGCGCCGGAAACCCGGAAGAGACGGCGATGCGGCCCCGTGCTTGCGGGGTTATGTCATGTGGGGCCTGGCCCGGCGGGCCCCCTCCCCAAGTCGAGCTTGAGAAGAAATTGGCTTTCCCATCCCCCGTTCGGGCTGAGCGAAGTCGAAGCCCACGCCCTGCCCTCTTCACACGCAGGGCGAGGGATTCCCTTGGGCTTCGACTTCGCTCAGCCTGAACGGTGTGGGCGGTCGTTCGGCCGCCAAAAACGACCGAACCGCGCCTCGGTCGCCCGAAGCGCGGTCCTGTCACTGGCCCTGGCGCCGATCAGTTCGGGCGGCCGAGCCCTGCAATTGAGCGGTCGATCATCGCCCGGTCGGCCTCGACCGAGTGATGCTCGGCGATCAGCAGACCGGCGGCCTTGGCCGCGGCCTCGGCGGCGCGGGCGCGGACCTCGGCCAGCGCGGTGCGCTCGGCGGCCGCGATCTTGTCCTCGGCCATCTTGGCGCGACGCTCCATCAGCGCCTCGGCATCGGCCTTGGCCTTGCTGAGCAGCTGCCCCGCCTCGTGCTGCGCCTGGACGCGCATCGCCTCGGCATCGGCATGCGCCGCCTTGGCCTTGGCCTCATATTCGGCCTTCAACGCTTCGGCTTCCTGACGCAGCTTGGTCGCTTCGTCGAGCTGGGCGCGGATACCGGCGATCTTCTGGTCGAGCGAGCGCCCGATCATCGCGGGCACCTTCTTGACCAGCATCCCGATCAGCACGACCAGAGCGGCGAGCGCCACCCAGCCGGTCGAATCGAAACCCAGCGCGGTCGGGCTGGCGGCGTGATGCTCGCCCTCGGCGGGCGCGACCGTGTTGGCGGTAAAGCCATCGCCTTCGCGGATCGGCTGGGGGGCCATGCCCTCGGCCGAGGCCGCATCGGCCAGGTTCTGCGCGACCAGCGCGTCGGCGTTGGTCAGCGCGCCGTTCGCGGAATGATTAGCCATGCGCGCTCACCTTTCGCACCGCGTCGGCCGCCGCGTCCTCGCCCACATGGACGCCGGACAGCTTGGCGACGAGATCGCGCGCGGCCTCGGCCGCCACGGACTGAAGATTGGCCATCGCCTCGGCCTTGGCATTGGCGATCGCCAGATCGTGATGACCCAGCCGCTCGGCCAGGTCGGCATCGGCCGCCTTGACCTGCGCCTCGAAGGCATGGGTGGCCCGCGCCTTGGCGGCGTTGGTTTCCGCCATCGCGGCGGTGCGCGCGGCGTCCATCTCGGCCCGCCATGCCGCCTCGACCCGGTCGGCCTCGGCACGCGCGGCCTCCGCCGCCGCCAGATCGCCGGCGATACGGGCTTCGCGAGCGTCGACGGTCGCCTGAATCTTGGGCACCATCCCACGACCGACCACGAAATAGAGCAGGCCGAAGGTGATCAGGAGCCAGAAGATCTGCGACGCATAGGTCGCACTGATCTGTGCTATCTGGGGCATGGAGTCCTCGTTGCCATATCAACCGGGCGACACGGGGCCGCCCGGCCGATCCGAATGATTAGGCGACGAACACCAGGATGATCATCGTCACGAAGGCGAGCAGGCCCAGAAGCTCGGCACCGGCGAAACCGATGAAGAGGCGGCCCTGCTGGCTGTCCGCCGCACCCGGATTGCGCAGCGCGCCTTCGAGGAACTTGGCGAACACGTTGCCCACGCCGAGCGAGGCGATGCCCATGCCGATAGCGGCCAGACCGGCACCGATCAGCTTCGCGGCTTCTGCGTCCATTTCAATCACTCCAGTTCAAAAAGGGTCGTTTGGGTATTCAAGTCGTGCGGCGAGGCCGCCCGCCCGGTCCGGCTCCCCGGATCAGTGCAGGTTGACCGCGTCGTTCAGATAGACCGAGGTCAGCAGCGCGAAGACATAGGCCTGGATCGCGGCGACCAGCAGTTCGAGAAGCGTGATGCCGATCATCAGCAGGAAGCTCGGCAGCGTGATGAGCGCGGCATAGCCGGGGCCCATGTTGATGCCGTTGATGACGAAGGCGGCGAGAACCTTCAGCAGGATGTGCCCCGCGGTCATCGCGACGAACAGTCGCAGACCCAGCGAGAAGGGACGCACCAGGAAGCTCATCAGCTCGACCACAAAGATCAGCGGGATCATGAGCGTCGGCGTGCCGTGCGGCACGAACAGCGCGAAGAAGTGGAAACCGTGGCGACCGAAGCCGACGATCAGCACGATCGCGAACGAGATCAGCGCGAGCACGCCGGTCACGGTCACATGGCTGGTCACGGTGAAGGGATGGACACCCGGCACCACGCCGAAGGGCAGCAGGCCCAGCACGTTGGCGAACAGGATGAACATGAAGAGCGAGAAGACATAAGGCAGGAAGCGCTTGCCCTCCGGCCCGATATTCGACGTCAGCATCGAATTGACGAAGCCGGTGAAGCCCTCGACCGCCGCCTGCCAGCGACCGGGAACCAGATCGCGCTTCATCCCGCCGATCATGAAGATCCACAGCGCGACCAGCGTCGCCACCATCCACAGAGCGGAATTGGTGAAGGAAAGGTCGTAGCCGCCGACCACCCAATGCCGACCGAGCACCGGCTCGATCAGGAACTGGTGCATCGGATCAATCTTGCCGCCCGATTCTGCCGCCACGCTGCTTCGTTCCCACATATGACGAACGCCCGGTTACTCCGGGCGCTCACCAGAAATCCGAATGATCTGCCTGAACGCCACGCCGATCCCCAGGAACAGCATCACGATCAGGGCCCAGGGTGCGGTGCCGAACCAGCGGTCGAAGAGCCAGCCGATCAACGCACTGCCGACAAGACTTCCGATCAGCGCGGAGATGACGCGGCTGCCCTGGGAATATCCCCTGTCGGCATCCACCTTCACCCCCTGCCGCGATGCGCCCTCCGCGCGTGCCTGAGCCAGTCGCTTGTCCAGCGCGGCCAGACGCGGATCGTCCGCATCGCCAAAGTCCTGTCCGGGCTCTTTCTCCGCCACGCAGCCACCCTCACCTGTTTTCGTCACCGAAGGGGAGAATGCGCGCGAACGGCGAGCGACCCCGCCAAGGCGAGGCCCGTTTAGAAAGGCCCTCCCCCCAAGTCAACCGCCTGGGGTGGGCGTTGTGACAGATGCGTTAAGGATTGTTGCCGAGGAGCGACAGGACCGTCCGATTCGCGGACCGGTTCCTCTTCTCCCCATAGGGAGCCCCCCTTCTTCTCCCCTCCCGCAGGCGGGAGGGGTCGGGGGAGGGCAGGTGCTATCGTCAGGCAATGCCTTTGAAGATACGGGACTTCATCCCCCCTCCCCTCAAGCCGACAGCCTGACCGTAACCGGACTCCCCTCCCCCAGCCCCTCCCGCCTGCGGGAGGGGAGTAAGAAGGGAGCTTACACGCAGGCCGGCGCCCGCTCGGGCGCCGCCGCGGTGCGCGTCTTCCACACGCCTTCGGGCGTCTTGTACTTCTCGCCGCTCGCGGTCTGCGCGATCAGGTTGCAGCCGCTGGTAAAGGCCATCTGCTCGACGGTCGCGCCGCTGGCCTGCGCCTTTTGGGTATAGGCCGCCTTGCGCTGGATGTTGATGCTGTTGACCAGCGTGCGCAGCGCCGGGGTCGCGGCGCCGACGATGCCCAGATAGCCGTCGGGCTGCTCGCCGACCAATCCCTCGGCGCGCGCGGCGGCATAGGCGGGATCGCGTTGTGCGATCGCCACGCCCGAAATGCCGATCAGCGCGACCGCTGCCGCCACCATCACCACCGCCTTGGTCTTCATGATCAGAATATCCCCGGATTCTGCTGGATCAGCGATTTGGCCTCGCCGTCCAGGCGATATACCACTTCCTGCGTCACATTGATGTTGAGATTGATCTCGATCGGCTTGTCCGGCGCGGAAATGTTCACACATCCCCCGCTCGCCAGGACCAGCGCGACCGGCATCCATCGCGTCATCCCCAAGATCGGCATTCTGTCCTGCATTTTCAATCCTGTTACGGTCATGGCACGGTCTCGCTTGCGCTGCGCTGAATGGGGGTTCCGGCGGCCGGGACGGCGGGTGGCGCGGCGCGCTTATTCTGTTCCTCCAGCAGCGCGGGCAGGTTCCGCTGGATCAGGCGGCGCGGGTCGTAGAAGGACTGCGCCGAATCGAGCAGCCCGCGGAAGGGCGCCTTGATCCGCACGTTGAACACGAAAGGCAGCTTCTGCAGCCGCCGGATCAGGAAGTTCGACTTGGCGCCCTTGCCCTGGCTGATCCCGGCGAAGCGGACATCGGTGACCATCTCGCCCGCCAGCGGCCCGTTCATGTCGATCCGAAGCGAACGATAGTTGAGCGAGCGGAGCGCACCGAAGGCCAGATTGCCCCAAAGCCCCAGGTTCTTCTGACTGACCGCCCCCAGATAGGCGATGCTGCCCCCGCCCGGCCGCACAACCAGCCGCCCGCCCTCGATCCGCCCGCCGCGCTCGTCGAAGACCATCGGCAATTCGCCGTCGAAGATGCCGGTGGCGTTGAGATTCTGGAAATCGAACTGGAGCAGGAACTGGTCGGCCGCCGCGCCCTTGACGTGGAAGGTCATCCGCCGCTCCACCGGCTGCGAGAAATCGAGCAGCGTCGGGTCGAGCGTCAGCGTGCCGCCCGCAAAGGGCCAGTTGCCACTCTCCACCCGGATACGCGTGCCCGACAGCGTCTGGTAGCGGACGGTGCCGTTCGTCACCTGGATGCCGGGATTGATCGTGCGGATCGTCACCACCTGGCCCGGCGCGCTTTCCAGCGCCAGCAGGTCGGTGAAGTGGATCTTGCCCGCAATCCCGGTGACGGGGCCGAGCGCGGCGGCGAGGTCGATGCCCTCGGTGCCGAAATCGCCGGTCGAGCGGACGCCATCGGCATCCCAGGCGATCCGCCCCTGGCCGGACATCTCGCCCCGCACATCCTCGATCACGCCCTTGGTGACGGGGGTCAGCAATTCGGGCTGGAAGTCCTTGGTGAAGGTCAGCCCCGGCACCGCCAGCTCGGCCGAGCCCGCGCCCCGATCGAGCGCATGGGTGATGGCGACATCGGCAACCTTCACATTCTTGGTGGGCTCGAACAACACGCCCTTCGCGTCGATTCGGCTGCCCGCCAGCGTCAGCGTCACGTCCCGCGCCGCCATCGGCAGGAAGCGCGGCGAATCGGCACGGGCATCGCTCACCTGCAACCCGCCGTTCAGGGTCAGCACGCCCTTGGCCAGCCGCCATGTGCCATCGGCCTGCCCCAGCAGCAGCGGCACCTGCCCGACCTGTCCGCTGCCGCCGGTGAACTGGCCCGCAATCCCCTCTGGCGTGATCCGGCCCGACAGGCTCGCCGCGTCGATCCGGGTCGGCGATTCGGGGCGGCCGATGCGGCTCTCGACGCCGGTCAGCGTGAAGCTGCGATCCGCCAGCGCGAACCGGGTCGTCGCCGCCGACAGCGCCAGCGGACTGCTCCCGATCCGCCCGGCGAGCCGTGTCGGCCCCAGTTGCGCCCCGCCGCCGATCCGCCCACCGTCGAGACGGACCAGCGCGCCGTCGAGCGGGCAAAGCGTCGTCGCGACCCGCTCCAGCCGGAGCCCCGACAGCGCCAGCCGGTCGATCGCCAGCGGCTGGCAGGTCGGATTGACCCGCAAGCGCCGTCCGCCATCCCAGTTGGCGGTGATGGGCAGGATCAGCCCATCGATCCGGCCGCCGCTGATCGGCCCGGACAGCATGGCGCGTGTCGTGATCTGCGTCTCGCCATTCATCGCCGCCTGGAACACCAGCCGGTCGAGCGCCAGGCTGGCACCGCCCGCGTCGTAACGCGCCAGCTCGGCGGTGCCGCGCATCGGCGCGCCCGGCGCATCCTGTCGTAAGATGGCGCGCAGACCGGGCAGGCCGCCCCCGCGCATCGCCAGCCGGGTGTCGAGCCGCAGCCCCCGCGCGTCATAGGTCAGCCCCGCGCCATCGGCGAAGGCCAGCCGTCCGCCACTGGCCGAGGCGAGCGACAGGCGCGGCACCCGCACCGCAAAGCCGGGGCCGCGCGGCCCCTTGTCGCTGTCGATCGCCAGCGCGACGTCGGCGGCGAAGCGCCGCCCGCCGCGCCGCACGGCCTCGGCCATGGCACTCACCACCGGGCCCACCGGGGTTCCGGCGGCGGCCGCGCCCCATTGCCCGACCCGCGCCAACATGGCGGGCGACAGCTGTGCGTCGCCCAGCGTCATCCGGCCGTCGAAGCGGGTGGCGGGGCCGACCAGATATTGTCCAGCGATCGTTGCCCGCCCGGCGCGGCCCGGTCGCGCGGTGACGTTGCGCGCGGCCAGCTGCATCCGGCCATGCGTGCCCTTGGGGGTGCCGGTGAAATCGAGCTGTCCTTCGATCGCGGCGGCGGCCATGACGGGATGGCGGATCGCGCCGCTGCCCACCGTGGCACGCCCCTGCCACCGATCGAGCGCCGCGCCGAAGGTCACATCGACCCGCGCCGCCAGATCGGCCACCGCCACCTCGCCGCAGCGCAGATTGCCGAGCCGCAGCGGCCCCGTCAGCGTCGGCTGCTCGCGCACCACCCGCACGCGCATCGGCGCGGCAAGCCCCGTGGCAACGCAATCGCCCATCACCAGCCGGGGCGCCACCGCCGCCAGATGCCCGGTGAAACCGTCGTTCAGCACTCCGCGCCCCGACAGGCTGATCCCCACCGGCCCATGCGGCGTGTCGAGCCGGATGCCGCCATCATCGACCACGACATCCAGCGCGGGCAGCGCGAAGGGCTTGCCCGAGGACGGCCCCATCAGCTTGTCGAGCGCGCCCAGCGTGATCCGTCCGCCGACCAGTCGCCCGTGCAACCGCACCCGGCCAGCGCGCACGCCCGTCACCTCGGCGCCGGACAGGGTCAGCCGGGTTCGCGTCTCCAGCCAGTCGGCGACCAGGTCGGGATCGCGCGGATCGCCGATCACCACATCGGTCAGCCTTTGCCGTCCCGTCCCCAAGTCGGAAATTTTGTAACGCGCAGGGACGCCGCGCCGCGCCAGTTCGCGATCGATGAAACCCCCGGCGAGCGGCTTGCGCTCCAGCCACAGAGCGATCAGCGCGACCAGGATCAGCAACGCGATGGCGATCAGGATACGCTGGAGGCGACGGAAACGCCGGATCGGGCTTTCGGGGGTGCCGACTTCCTCGTTCGCGCCCTCCACCCCGATGCCACTCCTTCCGTCTTGACCTGTGTCATAACCCTATGGTCGCGCCGCACGCAATCGCACGAAGCCCGGCGACAGTTCCCCGCGCCGCCCTTATGCTTTCCGGCAAAGGGGGAAGCGGACCATGGGCGACGGTGGCGGCGGGGACGAGCGGGATCAGCCGAATGACCATGCCGGACACCGTGCGCGACTGCGCGACCGGTTGTTGGGCGGTGGCGGATTGCTCGACCATGAATTGATCGAATATCTGCTGATGACCGCCATCCCCCGCCGCGACACCAAACCGATCGCCAAGGCGCTGCTGCGTGAATTCCATGACATAGGTGGCGTGCTGACCGCCGATCCCAATGCCCTGCGACGCGTCGACGGAGTGGGTGAGACGGCGGCGGCGGCGCTCAAGATCGCGCAGGCCTGCGCGCTGCGACTGGTGCAGGTGGAGGCGGCGAAGCGCCCGGTCCTGTCCAACTGGCAGGCGCTGCTCGACTATCTCCATGCCGACATGGCGCATCACGGGGTCGAGCGGTTCCGAGTGCTGCACCTCAACACGCGCAACATGCTGATCCGCGACGAACTGATGGGACAGGGTTCGATCGACCAGGCGCCGGTCTATATCCGCGAGGTGATTCGCCGCGCGATCGACTTCGGATCGGCGGCGCTGATCCTGGTGCACAACCATCCCAGCGGCGACCCCTCGCCCAGCCGCGCCGATATCGACGTGACCCGCGCCATCGCGGAGGCGGGCAAGCGGCTGGGGATCACGGTGCACGACCATCTGATCATCGGCACCTCGGGGCATGTGAGTCTGCGGGCGCAGGGGTTGATCTGAGGGGGATTCCCTTGGGCTTCGACTTCGCTCAGCCTGAACGGCTGTTGATAGTGCGGCAGGATTACCCAGACATCCGTTCAGGCTGAGCGAAGTCGAAGCCCACGCCCCCATTACCCTCACCGCATTGGAAACCCGAAGCCCCCGGTGCTAGGGCCCTGCCAACCAAGCGAATAAGGAATATCACATGCAGGTCTGGGCCGGGTTGGGCAATCCGGGGCCGCAATATGCGATGCACCGCCACAATGTCGGCTTCATGGCGATGGACGCCATCGCCGAGGTGCATGATTTCGGCCCCGTGAAGAAGCAGTTCCAGGGCTGGACCCAGGAAGGCCGCATCGGCGGGCAGAAGATCCTGCTGCTCAAGCCCGCGACCTTCATGAACGAGAGCGGGCGCAGCGTCGGCGACGCGCTGCGCTTCTACAAGCTGGGGGTGGAGGCGCTGACCGTCTTCCACGACGAACTCGACCTCGCCCCCTTCCGGGTAAAGGTGAAGACCGGCGGCGGCACGGCGGGGCATAACGGACTGCGCTCGATCGATCAGCATCTGGGGCCCGACTTCCGCCGCGTCCGGCTCGGCATCGGCCATCCGGGGCACAAGGACCGCGTGACCGGCCATGTGCTGGGCAACTACGCCAAGGCGGAGATCGAGCCGCTGTCCGACCTGCTCGGCGCGCTGGCGGCGGAGGCGCGGTGGCTGGCCGAGGGGGACGATGTCCGCTTCGTCAACGACATCGCGCTGCGCCTGGGAGACCCGGCATGAGCGTGCGCCGCCTCTTCGCCTCGCTTCTCTATGAGGGCCAGCTGGACGATGCCGATCTGCTGGAGGAGATCGAGCAGAGCTGCTGGGCGCTGGCCGAGGATGACCGCGCCGGGCGGCGCTGGTCGAAGGAGCATGGCTATCGCGGCTATACCAGCTATGCCTCGCTCAACGACCTGCCGATCCGCGATCCGGTCTTCGCGGACCTGCGCAAGAAGCTGGACCGCCATGTCGCGCGCTTCGCCGAGGAATGCGCCTTCGACCTGGGCGGGCGCAAACTGAAGCTGGACAGCCTGTGGGTCAATGTCCTGAAACCCGGCGGGCATCATTCGGCGCATATCCATCCGCACTCGGTCGTCTCGGGCACGCTCTATGTCGCCATGCCCCAGGGATCGGGCGCGCTGAAGCTGGAGGATCCGCGCCTGCCGATGCTGATGGCGGCCCCGCCGCGCCGTGCCGATGCGCCCGACGACCTGGCCACCTTCGCCACCGCCACGCCCCAGCCGGGAACGGTGCTGCTGTGGGAAAGCTGGCTGCGGCACGAGGTCGTGCCCAACGGTGCCAAGGGCGAGCGGATCAGCGTCAGCTTCAACTATCGCTGATCCGCCGCGCGCGACGATCCGCGCCGCACCCGCGACAGGGCGAAAGGTTCCCACGCTTCATCGATGAAAGCGGGCGCTTCGCCGCGCCGATATCGTGCCGTTAACTTATCTCGGTTAAAGGGGGCGTCGATCGCACCCCCTATCCCGGACGTTATTCCCGATGATCGAATTCGCTGTCTTCACCTTCGGCATGTTGGCGAGCTTCGTGCTGTCGGGCCTGGGCCGGAACAAGAAGGCGCAGCGCGCCAATCCGCCGATGCTGCATTATCTGGGCCTGGTGTTGATGGGGTTTTCGGGGGCGCTGGGCGTGATGCTGCTCGCCTGGGCCGCCGCGATGATGGTCGGGATCGCCTGACCCCATAACCCCTTCCCCCCAGTCCGTTCAGCCTGAGCGAAGTCGAAGGCCACGCTGGAACATCCGACAATGGCGCCCCGCCCAACCGTCATCCCTTGGCCTTCGACTTCGCTCAGGCTGAACGGAGCATGGGAGAAGCGCTCGGTTGAGAAATATCCCCATCGTCGCTAGAGGGACGCTTTCCCCTTCCTGTAGGATAAGCGACGCATGGGTTTCCGCTGCGGCATCGTCGGCCTGCCGAATGTCGGCAAGTCCACCCTCTTCAACGCGCTGACCGAAACGGCGGCGGCGCAGGCCGCCAATTATCCGTTCTGCACGATCGAGCCGAATGTCGGCAACGTCGCGGTCCCCGATCCGCGCCTGTACCAGCTGGCCGAGGTCGCCGGGTCCGCCAAGATCATCGAGACGCAGCTCGCCTTTGTCGACATTGCCGGGCTGGTGCGCGGCGCGTCCAAGGGCGAGGGCCTGGGCAACCAGTTCCTCGGCAATATCCGCGAGGTGGACGCGATCGTCCATGTCCTGCGCTGCTTCGAGGACGGTGACGTGACCCATGTCGAGGGCAAGGTCGACCCCATCGCCGATGCCGAGACGGTCGAGACCGAGCTGATGCTCTCCGACCTCGAAAGCCTGGAAAAGCGCGTGCCCGCCTTCATCAAGAAGGGGCAGCAGGGCGACAAGGAGGCCAAGATCGCCGCCTCGGTCCTGGGCCAGACGCTGGAGCTGCTGCGCGACGGCAAGCCCGCGCGGCTGACCGTGCCCAAGGATGAGGAAGAGGCGCGCGTGTTCTCGCAGGCACAGCTGCTGACCGCCAAGCCCGTCCTCTATGTCTGCAATGTCGAGGAATCGAACGCCGCCAACGGCAATGCCCATTCGGCGCGCGTGTTCGAAAAGGCCGCCGCCGAGGGCGCGCAGGCGGTCGTCGTGTCGGCCGCGATCGAGGCCGACATCGCGACCATGCCCGCGGAGGATCGCGGCGAGTTCCTGTCCGAGCTGGGCCTGTCCGAAACCGGCCTCGCCCGCGTGATCCGCGCCGGTTACGCGCTGCTCGACCTGCTGACCTTCTTCACGGTCGGCCCCAAGGAGGCGCGCGCCTGGACCGTCCATCGCGGCGCCAAGGCACCCAATGCGGCGGGCGAGATCCACAGCGATTTCGAACGCGGCTTCATCCGCGCCGAAACCATCGCCTTTGCCGACTATATCGCCTTCAAGGGCGAGGCGGGCGCCCGCGATGCGGGCAAGCTGCGCGCCGAGGGCAAGGAATATGTCGTGCAGGACGGCGACGTGATGCTGTTCCGCTTCAACGTCTGACCCATTATGCGCCGGTCGGCTCCGGCCGCCCGGCGCATTGCCGCTTTGCAGCGCGCGCCGGAGGACCTAGAAGCCGATTATGATCCAGGTTAGTTCGTTCCGGCGTATCATCTATAGCAGCCAGGCCGTGGGCGAGGATGGCCGGTCGGACCACCTGGCCATATTGCGCGTCTCGCGCCGCAACAACGGCATGGACGGCATTTCGGGCATCCTCTGGATCGAGCGGGGCCGCTATCTCCAGCTGATCGAGGGCCCCGTCGACAGCGTGGGCGACGCGTTCGAGCGGATCCGGCGCGATCCGCGCCACACCGACATCCAGGTCCTCGACGACCGCCGGACCGACACGCCGACCTTCGGCGACTGGGCGATGGCGGGGCTGCCCGGCGATCATCCCGCCGAAGCCGCCGAACGGCTGCGGGTCCTGCTTCGCCATGCCGGGCCGGAGGTGCGCCACTTCTTCCCGCTGGACTGACCGGCCGGGCAAGCGCGATCGTGCCGACGGGCCTCGCCAGTGTCACAGGACGACGCTATCGGCTGGCCTGAAAGGATAGCCGCTCCGTGACCCGACTCCCCCTCGCCGCCCTGGCCCTGACCCTCCTGGCCGGTTGTGCCTACCCCTATACGCCGCCCGCACTGCCCCCGATCGGCGAGAGCGCGGCGAGCGCGGGGGCGGCGACGCCCCGCCCCGCCGCCGAAGCGGTCGCGCCGCGCGCGCCGGTCACGATCCTGGTATCGATCGACGGCTTCCGCCCCGATTATCTGACGCGCGGGCTGACCCCGAACCTGTCGCGGCTGGCCGCCGAGGGGGTCAGCGCGTCGATGCGTCCCTCCTTCCCGTCCAAGACCTTCCCCAATCACTGGACCCTGGTCACCGGGTTGGTGCCCGATCGCCACGGGATCGTCGCCAACGGCTTCACCGATCCGGCCCATCCCGACGCGCGCTTCACCATGGCGTCGGACCAGCCCTATTGGTGGAACGCCGCCGAGCCGATCTGGATCACCGCCGAAAAGGCCGGAATTCCCACCGCCACCATGTTCTGGCCGGGATCGAACGTCGCCTGGGGCGGCACCTTCCACCCCGGCGACTATGGCGGCACCGTGACGGGCGGCATGCGTCCGCACGACTGGCAGCAGTTCAACCAGAACGTGACCGACCGCCAGCGGGTCGATTCGATCATCGACTGGCTGCGTCGCCCGGCGGCCACGCGTCCGCAGTTCCTGACCCTGTATTTCGACGAAGTGGACAGCGCGGGCCATGACGCCGGCCCCGACTCGCCGCAGGTGAACGCGGCGGTCGGCAAGGTGGACAAGGCGATCGGCCGCCTGCTGGCGGGGCTTGCCGAACTGGGCCAGCCCGCCAATCTGGTCGTCGTCGCCGACCACGGCATGGCCGCGACGTCCAGCGACCGGATCGTGACCGAGGATATGCTGGTCGATCCCGCCGATGCGGTAATGACCGAGGACGGCCCCTATGCAACCTTCCGCGCGGTGCCGGGGCATGAGGCCGCGCTGGAGCGGCGGCTGCTCGGCCATCACGATCATGCCGATTGCTGGCGCAGCCCGGCGATGCCCGCGCGTTTCCATTATGGTCGCAACCCGCGCATCCCCCCCTATTTCTGCCTCGCCCAGACCGGCTGGCTGATCCAGGCCAAGCGGCCCGATGCCCCCTTTGCCAAGGGCACCCATGGCTATGACAATGCCGATCCCGCCATGGCCGCGCTGTTCATCGCGCAGGGCCCCACATTTCGGTCGGGGGTGCGGCTGGCGCCGTTCGACAATGTCGATGTCGCCCCGCTGCTGCGCGATCTGATCGGGCTTCCGGCGGGCCAGGGGCTGGACGGCAACGATGCGCCGTTCCGCCGCGTTTTCAGACGATAAGGAGAGGATGCGATGATCTGGCTGGAGGATGTGGCGGTCGGCGATACCGCGCGGTTCGGAAATCATCGGGTCGAGCGGGACGAGGTGATCGCCTTTGCCACGCGCTACGACCCCCAGCCCTTTCACCTGTCCGACGAGGCCGCCGCCGCCACCCATTTCGGGCGGCTGTCGGCCAGCGGCTGGCACACCGCGTCGATGACCATGGCGATGATCGTCGAGCATTACCGGGCGACCGGCTTTCAGAGCCTGGGATCGCCCGGCATCGACGAGCTTCGCTGGCTGAAGCCGGTCTATCCGGGCGACACGCTGCGCTGCGAGACCGAAGTGCTGGAGGTGCGCCGCTCGGCCAGTCGGCCCGACATGGGGCTGATCGTCAGCCTGCTGACCGTCTATAACCAGGACGATGTGGCGGTGATGCGGTTCCGCCCCACGCTGATGATCCGGGCCCGCTCGGCAGGCTGATCAGCGCGGCCCGCGCGGACCGCCCCGCGCGCCGCCGGGCCGCCCGCCACGCCAGCCGGGATTGCCGCCGCGAGGGCCGCGCCAACCCTCGACCCGTGGGGCCGGCGGGCGGGGCGCGACACCCACACCGGGGTTGGGGCCGGGTCCACGCGGGCCATTGCCCCAGCGATCGCCGCGCCAGCCGTTGCGACCCCAGCCGCGCCACTGGTCGCGGATCGGGGCCCCGCGCCAAGCGCCGCGCCGCCCTTCCCAATAGGCGCGCTGGCCCTCGTTCCAGCGGAACGGCCGACGGTAGCGGTCATAGACATAGACGCCTGTGCCCGGATAATAAAAGTCGTCGTACCAGCCATAATAGGACGGCGCATAACCCGCGCCATAATAGCCGGGGGCATAGCCATAGCCGCCATATCCGCCATAGCCCGTGCCCACCGACACGCCGCTATAGCCATAGCCGTCGGCGCAGCCGCCCAGCGCCAACAGCCCGGCGGCCAGCAAGCCGCCCCATCCGATCCTGCCCAAGAGCATCGCCTCTCTCCATGCCCCTGGTCGTTCCTGCGGATGCGACAGGGGCCCGTCATCCGCGTCCGTCATCGGTCAACCCGAACCACGCCACCATGGTTCCTGCGCCCGCCCGACTGCACCCGCCATGAACGCCACCGCAAAGGGGATTGGCAAAGCCCGCCAAGCAAGGCTAACCTGACGCTCCGTTCATCATGGGCGGGCGAGATCGGGCGGCGCATGACCGGGGACAATCCGGCACGACCGCCAGGGCGCGACCGGCGCCACGCGAACGAGGTGGAGGGACAGGACGAATGGCGATGACGGAGAACACCGTACCCCCCGGCGAGTCGCCGGAGCCATTCCACGAAGAGGTCCATGATCCCCGCCGCCGCGACTTCATCAACGTCGCCGCCGTGTCCTTCGCGGGCGTGGGGGCGCTGGCCATCGTCCTGCCGCTCATCAACCAGATGAACCCCTCGGCCGACGTGCTGGCGCAGTCGACCACCGAGATCGACCTGTCCAAGATCGCGCCGGGCCAGGCGATCAAGGCCAGTTTCCGCAAGCAACCGTTGTTCGTCCGGAACCTGACGCCCAAGGAGATGGCGGAGGCCGATGCGGTGCCGCTGTCCGAGCTGCGCGATCCCCAGACGCTGGAGGAGCGGACCAAGCCGGGCAAGAAGAACTGGCTGATCACGCTGGGCGTCTGCACCCATCTGGGCTGCGTGCCGCTGGGCGCGGGCGAGGGCGAGAACAAGGGCCCCTATGGCGGCTATTTCTGCCCCTGCCACGGTTCGGCCTATGACACCGCCGCGCGCATCCGAAAGGGTCCGGCACCGAAGAACCTCTTCGTGCCCGATTACAAGTTCGACAGCGACACGACCGTCACGGTCGGCGCGGCCGCTTAAAGGGGACCCGAGACATGAGCTTTCCCTGGGCCAAGCATTACGAACCCAAACAGCCGGTCATGCGCTGGCTGGACGAGAAGCTGCCGCTGCCGCGCCTCGTCTATAATGCGGTGGGCGCGGGCTATCCGGTGCCGCGCAACCTGAATTACTTCTGGAATTTCGGCGTGCTGGCAGGCGCCGCGCTCGCCATCCAGATCATCACCGGCGTCGTGCTGGCGATGCATTATGCCGCCAATGCGGGCGTCGCCTTCGACTCGGTCGAAAGCATCATGCGCGACGTCAATGCGGGCTGGTTCCTGCGCTATGCCCACGCCAATGGCGCGTCGATGTTCTTCATCGTCGTCTATACCCACATCTTCCGCGGCCTCTATTACGGGTCGTACAAGGCGCCGCGCGAGATGGTGTGGCTGCTGGGCGTCGTCATCTTCCTCCTCATGATGGCCACCGCCTTCATGGGCTATGTCCTTCCCTGGGGGCAGATGAGCTTTTGGGGGGCGCAGGTCATCACCGGCTTCTTCTCGGCGATCCCGCTGGTCGGCGACACCATCCGCGTCTGGCTGCTGGGCGGGTTCGCGCCGGACAATGCCGCACTCAACCGCTTCTTCTCGCTCCACTATCTGCTGCCCTTCGTGATCGCGGGCGTCATCATCCTGCACATCTGGGCGCTGCACATCCCCGGCTCGAACAACCCGACCGGCGTCGACGTGAAGGGCGAGCAGGATACGGTGCCCTTCCACCCCTATTACACCGCCAAGGATGCGGTGGGGCTGGGCGTGTTCCTGCTGGTGTTCGCGGGGCTGCTGTTCTTCTTCCCCAATTATCTGGGCCATCCGGACAATTACATTCCGGCCAACCCGCTCTCGACCCCTGCGCATATCGTGCCCGAATGGTATTTCTGGCCCTTCTACGCGATCCTGCGCGCCTTCACCGCCGACTTCATCCTGCCCGCCAAGCTGTGGGGCGTGCTGGCGATGTTCGGGTCGATCCTGCTGCTGTTCTTCCTCCCCTGGCTGGACAGCTCGCCGGTGCGGTCGAGCAATTTCCGGCCCAAGGCGCGGATCGCCTTCTGGGTGCTGGTGGTCGACGTGCTGCTGCTCGGCTGGTGCGGGGGGTCGCCCGCGACGCCCTTCTTCATCATCCTCAGCCAGGTCACGGCGGCCTATTACTTCCTCCACTTCCTGGTGATCCTGCCCTGGATCGCGCGGACGGAGCGGCCCTCCCCCCTGCCCCATTCGATCACCGAAGCCGTGCTGGCCAAACATGGCGGCACCGCGCCCACCAAGTCGGCCCTAACCCCTTCGGCTTCGGCCTGACACGAACCGAGAGAGGATTTCGAACATGGTTCGTGGCATCGCATTCCTGGTCGGGGCGGCCTTCACCCTGGTCCTCGCCATCGCGCTGTGGGGCAGCGTCTCGGGGCTGGTCTCCGACCCGCCCGCCCCCACCGCCGAAGAGGAGTTCCACCTCCATCCCAAGCCCGCACATCTGGCCTCGGACGGGATATTGGGCCGGTTCGACCGGCGCCAGCTCCAGCGCGGCTTCCAGGTCTATAAGGAGGTCTGCGCGGCCTGCCATTCGCTGCGGCTGGTGGCGTTCCGCGACCTGAAGGATCTGGGCTATAACGAGGCCGAGGTGAAGGCGATCGCCAACCAGTGGGTGATCGAACAGCCGAGCATCAACCCGGAGACGGGCGAGGCGACGACGCGCAAGAACGTGCCCGCCGACCATTTCCCCTCGCCTTTCGCCAACGAGGTCGCGGCGCGCGCGGCGAACAACAACGCGCTGCCGCCCGACCTGTCACTGATGACCAAGGCGCGGCATGACGGCACCAATTACGTCTATTCGCTGATCGGCCCCGATGCCTATCGCAACCAGCCCGCCGCGCTGCTGCGCCAGTTCCCGGATGCCAAGACGCCGACGGGACTGCACTACAATCCCTATTTCGCGAACCTCAACATCGCGATGCCACCGCCACTGACCCAGGACGGGCAGGTCCAATATACCGACGGCACGCTGGCCACCCGCGACCAGATGGCCAAGGACGTCGCCGCCTTCCTGACCTGGACCGCCGAGCCCAAGCTGGAATCGCGCCATGCGGCGGGGATCGGGGCGGTGATCTTCATCCTGATCTTCTGCTTCCTGGCCTGGGGCGCGTATCAGAATGTCTGGCGCGACGTGAAGCATTGAGGCCGTATCGGATCATGTGAGAGCCTGGGGCGGTTTTCCGACGAGGAAGCCGCCCTTTTTTTGGGGAACCCGCCGCCCCACTCCCGACCTCCGTTCAGGCTGAGCGAAGTCGAAGCCCATGCCCGAACCTTTCCTCCGGCCCCTTTGGCAATGGATTCCCTTGGCCTTCGACTTCGCTCAGGCCGAACGGATGGTTGGGATTGCCCCCTTTACCCCCGCCGCCATCAGGCCCATGAGGCGCCGCATGAACGCCAATGACGATCTGAAAGCCCTGATCCGCACGATCCCGGACTTTCCCAAGCCCGGCATCGCGTTCCGCGACATCACCACCTTGCTGCTCGACCCGGAGGGTTTCGCGAAGACCATCGAGCGGATGGTCGCCGCGACGCGTGGGCCGGTCGACCTGATCGCAGGGATCGAGGCGCGCGGCTTCCTGTTCGCCGCCGCGCTGGCGGTGCCGCTGAACGCGGGCGTGCTGCTGATCCGCAAGGACGGCAAGCTGCCCGGCGCGACCATCGCCGAGGATTATGCGCTGGAATATGGCCAGGACCGGATCGCGATGCACGAGGATGCGCTGGTCCCCGGCGCGCGCGTCCTGCTGGTCGACGACCTGATCGCCACCGGCGGCACCGCCCGCGCCGCCGTCCGGCTGCTACGCAGGGCGGGGGGCGTCGTCGAACAGGCGCAGTTCCTGGTCGACCTGCCCGATCTCGGCGGCGCCGACGCGTTGCGGGCCGAGGGGCTGGCGGTCGATGCGCTGCTGTCCTTTCCCGGCCACTGATGCGGCTGGCGCTTCATGAGCCCGATATTGCGGGCAATGTCGGCACGCTGATCCGCACCGCGACCTGTTTCGGCGTCGCGGTCGACCTGATCGAGCCGATGGGCTTTCCCTATTCCAACCGGGCGCTGGCCCGATCGGCGATGGACTATGCCGCCATGGCCCAGGTGGTGCGCCATGCCGATTGGGACGCCTTCCGCGCCGCCACGCCGGGGCGCATCGTGCTGGCGACGACGCTGGGCGCGCTGCCGCTGCCCGAGATGGTGTTCCGCCCCGACGACGTGATCCTGCTCGGCTCGGAGGGCGCAGGGGTGCCGGAGGCGGTGCACAACGCCGCCGACATCCGGGTGCGCGTGCCGATGCGCAGCGGCGTCCGCTCGCTCAACGTCGCGATCACCGGCGGCATCCTGCTGGCCGAGGCGCGGCGGCAGACGGGTTGGGACCAAATGCCGGGTTGACCCCCGCCCCCTCCCCCGCCCAGAGACTCCGGATCATGACCAGCCGCACCCCCGACATCGCGCTCGACGCCGAGCAGGACGCCGCCCGCCTCTGGTTCGAATCGCTACGCGACCGGATCTGCGCCGCGTTCGAGGCGATCGAGCGCGAGGCGGGGTCGGACGCGGCCTTCACCTATACCGCCTGGGACCGTGCCGATCCCAGCGGCGAGCCCGGCGGCGGCGGGGTGCGCGGCGTGATGAAGGGGCGCGTCTTCGAAAAGGTCGGCGTCAACGTCTCGACCGTCGGCGGCACGTTCGAGGGGCCGTTCGCCCAGACCATCCACGGCGCGGGCGAGGATCCGCGCTTCGTGGCGACCGGCATCAGCCTGGTCGCGCACATGGCCAACCCGCATGTCCCCGCGGTCCATATGAACACCCGCTTCCTGACCACGACCAAGCGCTGGTTCGGCGGCGGCGCGGACCTGAATCCGCCGCTGCCCATCGACGAGGATACCGCCGAATTCCATGCCGCGATGCAGGCGGCGTGCGATGCGCATGACCCGGACCATTATCCCCGGTTCAAGGCCTGGGCCGACGATTATTTCTACATCCCCCACCGCAAGGTGCATCGGGGCGTGGGCGGCATCTTCTACGATCATCTGGAGGGCGACTTCGACGCCAATTTCGCGCTGACCCGCGATGTCGGCGAGGCGTTCCTGGACGTCTATCCGCGTATCGTCCGGCGGCGGATGGACCAGCCCTTTACCGAGGCGGATCGCGCGACGATGCTGGCGTGGCGCGGCCGCTATGCCGAGTTCAACCTGGTCCATGATCGCGGCACGCTGTTCGGACTGAAGACCGGCGGCAATATCGAGGCGATCCTGATGAGCCTGCCGCCGCTCGCGACCTGGGAATAATCCATGGCGCTGATCCCCGTCGATCCCGGCGAGATCGCCACCATCGTCACCACGCTGGAGATGCGCGAGCGCCCGCGCCCGCGCCCGATGCTCGCCTCGCCGTTGCGGCTGACCGCCTGGGCCAGGCCCGACCCGGCCAAATACCGGGCGCTGTTCGCGCGGGTCGGCGCGCCGTGGCTGTGGTTCTCGCGGCTGGTGATGGACGATGCGATGCTGACCGGGATCATCCACGATCCCGCCGTCTCGGTCTTCGCGGTGATCGACCGGATGGGGATCGAGGTCGGCTTGCTCGAACTCGACCATCGCCAGACGGGCGCGTGCGAGATCGGCTATTTCGGGCTGATCCCCGAGCTGGCGGGGCATGGCCATGGCCGTTGGCTGATGGCGCAGGCGATGCTGCGCGCCTGGACGCCGGGGGTGGAGCGGGTCTGGGTGCATACCTGCACGCTCGACCATCCCTCGGCGCTGAGCTTCTACCGCAAGCAGGGATTCACCCCGATCGGGCGCGCGATCGAGACCTTTCCCGATCCCCGCGCGCTGGGGCTGTTGCCCGAGGATGCCGCGCCGCAGATCCCGCGCCTGGGGATCAGCGGCTGACCAGTCGGCGATAGGCAGCGAGTGCGATCAGCGCCTGGGCGACCCCGGACGCCAGCGCCACCGCCGCTGCCCCGGTCTGGAGCAGGGCGATCGCGACCGGATTGCCGCCGCTGCCCTGCACCGTGTCGATCAGCAGGATGAAGGGCTGGCCCAGGATCATCCCGCCCAGATAGGTGCAGGAGGCCAGCGCCGCCATCGGCAGCCCGACGCCCCGCGTCAGCGCGAACGAGCGGGCCAGCGCCGCCAGCGCGGGCATCCGCCGCTCGGCCAGCAGGATCGGGCCGACCAGCAGCAACCGCCCCGCGACATACAGCCCCGGCAGGATGTAGAGCAGCATGCCCGCCCCCACCGGCAACGCCACCAGGATCATCGCGAGCAGGAAGCGCGGCGCGATCCGCAGGCTGACGTTCAGCGCCTGTCCCACCGTCAACCGGCCGCCGCCCAGATGCAGCGCCAGCAGCGCCGCGATGCCGATCAGCCCGATCGCATAGGTGGCGAAATACCAGCCGCCATATTGCCCCGCCCAGTTGCCGACCGAATCGACCCAGGCCATCGCCCGCGCCGCGCCGTCCGCCGCGTCCTCCTCGGGCAGGGGCGGCGCAGGCACCAGCAGGCCGAGCGCGAGCGTCGGCAGGAACAGGAAGGGCGCGGCCAGCCGCAGCGTAAGGTCGGCATTCCGGCGGAACAGGCCCCAGGCGTCCCGCAGCGCAGCCATCATGTCGAACGTCATCACAGCGACGGCGTGCCGTCCTCCGTGGCCGGACCGGCGGGATGCTCGGCCGCCGTCGCGACATAGAGCCGGGCGACGAAGACATAGGCCAGCGTCATGAAGGCGGCGGTGACGATCGACCCCAGCACCCCGACCAGCCCCAGCACGATCCCCGGCCGGTCGGGCCCGAGCGCCAGCCGCAGGACGGCACCGGTCACCCCCTGCACCGCCAGCGTGGTGACGAACAGGACGATCAGGAACAGCAGCGAGACGCCGATCAACCGCCAGGTCATCCCACGCGTCAACGTCAGCGACCGGCGATAGGCGCCCAGCCCCCGGCGCTCGTTCAGGACCACCGCATAAAGGGGCATGAACCGCACGCCGATCCACACCGCGACCAGGGCGAGGGCCAGGATGTAGAGCCCCAGAATCGCACCCAGCCCCGAGGGGATGGGCGGCATCAGCGCGGGATTGCCATTGGCGGCCACCGCCTGCGCGAAGTCGAAGCCCGAGGCCCCCAGCAGGACCATGGGAATGAGGATCGCGACCATGAACGCCAGGCCCAGCACCAATGCCACGCCCAGCGCCGCCGGGAATCGCCGCCACCCGGCACGCGCCGCATCGGCCTGGGTGGTCGCGGGATGGGTGGCCAGCGCCATGATCGCCAGCTGCGCCCAGATGCCCAGCAGCGCGCCCAGGATCGTCGATACCATCATCAGGCCGCCATGCGGCACGCTGCCTGCGGGGACGAGCAGCAACTGGATCAGGACCGGGACCACGAACCCGATCGCGGCGAAGGGGACCAGCATCCCGGCCCTGCCCGCCAGCACCTGTTGCGTGCTGTCCCACACCGATCCGATCCTGACGGTCATCTTGCTTCCCTTTGCCCCGTCATGCGGCCGACCTGTCCGGCGTCATCCGTCATGAACATGACTCCTGCCTAACCGATTGCCGGACGGGACGCCATCGGTCGCGTTGGCCCGCCGCCCCCGTCCCGGCGGAACGCTTGCATCGCCGCCGCCCCGGGCGCAGATAGCGCGCATCGTGACCGATCTTCCCGCCTTTTCCGATATCGAATGGCGCATCAGCGCCGGGCTCACCCCCTATGACCAGTCGCTTGCCGAGATGGAGGCGCGCGCCGCCGCGGTGGCGGCGGGCGAGGCGCGCGAGCTGGTCTGGCTGCTCGAACATCCCCCCGTCTATACGGCGGGGACCAGCGCCGATCCGGCCGAGCTGGTCGATCCGCGCTTTCCGGTGCACCAGACCGGGCGCGGCGGCAAATATACCTATCATGGGCCCGGACAGCGGACCGGCTATCTGGTGCTCGACCTGACCAAGCGCGGCCGCGACGTGCGGCAGTTCGTCCATGCGCTGGAGGACTGGCTGATCGCCGCGCTCGCCCGGCTGGGGGTGAATGCGTTCAGCGTGGACGGGCGCGTCGGCATCTGGACCCGCGACGGCGGGCCGGAGGCCAAGATCGGCGCGATCGGGGTGCGCGTGCGCCGCTGGGTCACGCTGCACGGCTTCGCGGTCAATATCGCGCCCGACCTGTCCCATTTCGGCGGCATCGTCCCCTGCGGCCTGCCGGAGTTCCCGGTGACCAGTCTTTTTGCGTTGAATGGCACCAAGTCATTGGAAACCTTTGACGAGGCGCTTGCGTTCAGCTTTCCGGCTTTCCTCAAGACCCTTGATCCGGTCCGACAAAACGAGGCTTGAGGACCAGGCGGTATCCGATTAATGTCCACCCCGATTTGGGTAATAGGGCCAGCAAGCCGTTCCAAATCCTTATTATCAAGGGAGCTTCCAATGCGTGCAATCATCTCCAAGGTCCTGACGGGCTCGATCATCGCCGGCGCGGCGCTCGCGGTTTCGGCTTGCGGCTCGAAGACCGAGAACACCACCGACGCGAACATGACCACCGAAATGAACGCTTCGGAAGGCATGGACACCACCACCGACAACATGACCGCCGTCGACGGCGCCATGAACGGTGGCGTGATGGCCAACGACACCATGTCGAACGACATGATGATGGCCAACGACACGATGACCAACGCGTCGAACGCGATGTAATCATCGCCAGGATCATTCCTGACGACAGGGGCCGTCCGGGCGACCGGGCGGCCCTTTTCATAAGTGCGCCAGCCCGCACCAAGGGGTGTCGGTGCCACCGCCAACACCGCGATTTCGCTGCCTTTCCGTAACGACCGATCGCATCCGACAATCGACGCGACCCCGTGATTTCCATTTGGGTCGGCCCCCAAAAAGCGTTATGTTTCGGGACGCTCGAAAGCCCTACGGGGGAAGGATCGGAACACAATGAAGGTGGTGCGTACCGCGCTGGTCGCCGGCGTGGCTTTTTGGGGGATGGGTGCCGCGGCACCCGCATCGGCACAATTCTTCCTGCAGCCCTATAATTTCCAGGGAAAGCCCGTTCAGGGCGACGAACCCGGCATCGGCCAGCCGCTGCCCGGCGCGACCCCGGCCGAGCTGCGCGCGGGGCTGCTCTGGAACATGCGCGCCGCGCTCAACGTCGCCGCGCTGCAATGCCAGTTCGAGCCGACGCTGGCCACGGTCGCCAATTACAATGCCATCCTGAAGGATCATGAGGGCGAGCTGAAGGGCGCGTTCGACACGCTCGGTGCCTATTTCAAGCGCAAGAACAAGACCGTGAAGGAAGGCCAGAACGCGCTCGACCAGTTCGGCACGCGCACCTATGCCAGCTTCTCCTCGGTGTCGGGCCAGCTGGGCTTCTGTCAGACGGCCAGCTCGATCCTGCATCAGGCGGTCTTCACCCCGCGCGGCCATCTGGGCGAGCTGGCGGTCGACCGGATGCAGGAACTGCGCAACAGCCTGGTCCCTTATGGCGAGCAGCGCTTCCCGCGCTATATCGGCCGCGAGCATGTCGCCGTGACCATGCCGCGCCTCGACGCGCTGTGCTGGAACAAGCGGGCCGAATGGGTCGTCAAGAAGTGCGGGCCGCAGAACTGGCCGCCCGCCGGCGCGACCAACCTCGCCGCGCGCTGAACCCTATTCCTCCCCGACACGGGGAGGTTGCAGGCCGAAGGCCTGACGGAGGGGTTTTCCCGGCGGCGAGGCAGAGCCGACCTCGCCAGCCGGGACACCCCTCCACCATGTTTCGCATGGTCCCCCTCCCCTTTCGCGCCGGAATTTGCTACGCGCGCGCCATGCTCAATCTGAATGGCATCACCGTGCGCCTGGGCGGCCGCACGATCCTCGACGGTGCATCCGCCGCGCTCCCCCCCGGCAGCCGGGTCGGCCTGATCGGCCGCAACGGCGCGGGCAAGTCGACGCTCGTCCGCGTGATCGCGGGCCAGCTGGAGGCCGATGACGGCGCCTGCGAAATGCCCAAGGGCGCGCGGCTCGGCTATATCGCGCAGGAAGCGCCCGACGGCACCGCCACCCCGTTCGAGACGGTGCTGGCCGCCGATGTCGAACGCGCCGAGCTGATGGAGCGCAGCGAGACCGAGAGCGATCCCGAAAAGCTGGGCGACATCTATGAGCGGCTGATCGCGATCGACGCCTATACCGCGCCCGCGCGCGCCTCCAGCATCCTCCAGGGCCTGGGGTTCGACGAGGCGATGCAGGCGCGCCCGCTGTCCAGCTATTCGGGCGGGTGGAAGATGCGCGTGGCGCTCGCCGCCCTGCTCTTCTCGGCGCCCGACGTGCTGCTGCTCGACGAACCGTCGAACCACCTCGACCTCGAAGCGGTGATGTGGCTGGAGGATTTCCTCAAATCCTATCGCGCGACGATCCTGCTGGTCAGCCATGAGCGCGACTTCCTGAACAATGTGGTCGACCATATCCTGCACCTGCAGGGCGGCAAGGTGACGCTCTACCCCGGCGGTTACGACTCGTTCGAGCGCCAGCGCGCCGAGCGGATGGCGCAGCTCGCCGCGGCCAAGGCGAATCAGGAGGCGCAGCGCGCCAAGCTGCAGGACTATATCGCGCGCAACTCGGCCCGCGCCTCGACCGCCAAACAGGCGCAGAGCCGCGCCAAGATGCTGTCCAAGATGCAGCCGATCGCCGAGATGGCGAACGACCCCTCGCTGTCCTTCGACTTCCCCGATCCCGACCAGCTGCGCCCGCCGCTGATCACGCTGGACCTCGCCAGTGTCGGCTATGCGGAGACGCCGATCCTGAAGCGGCTGAACCTGCGCATCGACCCGGACGACCGGATCGCGCTGCTGGGCCGCAACGGCAACGGCAAGACGACGCTGGCCCGCCTGCTCGCCGCGCAGCTGACGCCGATGGAAGGCGACATGAATTCGTCGGGCAAGATGCGCGTCGGCTATTTCACCCAGTATCAGGTCGAGGAGCTCGACACCGGCGATACCGCGCTGGAGCACATGACCCGGATCATGCGCGGCGCGACCCCGGCGGCGGTGCGCGCGCAGCTGGGCCGGTTCGGCTTTTCGGGCGACAAGGCGACGACCAAGGTCGGCAAGCTGTCGGGCGGCGAGCGCGCCCGGCTCGCGCTGGCGCTCATCACCCGCGACGCGCCGCACATGCTGATCCTCGACGAACCGACCAACCACCTCGACGTCGATGCGCGCGAGGCGCTGGTCCAGGCGCTCAACATGTACAAGGGCACGGTCGTGCTGGTCAGCCATGACCGCCACATGCTGGAGATGACGGCGGACCGGCTGGTGCTGGTCGACAACGGCACGGCAAAGGAGTTCGACGGGTCGCTGGACGATTATATCGCCTTCGTCCTGAAGGGTGATGCGGGCCAGGGCGACGCCGCGTCCAAGGCGGACCGCGCAGCCAGCAAGAAGGCCTCGGCCGAGCAGCGCGAACGCTTCAATGCGATGAAGAAGACGCTGCGTGGCATCGAGGACGAGATGGCCAAGCTGACCCGCGAGCGCGATGCGCTGGACAAGGCGATGAACGACCCGGCCTCGGCCGAACCGCGCCATGCGAAATTGTCGATGGGTGAACTGAACAAGCGCCGCGCCGAAGTGGTCGAGAAACTCGCCGATGCCGAGACGCGCTGGATGGAAGCGGGCGAGGCGATGGAGGCGGCTTGAGCCCGGCCCTCCGTTCGCGTTGAGTGACGTCGAAATGCGGCGGGGGATTCGCTTGGGCTTCGACTTCGCTCAGCCTGAACGGGGGGTTGGGAGCAGATGGTCCATAACGCAGGCCCGTACCCCGGCGAAGGCCGGGGCCCAGTTACGGCGAAGTAGATGGCTCGCTACCCGACAAGTGGGAGGCAACTACATCCCACCCTCGAAGGCAACCGGCCCCCGGCCTTCGCCGGGGTACGGCCGGAAATCAGGCCTCGTCCGAACCCTCGGCGGCGTCTTCGCCAGCAGCCGGGTTCTCGATCCACGCCTCGACCTCGCCGGTCAGCTTCAGGGTCAGCGGACGGCCATGGCGGTCGACCTTCTTGCCCAGCGCGACGCGGATCCAGCCTTCGGAAATGCAATATTCCTCGACGTCGCGGCGCTCGGCGCCCTTGAAGCGGATGCCAACGCCCCGCTGCAGCAGGTCCTGGTTGAAATAGGGGCTGTCCGGGTTGGTGGACAGGCGATCGGGAACGGTATCGGTCATGTCCGCGCCTTAACGCCGAGACGGGCTCGCTGCCAAGAAAAAGCGGCGCCGGAATGATCCGACGCCGCCCTTGGACTTAGTTGCAGACCCGCACCTGGACGTTGCGGCCCCAATAGGGGTCCCAGCGCCAGTCGTTCCAGCAACGCGGCCGGTAATCCTGATATTCATAGACCACCGCCGGGGGCGGCGGCGCATAATAGGGATCATAGCCGCGATCGTAATAATAACCGCGATCGACATAGCGCGGCCGGTTGCTGCTGGCGATCGCAGCCCCGACGCCCAGGCCGAGGATGCCGCCGAGCAACGCGCCCGCCACCGCATCGCCACCGCGATCCCGGTTGTAATAGCCGCCACCCCAGCCACGGCCCCAACGCTGCGCCTCGGCGGGTGCCGCGGCGGTCAGCGCGGTCGCGGCCAAGGCGACGCCCAACCCCACTTTCTTCAAAACTCCGTTCATACCGAACCTCCGATACTGATACGCCCGGTCCGCTGATGGCAAAACGCGCCGCTGGCGTCGGTGTTGCGTTCCCTGCCATCATCGGGCTGAATGGACATGGAATGCGGCGTTTAGTCGCGGTTCAGGAGCGCGATACGACCATGGCCCATTGGCTGCTGAAATCGGAGGCGGACAGCTATGGCTGGGACGATCTGGTCCGCGACGGCGCGACCGAATGGGACGGCGTACGCAACGCCGCCGCCGCCAAGCATCTGCGCGCCATGGCGGTGGGCGACTCGGCGATTTTCTATCACAGCGGCAAGGACAAGGCGGCGGTCGGGATCGTCACCGTCGCCCGCGCCGCGCGCGCCGATGGCGAGGATGGGCGCTGGGTCTCGGTCCAGGTCGCGCCCGACCGGCCGCTGCCCCGCCCCGTCGCGCTGGCGGCGATGAAGGCGGAGGCCAGGCTGGCCGACCTGCCGATGCTGCGCCAGTCCCGCCTCTCCGTCTCGCCGGTGGGCGAAGCCGAATGGGCGGTGCTGACAGCAATGGGCGGCGTTTAGCCCAGGCTGCGGGCATAGGCGGCCGCTTCGGCCACCTGGTCGGGGGTGGGACGCAGGCCGGTATAGAGGACGAACTGTTCCAGCGCCTGGATGGTCGCGACCTCGGTGCCGGTGACGATTCGCTTGCCCAGCGCCTGGGCGGTCTTCAGGAACCGTGTCTCGGGCGGATATTGCACCACGTCGAAGGCGATGTCCGCATCGGCGATCATCGCCTCGGGAAAGGCCAGATCATCCTCATTGCCGCCGGTCATGCCGATCGGCGTGACGTTGATGAGCAGCGGCGCGCCCTCGCCCAATTCGCTCGCCCAGCCGAAGCCGTAAAGCTCGGCCAGCCCCCGCCCCGCCGCTTCGTTGCGCGCGACGATGGTGCCGTGCGTGAAGCCCGAATCGCGCAGCGCAGCGGCTACCGCCTTGGCCATGCCGCCCGATCCGCGCAGCACGAACGGCGTCGCGCGATCGATATCGGCGACCAGTTCGACGACGGCGGCATAGTCGGTATTATATCCCGTCAGCCGCCCGGCATCGTTGACGATCGTGTTGACGCTGTCGATCGCCGCCGCCGACCCGGCCAGCCCGTCGAGCATCGGGATCACCGCTTCCTTGAACGGCATCGAAATCGCACAGCCCCGAATGTCCAGCGCGCGAATCCCCCCGACCGCCGCCGCCAGATCGGTGGTGCTGAACGACTTATAGACATAGTCGAGCCCGGTCAGCTCATAGAGCCGGTTATGGAAGCGCGATCCGAAATTGCCGGGCCGCGCCGACAGCGACATGCACAGCCGCGTATCGCGACCGATGGGGGGCTTGGTGGTCATCGCAACGGTGTAGCGGGCTGCGGCGCGGGTGGCACCCCCTTGTTGTTTTCGCGAGCGATTTCCGTGGCCTTCGACGTCGTCCCGCTCGGGCCTCCCTCCCTTATTTGAGCCGCCTGGGATCGATCACGACATGCCGGATATGCTGCCGATTCCAGGTATAGGTCACATGGACCAGCCCGTCGCGCGTCTGGATCACCGCCGGATAGGCATAGCCATCGGGCATCGGCTTGCTCTCCAGCGTCAGCGCGTTGCGCCAGCGCACCCCGTCATCGGACAGGCCGATATTGATCGGCCAGCGCGGCCCGTCGCCCGGCGTATCGGGGGCGTGTGCGCTGTGGTTATAGACGATCAGCTGGCGCCCGTCGGCCAGCGTCACCGCATCGGTGCCCGCATTGGGATTGGGCAGGTCAATGGCCGCGATCGGCGACCAGGTGACGCCATTGTCGCGCGACCAGCTCTGCGCCAGCGCGCCTTGCCGCGTCCGCGCGATCAGTTCCAGGCGACCGTCCGGGTGGAAGAGAATGCTGGGCTGTATCGCCTCGATATGCATGGGGCTGGCAATACGCGGGCCCACCGTCCAGCTCTTGCCCTGGTCGGTGCTGCGCTCGATCCGCAGCGACCAGATATTGGCCTCGGCATTGCCCTCCTCGCGGCTGGAGGGGGCGATCCAGCTGCCATCGGCGGCGATCACCGGCTTGTTCTTGATCGGCCCCAGCACGCCCTCGGGCAGACGCTCGGGGCGGGTCCAGGTGCGGCCGCCATCGGTCGAGCGAATCACCATGCCCCACCATTCGCGCGGATTCGGACCCACCTTGTAGAACAGCTGGAGCGCGCCGCCCGGCGGCTGGAACAGCACCGGGTTCCAGGTCGGATAACGTTTGCCGTCCGGGCTGACGCCATCGGCGACGGGCACCGGCGCGGCCCAGCCCTTTGCCTCCCGGCGCGCGAACCAGATGCGGACATCGGGGCGGCTCTCACCCGACCCGGCGAACCAGGCGGCGGCCAGCGTGTCGTCGGGAAGCTGGACGATCGTGGAGGCATGCGCCTGCGGATAGGGGGCGGCGGCATCGACGAACTCGGACAGCAGGATCGGCGAACGGCTCTCCGCTGCGGGCAGGGGCGCGGCCGCGACCAGCGCGGGGGCCGCCATCCAAAGCGCGATTCTCACAAACTGTCCCTTTCCGATGCCTGCAATCGTCGGCGCGGATAGACGCTATCGCCGCATCTCGCCAGCGATCGTGCGGACCAGCGTGCCCGCTGGCAGGGCGCGGGCCAGCGGAGCCCCCTGCCCGGCCCATTGCGCGCCATAGCCATGCTCGCCCTTCGCACGCGCGGCGGCGTTCAGCGCCTTTCCGGCGTCATAGGCTCGCGGATAATCGGGCGGCGCGACCGACAAGGTCTCGCCCAGCGCAGTGAAGCGATTGGGCAGGCAGCGTGCGGGCCGCCCGGATATGGCGCGGGTCATGACGCTATGCGCCGCTCCGGGGCCGCTCAGCGCCGTGCGATAGGCGTCGTCCGCCGCGCTTTCCGGACAGGCGATGAAGGCGGTGCCCAGCTGCGCCGCCACCGCGCCCAGCGCCAGCGCCGCCGACACGCCCGCCCCGTCCATGATCCCGCCCGCCGCGATGACCGGCAGGCGCGTCCGCACCACCAGCAACCGGGTCAGCGCCAGCGTCCCCAGCCGGTCGTCGGGCGCATCCGGGTCGAAGACGCCGCGATGCCCGCCCGCTTCATAGCCTTGCGCGACCAGCGCATCGATGCCCGCATGCTCGGCGGCCCGCGCCTCCGCCAGCGAGGTGACGCTGGCCAGCAGCCGGCATCCCACGCGTTTCAGCGCCGCGATCCGATCGGCACCGGGCAGGCCGAAATGGAAGCTGACCACCGAGGGGCGCGTCGCGACCAGCAGCGCCAGCATCGCGTCATCCTCGGCAAAGCTGGCATAGATGGTGCGCAGGGCCAGCGGCGGGGCGGCATCCTGTTCGACGAAGGCGGGCCGCAACGCCTCGCGCCAGGCCGCCTCCTGCTGGGGATCGGGGCGAGGCGGCGCATGGACGAAGAGGTTGACGTTGAAGGGGCGCGGCGTTCGGCCCCGCGTCTCGGCGATCATGGCGGCGGCACCGGCGGCATCGCTCGCCCCCAGGGCGACCGCGCCGAGCCCGCCCGCCTCCCCGACCGCCGCCGCCATGGCGGGCGTCGACACTCCCGCCATCGGCGCTTGCAGGATCGGCGGATCGAGGTTCAGGCCGGGCAGCATCCTCCGGTCAGCGCGGCGCCTTGGCCCCCTCCACCGCCGCCTGCGGATCGACCGAGGGCGCCCCCCGCGCGGGCGTGCCGGTATTGGCGATCGACCCGGTATCGCCGCGCGGATCCTCCTCGACCCGGTTGACCGCCGCATCGGCGCCGTTGGCGGGGGCGTCGCCCGCCGCCGGTTCCTTGGCGGCCGGCGCGGCGGGCAGCGGCAGGTTCGATCCCTGCTGGTTGAGATAGAGGATCACGTTCGCGCGGTCCTGCGGATTGGACAGCCCGGCAAAGGTCATCTTGGTGCCGGGCGCGAATTTGCGCGGGGACGTCAGCCACGCGTTCATCTTGTCCCAGTCCCATGTGCCGCCGACCGCCTTCAGCGCATCGGAGAAGGCGAAGCCCGCCTTGCCCTGCGCGATGGCCTCTCCCATGGTGGCATAGAGGTTGGGACCGATCCCGTTCGCGCCGCCCTGGTTGATCGTGTGGCAGGCGGCGCATTTCTTGAAGACTTCGGCGCCCTTGGCCGCATCGGCGGTCGGCAGCAGCGAGGCGATCGGCACCTCGGCGGCACCCCCGCCCGATCCCTCGGCCTCGACGCCCTCGATCGCATAGCCCATTTTCTTGGGGCGCTCGTCGTGGAAGATCATGCCGCCGACGATCGAAAGGCCCAATGCGACGCCTGCCGCGCCCAGCACCCATCCCGCGATCGTATTGGTCTTTAGGTCCATCGCTTTTCGCTGCCCCGCCAATATCTCTCCTGAACGCAGACCTTAGGTGCGGCTTTCGCGGACGGCAAGTTTTGCTTCCCTTGATCGCATGGCGCCCGCGCTTTAGGCCGCTGACCCATGGAAAATTATGCCGCCCCCGCCCGCCCGATCGTCGCGGCGATGACCGAGGCCGCGCTGGCCGAACCCGCGCGCGCGGTCGCCTTTCAGGGTGCGCCGGGCGCCAACAGCCATGTCGCGGCGATGGAGGCCTTTCCGGACGGCCTGCCGCTGCCCTGTTTCGACTTTGCCGACGCGCTGGATGCGGTGAAGAGCGGCAAGGCCGACCGCGCGATCATCCCGATCGAGAATTCGCTGCACGGGCGGGTCGCCGACATCCATTTCCTGCTGCCCGAATCCGGGCTGGCGATCGTCGGCGAGCATTTCCTGTCGATCCGCCACGCGCTGATGGCAACGGGCGGCCGCGACGGGCTGGTCGAGGCGATGAGCCATCCGCAGGCGCTGGGCCAGTGCCGCCACTGGCTGCGCGCGCATGGGATTCGCCCGATCGCCTATGCCGATACGGCGGGCGCGGCGGCGCGGGTGGCGGAGATGGGCGACGCCAGCATCGCCGCGCTCGCCCCGCCGCGCGCCGCCGAGTTGTACGGCCTGAACCTGCTGGCCGAGGATGTTTCGGACGGCGACCGCAACATGACCCGCTTCGTGGTGCTGGCGCGCGGCGGCCAGCCCCCGGTGGGCGACGGTCCGTGGATGACCAGCCTGATCTTCGAGGTGAAGAACATCCCCGCCGCGCTCTACAAGGCGATGGGCGGCTTTGCGACCAACGGCGTCAACATGACCAAGCTGGAAAGCTATCAGCGCGGCGGCAGCTTCGCGGCGACCGAATTCTATTGCGACGTGGTCGGCAAGCCGGGCGACCCCGCCTTCGACCGCTCGATCGAGGAACTGGGCTTCCACAGCAAATGGATGCGAGTGCTGGGCACCTACGCCCAGGCGCGCCAGCGCGGCTGAAATCCTCCCCGACACAGGGAGGAAGTCCGCCACGAAGCGGTGGTTAAGGGGGATGGCGGCCAACGAGCGCCGATCGACATTTCCTCCCCTCGCCCCTCGCAGAGGGGAGAGGGTTGCGCAGACTTGGTCTTTGCGAAAGCAAAGGCTTAGTCGGAGCTGGGTGAGGGGTGGGCGCTCGCCCCGCGAGCGCGCGAGCCCTTGGGCTCGCTCAACCCCTCACCCAAGCTGCGCTAGCCAGCAGGCTGGCAAGCTTCGCTAACCCTCTCCCCTGTCCAGGGGAGAGGAAAGAAGAAGCAATACTGAATGTCGGTCCGCCCTAAGCCCCCCATCAGGCCTTCGGTCTGCTACCTCGCCATGCCGGGGGATTATCGGGCCCACGTCTCCAGCAGCGTATGCGCGATGGCATAGGCGGGCGGCACGCCGAACCTGGACGCATCCCCCGCCAGCGCGGCGCGCACCTCGTCCCGCGACACCCAGATCGCGTCCTCCAGCTCGGTCGTGTCGATCGCCAGCCGGTCGTCCAGCGCCGTTGCGACACAGGCGATCATCAGCGACGAGGGGAAGGGCCAGGGCTGGCTGGCGATATAGCGGACGTCGCGCACCCGCACGCCCGCTTCTTCGAACAGCTCGCGCACGACCGCTTCCTCGATCGATTCGCCGGGTTCCAGAAACCCCGCCAGCGCAGAATAGCGCCCCGGCGGAAAGGCGGGCTGGCGGCCGAGCAGAGCGCGCCCGTCATGCTCGGCGATCATGATGACCACCGGGTCGACTCGCGGGAAATGCTCGGTGCCGCACGCCGGACAGCGCCGCCCCCAGCCCGCGCGGAACGGCGCGGTCGCCGCGCCGCAGCGCGCGCAAAAGCCATGCCGGGCATGCCAGTCGAGCACCGAGCGCGCCGCCGCATAGGTCGCCGCCTCGCCCGCCGCCAGCGCGTGGAGCGCCGCGATCATCTCGACCGAGCGCCCCGCGGCCGGTTCCGCCACCAGCCGCGCGAAATGCGGCACCCCGTCCTCGATGCCCAGCAGGACATGATCCTCCGGCCGGGCGTCGGGGGCGATGGCGGTCCAGCCCAGGCGCCCCTCGGCCATAACCGGCTGATATTCATTCAGGATCAGCAGCCGTGCCGCCGGATCGGCCAGCGCCGCGGCGAAACCCGGTTCGTCATGACGCAGCGGATCGGCGCGGTCGAGTCGCCCGCCGGTAAAGCCCAGTCCGTTCATCGACGCGGCGCACCCAGATCCTGGTACAATGCCGCCGCCAGATCGCGCCGCAACGGATAGCGATCCGCCGGGAAGTAATTGACCATGACGGTCCCGCGCATGTGGCGGCTGGGGTCGACAAAGGCGATGGTGCCCGCCGCGCCGCCCCAGCCATAGGTGCCCTTGCCCGGCCCGCCCGGCGTATCGGCCAGCGTCACCGACCCGCCCGCGCCGAAGCCAGTCGGCACCTCGCCCGCGCTGCCCCCGGTCGTGCCCGACACCGAGCCATAGGTGACGCCCGGCGGCAGCAGGTTCGACATGGCCAGCTTGACCGTCTCGGCCTTCATCACGCGGACGCCGTCCACCTCCCCGCCATTCTGAAGCATCTGGAGGAACCGGTCATAGTCGCGCGCCGACATGACCAGCCCCGCCCCGCCATAGGGAAAGCTGGGCGGCTGGCGAAAGACCGAGCCCGCCGCCGGATCGAGCGGCACCAGCTGGTCGCCGATGAAGGTGTAATTGGTCGCCAGCCGGTTCGCCGCCGAGGCCGGGACCTGCCAGTAGCTGGACGTCATCCTGAGCGGGGCGAACAGCCGCGTCTGGACGAACCGCTCGAACGGCATGCCCGACACCTTCTCGACCACGGCCGCCAGCACGTCGAGACCGATCGAATAGCTCCATTTTGTCCCCGGCTCGGCGATCAGCGGCAGGGTCGCGACGCGCTCGGCGAATTGCTGGAGGCTGGCGGGGCGGGTCGGCCGCACCTTGGCCTCGACCTGCGCATTGGCTGCGAAGGGCACGATGCCAAGCCGCTCATATTCCTGAAGCAGCGGCCCCTTCGTGACGATGCTGTATCCCAGCCCCGCCGTATGGGTCATCAGGTTGCGGATAGTGATCGGCCGGGTCGCAGGCCGGGTTTCCAGCGAATGCTCCGGGTCGGTCAGCACCCGCATCCGCGCATAGGCCGGATAGATGTCGGACAGCGGCTGGTCGAGCTTCAGCCGCCCCTCCTCGATCAGCATCATCGCGGCCATCGCGGTGATCGGCTTGGTCATCGAATAGACCCGCCACAGCGTGTCCGGCCCGGCGGCGGGCGCGTTCGGCTCCAGGCTGGTCCGCCCCGCCGAGACGAACACGGTCGGCTGTCCCAGCATCCCCAGCGCGGCGACGATGCCGGGCATCTTGCCGGTGCGGACATAGCTGTCGAACAGGGCCTGGGTCGCGGGCAGCCGGGTCGCCGCCGCCACCGACGCGCGGGGCGGTGCCGCGAGCTGGGCCGGGGCGGCGGTCGCCAGCAGGGTCATCGCCACCCCGCCCGTCATCATCATTCGGCGCATCATCGGCATCAGGTCCTTTTCAACAGATCGGCCGCCCGCGCGAACAGCGTGGGGAGCCCCGCGGTTCCCAGATCGGCGACCGGCCACCATTCCCCCGCCGCCGCGTCCTCGGGCCGCCCTTCGCTCCGGGCGAGCGCGAGTTCCAGCTCGAAATGGGTGAAGCCATGCACGACCGTCTCGTTCAGCATCGTCCATGGCCCCTTGCCCGGTGCCTCGGCCAGACCCGGCCGTTCGTCGCTCCATGGCCCGGTCGGCAGCGCGCGCATGCCGCCCAGCATCCCCTTGTCCGGGCGGCGGACCAGCCAGACCCGCCCTTCCTGCTCGATCCAGAAGACGGTGCCGTGACGATAGGGACGTTTTTTCTTCGGCGCCTTGGCGGGAAGCGTCTCGGCAATCCCTTGCGCGCGGGCATCGCAATCGACCGCCACAGGGCAGAGCAGGCATTGCGGCTTCTTCACCGTGCAGATCGCGGAGCCCAGGTCCATCATCGCCTGCGCGAAGTCGCCCGCGCGGGCGTCGGGGGTGATTCGATCGGTTGCGGCGCGGATCGCGGGCCGCGCGGCGGGCAGCGGCGTTGCGATCGCGAACAGCCGGGCGACGACGCGCTCGACATTGGCATCGACCACCACCGCGCGCTCGCCGAACGCGATCGCCGCCACCGCCGCCGCCGTATAGGCCCCGAGTCCCGGCAGGTCGCGAAGCGCCGCCTCCGTCGCCGGGAAACGCCCGCCATGCTCCGCCACGACCGCCCGCGCGGCCTTCACCAGATTGCGCGCACGGGCATAATAGCCCAGCCCCGCCCAGGCGGCCATGATGTCCTCGTCGGGCGCGGCGGCCAGGCTGGCGACGTCGGGCCAGCGGTCGACCCAGGCGGTGAAGCGCGGCGCGACCGCCGCCACCGTCGTCTGTTGCAGCATCACCTCCGACAGCCAGACCCGGTACGGAACGGGCGTCTCCCCCGGCTTGCTGCGCCAGGGCAGGTCGCGGGCATGACGGTCGTACCAGGCGAGCAGCCGGGCCGCAGGATTGTCGGGCGATGATGAAGGCTTGGCGTGCACCGGCCCGCTATGGCATGGAGCGCGACATGAGCAAGCGCGTCCGCGCCCCCCAGGAGCCGCCCCCCCGTTCCAACCGCCCCCGCGCGGTGTCCGAACTGCTGCCCGCCATCGGCGGCGCGGCCTTTCGTCGTTTCGGCTTCGTGCAGAGCGCGATCGTCAGCCGCTGGCCCGATATCGTCGGCCCGCGCCTGTCGACCGCCAGCGCGCCCGAATCGATCCGCTTTCCGCAAGGCGAGAAGCAGAATGGCGTGCTGACCCTGGTCGTGCGCGGGGCCCATGCCCCGATGATGCAGCATATCGCACCCGAGATCATCGAGCGGGTGAACCGCTTCTTCGGCTATCCGGCGGTCGCGCGGTTGCAGATCCGGCAGGGCGAGCTGCCGATGGGCGCGCCCCGCCGCCCCGCCCGCCCCAAGCCCCAGCCGGTGCCGCCGGAGATGGGCGACGGGCTGCGCCAGATCGCCGACCCAGAGCTTCGCGCGGTGCTCGAATCGCTGGCCGCGGGCGTCGCGGCGACGCGCGGCATTCCCAAGGTATCGTGATGCGCCTTTTCCTGTCGCTGGCCGCGCTCGGCCTTTCGCTTTCCGCCACCGGCGCCGTCGAGGCGGCCCAGGCACAGCGCAAGACCGACTGGACGACCCATATCACCCAGACGCCGACGGGCGCCTATGTCATCGGCAATCCGGCGGCGCGGGTGAAGCTGGTCGAATATGTCAGCTATACCTGCCCGCATTGCGCCGCCTTCATCAACAGCTCGGGCGCGGTGCTGAAGGGGCAGATGGTCCGGTCGGGCTCGACCAGCATCGAGCTGCGCCATTACATCTTCAACCGGATCGACCTGGCGGCCGCGCTGATCGCGCGGTGCGGCGGCGCGGCGAAATTCGCCGGGCTGACCGACACGCTGTTCGCGCAGCAGAAGACGTGGCTGGCGCGCGGCATGGAGTTCGAACAGGCCAATGGCCAGCGGATCGGCATGTATCCGGCGGCGGCGCAGATGCGCGCGATCGCCGATGGCGCGGGGCTGACCGAAATCGGCCGGAGCGCCGGGCTGACCGATGCGCAGATCACCGCCTGCCTGTCGGATCGCGCCGCCACCGACCGGATCGTCGCGATGACCAGCTCTGCCCCCAAGACCCTGGAGGGCACGCCCGGCTTCTTCATCAACGGTCGCCAGGCGACGGGTGTCTTCACCTGGGAACGCCTGTTGCCGCTGTTGCGCGCGGCCGGAGCCCGCTGATCCCCCTTTTCTCTCGGAGCATTTGTCGATGAAGTCTCGTCTCCTCCTTCTCGCCCTGCCTCTCGCGCTGCCTCTCGCACTGGCCGCCTGCGGTGGCGGCGGCGACGCCAACAGCAGCGCTCCCGCCGCCTCGCCGGTCGCGGCGGTCCCCGCGCCTGCGGGCAAGGACTGGACCCAGGTCGTCAGCAAGACCGGCGAAGGCTTCGTGATGGGCAACCCCAATGCCCCGATCAAGCTGGTCGAATATGGCTCGCGCCTGTGCCCCGCCTGCGGCGCCTTCGCGCGGGAAGGCTATGAGCCGCTGACGAACGATTACGTCAAGTCGGGCAAGGTCAGCTGGGAATTCCGCGAATTCCTGATCCACGGCGCGCCCGACCTGCCGCCCGCGCTGCTCGGCATCTGCGCGGGCGAGGCGACCTTCTTCCCGATCCTGGAACAGATGTACCAGTCGCAGCAGGGCTTCAACGACAAGCTCCAGGCGATGAGCCCCGAGCAGCAAAAGGCGTTGCAGAACGCCAAGCCGGTCGACGTGATCAAGGCGCTGGCCGACCAGATGGACCTGATCAACTTCGTCAAGCAACGCGGCATCCCCGAGGCCAAGGCGCGCGCCTGCCTCAGCAACATGCTGGAGATCGACCGCCTGACCAAGCAGACCCAGGATCGCGGCGCCGACGGCACGGTGACGGGCACCCCGACCTTCATCCTGAACGGCAAGCCGCTTCAGGGCGCGATCACCTGGAAGGACGTCCAGGCCGCGCTGAAGAACGCGGGCGCGTAAGCGCGGCATTCGTGGTTCGTGAAGGGCGGTCGGGCGAAGGCTCGGCCGCCCTTTTTCTTGTCCACGCCTCCTGTTCCCCGGCGAAGGCCGGGGCCCAGTCGCCCCATCGTCGCTGGCGCGCGGACGGCTTCATGGGAGGCGTTTGCGACGCGCCGGTTTGAGCCTCCCACGCGACGCCGGGAGCCATTTCGATCGCATCGTAACTGGGCCCCGGCCTTCGCCGGGGAACCGGGCCTTTCAATGGCTCTCCCCCACCCCGTTCGCACTGAGCGAAATCGAAATGCACGCCCCGCCATCTTCGCGAAGGGATTCCCGTGGCCTTCGACTGCGCTCAGGCTGAACGGAGGGAAGGATGTAGGACCGCGCCGACGCTCCCCCCACCCCCGTTCGCACTGAGCGAAGTCGAAGTGCACGCCCCGCTATCTCCGCGAGGGGATTCCCGTGGCCTTCGACTGCGCTCAGGCTGAACGGAGGGAAGGATGTGGGATCGCGCCGACACTCCCCACCCCCGTTCGCACTGAGCGAAGTCGAAGTGCACGTACCGCCGTCTCCGCAAGCGGATTCCCATGGCCTTCGACTGCGCTCAGGCTGAACGGAGGGCAGACTGTGGGATCGCGCCGACAATCCCCACCCCCGTTCGCACTGAGCGAAGTCGAAGTGCACGCCTCGCCATCTCCGCGAGGGGATTCCCGGCCTTCGACCGCTCAGGCTGAACGGAGTTCGGGACCATGAAGCAGACACAAAAAGGGCCCGGGGATCGCTCCCCGGGCCCTTTTCTGTTGGCTGTGCCGCAAGGACAAGCCGGTCCGGTTCCCGGCGAGGCGCAAGCCCCGCCGGTCGCCGGTATCCGACTTAGAAGTCCATGCCGCCCATGCCGCCCATGCCGCCACCGGCGGGCATGGCGGGCTTGTCTTCGGGCAGCTCGGCCACGGTGGCTTCCGTGGTGATCAGCAGGCCCGCGACCGACGCCGCGTTCTGGAGCGCGGTGCGCACGACCTTGGTCGGGTCGATCACGCCGGCGGCAACCAGGTTCTCATACGTGTCGGTCGACGCGTTGAAGCCGAACGAGGTGTCGTTCTGGTCGAGCAGCTTGCCCGACACGACCGCACCGTCATGACCCGCGTTCTGAGCGATCTGGCGAACCAGCGCGGTCAGCGACTTGCGAACGATGTCGATACCGCGGGTCTGGTCGTCGTTGACGCCCTTGACGCCGTCCAGCGCCTTGGTCGCGTACAGCAGCGCCGTACCACCGCCGGGGACGATGCCCTCTTCGACGGCCGCGCGGGTCGCGTGCAGCGCGTCGTCGACGCGGTCCTTGCGCTCCTTCACCTCGACCTCGGTCGCACCGCCGACCTTGATGACGGCCACGCCGCCAGCGAGCTTGGCCAGACGCTCCTGGAGCTTCTCGCGGTCGTAATCGCTGGTGGTGTTCTCGATCTGCGCACGGATCGCCTCGGTGCGGCCCTTGATCGCGTCGGCATCACCCGCACCATCGACGATGGTGGTGTTGTCCTTGTCGATCGTGACGCGCTTGGCGGTGCCCAGCATGCCGACGGTGACGGTCTCGAGCTTGATGCCCAGGTCTTCCGAGATCAGCTCGCCCGCGGTCAGGATGGCGATGTCTTCCAGCATCGCCTTGCGACGATCGCCGAAGCCCGGTGCCTTGACCGCCGCGACCTTCAGGCCGCCGCGCAGCTTGTTGACGACGAGCGTGGCGAGCGCCTCACCCTCGATGTCCTCGGCGATGATCAGGAGCGGACGGCCCGACTGGACGACGGCTTCCAGGATCGGGAGCATCGCCTGCAGGTTCGACAGCTTCTTCTCGTGGATCAGGATGTACGGGTCGTTGAGTTCGACCGTCATCTTCTCCGGGTTGGTGATGAAGTAGGGCGACAGGTAACCACGGTCGAACTGCATGCCCTCGACGACGTCGAGTTCGAATTCGAGGCCCTTGGCCTCCTCGACGGTGATGACGCCTTCCTTGCCGACCTTTTCCATGGCCTCGGCGATCTTCTCGCCGACTTCACGGTCGCCGTTCGCCGAGATGATGCCGACCTGGGCAACTTCCTGGCTGCCCGAGACGGGCTTCGAGCGCGACTTGATGTCCTCGGTCACCTTGGCGACGGCGATGTCGATGCCGCGCTTCAGGTCCATCGGGTTCATGCCGGCCGCGACCGACTTCATGCCCTCGCGGACGATCGCCTGGGCGAGGACGGTCGCGGTGGTGGTGCCGTCACCGGCGATGTCGTTGGTCTTCGACGCCACTTCGCGCACCATCTGCGCGCCCATGTTCTCGAACTTGTCCTTGAGTTCGATTTCCTTGGCGACCGAGACGCCGTCCTTGGTGATGCGCGGCGCACCGAACGACTTGTCGATCACGACGTTGCGGCCCTTCGGGCCCAGCGTGACCTTGACGGCATCGGCGAGGATGTCGACGCCCTTCAGAATGCGCTCACGCGCGTCGCGCGAAAACTTGACTTCCTTGGCTGCCATGGTGGCTACCCTTTCGATCTGGAATTGTCAGAAAAACGGAAAAGAAGAAACGGTCGCTCAGCCGATGATGCCGAGGATGTCCGATTCCTTCATGATCAGCAGGTCTTCACCGTTCACCTTGACCTCGGTGCCCGACCACTTGCCGAACAGGATGCGGTCGCCCGCCTTCACGTCCAGCGGGGTCAGCTTGCCGTCTTCGGCCTTCGCGCCCGAACCGGCGGCGACAACCTCGCCCTCCTGGGGCTTTTCCTTGGCGGTGTCGGGGATGATGATCCCACCGGCCGTCTTTTCCTCGGCCTCGACGCGACGGACGAGAACGCGGTCGTGCAACGGACGAAAGTTCATTGCCATGTCCCTTTATCTGGCATGTTACACTTTTCTGGCACTCGAGCCATGCGAGTGCCAACGCCACCGGATATGTGAACGCCGGTTCAGGCCGTCAACGACCCCCATCAAAAAATTTCGACCGAGCGCCCCGAAAGCGGGAACAAAATCGCGGTGCGGCGGCGTCCGTATTGGCTGGCTAATACGGGCCATTGCCGCGCCTTCGCGGCTGGGGTAGCGATGGGGAATGACCGACGCTCGCGCAGACGCTCTTCCGCCCGCCTCTCCCCTCGACCAGGATTTCAGCCGACCGGGACGCAAGCCGGGCAAGCGCAGCGGCTGGCGCATTCTGAAGGCGGCGTGGCGGCTGCTGGTCGGGATCAAGGATTTCCTGGTCCTGGCGGCGATGCTGCTGTTCTTCGGCCTGATCTTCGCCGCGCTCAATGCACGGCCGGGAACCAAGGCGATCACCGACGGCGCCCTCCTGCTCAAGCTGGACGGCCCGATCGTCGAGCAGCCCGAGACGATTGCGCCGCTCGCCATGCTGTCGGGGCGCAGCGTCCCGCACGAATATCGCCTGCGCGATCTGGTCAGCGCGATCGATACGGCCCGCGACGATGGCCGGGTCAAGCTGCTGGTCCTCGACCTCGACAGCTTCGGCGGCGCGTACCCGGCCAGTCTCCAGGAGGTCGGCGACGCGATCCAGCGCTTCCGCAAGGGCGGCAAGCCGGTGCTGGCCTATGCCACCGCCTATACCGACGGCGCCTATCGCCTGGCCGCGAACGCCAGCGAGATCTGGGTCAACCCGCTGGGCGGCACGCTGTTCGCGGGGCCGGGCGGCAACCAGCTCTATTACAAGGGGCTGATCGACAAGCTGGGCGTCAACGCGCATGTCTACCGCGTCGGCAAGTTCAAGTCCTTCGTCGAACCCTATATCCGCGCCGACCAGAGCCCGGAGGCGCGCGCGGCCTCGCAGGCGCTGTACGGCACGCTGTTCGCCCAGTGGCGAGAGGGCGTCGCCAAGGCGCGGCCCAAGGCGCAGATCGACAGCTTCCTGGCCCAGCCCGACCGCGCGGTGCTGGCCGCGAACGGCAGCATCGCCGATGCGAACCTGAAGGCCGGGCTGGTCGACAGGCTGGGTGACAAGCTGGCCTTCGGCAAGCGCGTCGCCGAGATTGCGGGCGCCGATGCGAGCAAGCCTGCGGGCAGCTTCCGGACCATTTCCTACGCCGCCTGGGTTCGTGCCCATCCCCTGCCGACGCAAGGCGACGCGATCGGCGTGCTGACCATCGCGGGCAATATCGTCGATGGCGAGGCGGGCCCCGGCACCGCGGCAGGCGATACGATCGCCAAGGCGCTGCTCGACGGGCTGGCCAAGAAGAAACTGAAGGCGCTGGTCGTCCGCGTCGCCTCGCCCGGCGGCTCGGTGCTGGCCTCCGAGCAGATCCGCCAGGCGATCCTGGAGGCCAAGCGCCAGAAGCTGCCCGTCATCGTGTCGATGGGCGGCCTGGCCGCGTCGGGCGGCTATTGGGTCTCGACCCCCGCCGACCTGATCTTCGCAGAGCCGGGCACGATCACCGGGTCGATCGGCATCTTCGGGCTGATCCCCTCGTTCGAGAACACGCTGGCCAAGATCGGCATCACCACCGACGGGGTGAAGACCACGCCGCTGACCGGCCAGCCCGACGTGCTGGGCGGCTTCACCCCGATGCTCGACACGATCCTCCAGGCGGGGATCGAGAATGGCTATCGCCAGTTCCTGACCCGCGTCGCCGAGTCGCGCCACATGTCGGTGGAAAAGGTCGACACCATCGCGCAGGGCCGCGTGTGGGACGGCGGCACCGCGCGCCAGATCGGGCTGGTCGACCGGTTCGGCACCCTGTCCGACGCGATCGCCGAGGCGGCGCACCGCGCCAGGCTGGACCCCGCCAAGGTCCATGCCGAATATCTGGAGAAGAAGCCGGGCTTCGCCGCGATGCTGGCCGAAGGGTTCGACGGCGACGATGACGACACGCAGCAGGGCGGCGACGTATTCGCCATCGCGGCGGCGGAGCGTCGCGCGGTCGCGGCCCGCGCGCTGGGCGATGTCGCGCGGCTGGCGCGCGGCGGATCGGTGCAGGCGCGCTGCCTGGAATGCGGCGGCCTGGGTCCGGTGGGCTCGGTCAGCGACGAGCGGCTGCTCGACCTGCTGATCGCGCGGCTGGGGCTGTGAGTTGATCCGCCACCTCCGTTCGGCCTGAGCGAAGTCGAAGGCCGAGGGACTCCCTTGCCCCTATGTGGGGCGTGCACTTCGACTTCGCTCAGGGCGAACGGGGCCTGGGATTGTGGCCTTCCCAAAACGGCGCGCGGGAATCGGGGCTTTCCGAACGGCGCGTCCGCGCGCTAGGCAGGCCCATCGTTTCAGGAGACGCACGCCCCATGATCGCCATTCGCGCCGCCCGCCCCGATGACGCCGCCGCCATCGCCGCCATCTATGCGCCGCATGTGCTGGCGGGGGTGGTCTCGTTCGAGACGCAGGCGCCCGATGCCGATGCGATGCGCGCGCGGATGGAGGGCGCGGACGGGCTGTATCCATGGATCGTCGCCACGCTGAGCGACGAGGCGGGCCGCGAGGATGCGGTGATCGGCTATGCCTATGCTGCGCGCTTCCGCGAGCGCGAGGCGTATCGCTGGGTGGTGGAGACGACCATCTATGTCGCCGACGTGTCGCAACGCGCGGGCGTCGGACGGCTGCTCTACGAAGCGCTGGTCGACACGCTGACCGCGCAGGGCTTCACCCAGGCGATGGGGGTGATCGCGCTGCCCAATGACGGATCGATCAAGCTGCACGAGGCGGTCGGCTTCCGCCGCGCCGGTGTCTTCCGCGAGGTCGGCCACAAGCATGGCCGCTGGATCGATGTCGGCTATTGGCAGCGCGAACTGGCCCAGCCCGTGCCCCAGCCCGCCGAGCCCCGGCGCTTCGCCGATGTCGGCGTGGTGCGCGACCCGGTGGCGGTGAAGCACCGCTGACCGATCCGCCGCAAGTCGCCCGCCCGTGGCGATTTCGCGTGCCAGCCTGATCCACCATACCAATCTAGGGCTTGGCTTTGCGCACCCGCATTGTCTAACGCCGTGGATGAAGCCCTTTGGGGCAGGTCAAGGAAGGAACAGGCATCATGGCTGCCGACTGGTCGACGATCGAATCGCTCCCGCAGACTCCGCTTCTCGATCTTTTCGCGAATGATCCCAACCGGCTGGCCTCGCTCAGCCTGGACGTGGCGGGCATCCATTTCGACTGGTCCAAGACGCATCTGACGCCCGACGCCGTCGCCGCCTTCGCCGAACTGGCCAAGGCCAAGGGGCTGGCCGCCAAGCGCGACGCGCTGTTCGGCGGCGAGGTGGTCAACGTCACCGAAGGCCGCGCGGTCGAACACACCGCCGAGCGTGGCGAGGGCAATCCCGAAAGCGTCGCCACCGCCCGCGCCTCGCACGCCCGGATGCGCGCGCTGATCGACGCGATCGAGGCCGAGGCGCTGGGCCCCATCCGCCATGTCCTGCACATCGGCATCGGCGGATCGGCGCTGGGCCCCGACCTGCTGGTCGACGCGCTGGGCCGCGACAGCGACCGCTATGACGTCGCGATCGTCTCCAATGTCGACGGCGTCGCGCTGGAGGAGGTGTTCAAGCGCTTCGACCCCGCCGCCACGCTGCTGGTCGTCGCGTCCAAGACCTTCACCACCACCGAGACGATGCTCAACGCCACCTCGGCGCTCCAGTGGATGACCGAGCATGGTGTGGAAGACCCCTATGGCCGCGTCATCGCGCTGACCGCCAACCCCGCCAAGGCGGTCGAATGGGGCGTGGACGAGACGCGCATCCTGTCCTTCGCCGAGTCGGTCGGCGGCCGCTATTCGCTCTGGTCGACGATCGGCTTCCCTGCCGCGCTGGGCCTGGGCTGGGACGCGTTCGAGGAACTGCTGGAAGGCGCGGCCGAGATGGACCGCCATTTCCGCCTGACCGACCTGTCGCAGAACGCCCCCGCGCTCGCCGCCTTTGCCGACCTTTATTACACCCAGGTCCGCCATGCCGAGACGCGCGCGCCCTTCGCCTATGACGAGCGGCTGCGCCTCCTGCCCTCCTATCTCCAGCAGCTGGAGATGGAATCGAACGGCAAGGGCGTGACCGTCGACGGCCAGCCCGTCGGCCGTCCCACCGCCGCCATCACCTGGGGTGGGGTCGGCACCGATGCGCAGCATGCGGTGTTCCAGCTGCTCCACCAGGGCACGCACCTCGTCCCCGTCGAGTTCATCGCGGTGGTCGAGCCGGGCGACGTGCTGAGCGACGAGCATCACCGCCAGCTGCTGCTCAACGCCTTCGCGCAGGGCGCCGCGCTGATGAAGGGCAAGAAGACCGACGATCCCGCGCGCAGCTATTCGGGCGATCGTCCGTCCTCGACCATCCTGCTGGAGACGCTCGACCCGCGCACGCTGGGCGCGCTGATCGCCTTTTACGAGCACCGCGTGTTCGTGAACGGCGTGATCCTGGGCATCAACAGCTTCGACCAGTTCGGCGTCGAACTGGGCAAGGAAATGGCCAAGGCCGCCGACCAGGGCGGACAGGATTTCGACCCCTCGACCGAGGACCTGATCAAGCGCGCCTTTGGGTGATCCGATCCTCCCCCTGCCAGGGGGAGGAATTTGAATTTCCGATCACTGTCAGGGGGACGCTGAACTTGGCTCGGCGTCCCCCGTTATGCTTTTAGGCGGGCCTGTCGCCCCCATTCCCCGGAGAAACCGATCCCATGGCTGAGTATGACTATGACCTGTTCGTCATCGGCGCAGGCTCGGGGGGAACGCGGGCGTCGCGGGTCGCGGCGGCGCATGGCGCGCGCGTGGCGGTGGCCGAGGAGTATCGCGTCGGCGGCACCTGCGTCATCCGTGGCTGCGTGCCGAAGAAGCTGCTCGTATACGGCGCGCATTTCGCCGAGGATCTGAAGGACGCCCGCCGCTTCGGCTGGCAGGTGCCCAGCGAGTGCGAATTTTCGTGGAAGACGCTGCGCGACAATGTCCTGTCGGAGGTCGACCGGCTGAACGGCGCCTATACCAACACGCTGGAGAGCCATAAGGTCGAGATCATCCAGCAGCGCGCGGTCGTTACCGGCCCGCACAGCGTGCGCCTGGCCGATGGGACCGAGAAGACCGCCGACAAGATCCTGATCGCGGTCGGCGCGCATCCCGCCGTCCCCTCCTGCCCCGGCCATGAGCATGGCATCACCTCCAACGAGGCGTTCCATCTCGACTCGATCCCCAGCCGCGTGCTGATCGCGGGCGCGGGCTATATCGCGAACGAATTTGCGGGCGTCTTCCACCAGTTCGGCGCGCACGTCACGCTGATCAACCGCAGCAAGGATATCCTTCGCGGATACGACCTGACGATCCGCGACCGGCTGCTCCAGATTTCGATGATGAAGGGGATCGAGTTCCGCTTCGACGCGACCTTCGAGGGGATCGAGAAGCAGGCGGACGGGTCGCTGCTGGTCTCCATGTCGAACCATGCGCCGATCGAGGTCGATCTGGTCATGTTCGCGACCGGCCGCCTGCCCAACACCCATGGGCTGGGGCTGGAATCGGCGGGCGTCGAGCTGGACGAGCATGGCGCGATCAAGGTGGACGAGGATAATCGTTCGACCTGCGACAGCATCTATGCGGTCGGCGACGTGACCAACCGCGTCCAGCTGACCCCGGTGGCGATCCGTGAGGGACAGGCCTTTGCCGACACGATCTTCGGCAACAAGCCGACCCGCGTCGATTATGACTGCATCCCCGCCGCCGTGTTCAGCCACCCGCCCATGGCGGGGGTCGGCATGACCGAGGCACAGGCCAAGCAGAAGCTGGGCTCGGTCCGCGTCTATACCTCCGACTTCCGCCCGATGAAGAATGTGCTGGCGGGGCGCGACGAGCGTGCGCTCTACAAGATGGTATGCGACGGCGACACCGACCGTGTGGTCGGGCTGCACATGATCGGCCCCGACGTGCCCGAGATCATCCAGGCGGCGGCGGTCGCGGTGAAGGCGGGGCTCACCAAGGCGCAGTTCGACGCCACCGTCGCGCTGCACCCGACCATGGCCGAGGAACTGGTCCTGATGCGCTGACCCGCGCGCACCCTGCCCCCGAGTGTCCCGCTCGGGGGCAGATGGTCACTTGGCCACGGATATTCGTTATCGCGAAAAAAGTTATCGAAGCTTAAGCCTCGCGCGTTAAGCGATTGCACGGCCGTCACGCGATGGTCCGAAACCCGTTGCCCTGGAAACCGCGATGTCCGCTCCTGCCCCGACCCTCGATCAGATCATCGCGCTGGCCCAGGCCGCGCTGGAAGGCGCCGATGCGCTGAACCAGCCGCTGGCGGGCAATCATTTCGCCGCCGGGCTCGACATGCTGCGCGCCGCCCAGCAGGCGCAGCGCGCGTTTCCGGTACTTGCCTGACCCGCCGGGGCGGAGTCAGGCCGCCCCCTCCTCGACCCTTTCGTCGTCCAGCGCAGTGGCGCGCGCATGGGCGGGGCGCTCGCTCAACCGGCCGATATAGGCCATGACCGGCTCGGTCTTGGGCAGCAGCCCGAACTGGGTGAACCACATCAACTGCGACCCCAGATAGACATCGGCGGCAGTGAAGCGATCGCCCGCGATATAGGGATGGCGCGCCACCGCATCGCCGATCACCGCCACCGCCCGGTCGAAATCGCCATAGCCCGCCATGCGCTGCTGCTCGACGGTCGGGGTCACGCCCATCGCGCGGTTGGTGATCGCCGCCTCCAGCGGGCCCGCCGCGAAGAACAGCCAGCGATAATAATCGGCACGCTCCGCCGGCAATGGCGCCAGCCCGGCATCCGGAAAGGCATCGGCCAGATAGGCGCAGATCGCGGCGGTTTCGGTCACCACCTGTCCGCGATGGACGATGGCGGGCACCTTCATCATCGGGTTGATCGCGCGATAGGCGGGCGCGACCATCGTCGTCCCATAGTCGAGCACCACCGTGTCGTAAGAGGCCCCGCTTTCCTCCAGCATCCAGCGCGCGATGCGGCCGCGCGAGCGGGGGTTGGTGTAAAGCGTCAGATCGTCGGTCATCGCATGTTTCCTCGATACGTGCCGGACCGGTCAGACCCGGTCGAGATGGCGATGCAGGAAGCGCGTCGTCCGCTCCCATGCCTGCGCGGCCGCCGCTGCGTCATAGCGCGCCGCCGAGCTGTCATTGTTGAACGCATGATCGACGCCGGGATAGGTAAAGGCCTCGACCGGCCGCCCCGCCGCCTTAAGCGCCGCGACCCAGGGCGTGCCGGTCGCGTTCACCCGCGCATCCTTGCCCGCATAATGGAGCATCAGCGGCGTGCGGACCTTCGCCGCCTCGGCCGGGTCGGGAGCGGGCCCATAATAGGCGACCCCCGCCGCCAAGGCCGGTCCCGCCGCCACCGCCAGCCGGTTGACGAACGCCCCGCCCCAGCAAAAGCCGACCGCGCCGACCTTGCCGGTCCCCGTCCGGTCCGCCCGCCCCTGGTCGATCATCGCCCGCGCCTGGGCCAGCGCCAGATCATAGTCGAGCGTACCGATCAGGGTGCGCGCCTTGTCCTCGTCGGGCGGCGTGCCACCCTGGGGGGCGAGCAGGTCAGGCGCGATCGCGTGGAATCCGGCCAGCGCCAGCCGCCGCGCGACATCCTCGATATGCGGGGTCAGGCCGCGATTCTCATGGATGACCAGAACCGTGCCCAGCCGCTTCCGCGCAACCTTGGGACTGGCGAGATAGGCCGCCGACCGCGCGCCCGCCTCCATCCCCTCGCGCCGGTCGATCCGCAGCCGCGTGTCGTGCGGATCGGTCTGCGCGGCCGCCGCCGGACTGGCGGCGATGCCCAGAATCAGCGCCTCGGCCGCCGCGGCCGACCCGGCCAGCGCGGTCATCTGGCGCAACAGGGTGCGGCGGTCGTGATGCTCATGGGTGAAGGCGTCATAGATCCGGACGGCCCGGTCATGCAGCGAATTGGTCGGGGGGATATCGGTCATGCGGGCATCCTCCACTCCTGATCGCGGGTCCGGCATCGGCGCCGGTGATTTTGCGATCCGGATGAGGAGCTTAGTCGGGTGCGGGGACCGGGGCTAGGCTTGATCGGATCCGGTTGGGACATGGCCTTCGACTTCGCCCAGGCCAGGGCCGATCGACAGTCAGCGATGCCTTTCCTTCCCTCGCCCCTCGCAGAGGGGAGAGGGTTGCGCAGACTTGCCCTTTGCAAAAGCAAAGGCTTAGTCGGAGCTGGGTGAGGGGTGGGCGCTCGCGAAGCGAGCGCCGCGAGCCTTTGGGCTCGCTCGACCCCTCACCCAAGCTGCGCTAGCCAGCAGGCTGGCAAGCTTCGCTAACCCTCTCCCCTGTTCAGGGGAGAGGGAAAGAAGAGGTAATGCTGAATGTCGATACGACCTGAGCCGAGTGGGGGGTACGCCCCCACCCTCAACGCATGAGACCCACCCAAAACCTCCGTTCACGCTGAGCGAAGTCGAAGCGCACGGGAGGGCGCGCGCCTCTCAAACAAAAAGGCCACCCCCTTTCGGGGATGGCCCTTGTGCCAGCTTGGCTGGAGGATCACGCTCCCAGCGGGCTCGGCGATCCGAACGGTCCGGGGCCGCGCCGCGTCTTCGGGATCGAGGTTCCCGCCTTGGCGATCGGCACCGCCTTCGCCTTGGGATCGTCGCGACCGATATCGTCGCCCGCGATCAGCTTCTTGATCTCGTCGCCCGACAGCGTCTCATATTCCAGCAGCGCACCGGCCAGCAGGTGAAGCTGGTCGACATGCTCGGTCAGGACGTGCTTGGCGCGGTGCAGGCCGCCCTCGACGATCGACTTGATCTCGTCGTCGATCAGCTGCGCGGTCTGGTTGGACATGCGCACCGGCTGGCTGGACGAGTAACCCAGGAAGCTCTCGCCCTCGGGCTGGGCATATTCCACCGGGCCGACCTTGTCCGACATGCCCCATTTGGTGACCATGTCGCGCGCCAGACCCGTGGCATATTGGATGTCGCCGCTCGCGCCGCTCGACACCTTGTCGTAACCGAAGATGATCTCCTCGGCGACACGACCGCCCATGGCGACCGCCAGATTCGCGTACATCTTGTCGCGGTGATAGCTGTACGAGTCGCGCTCCGGCAGGCGCATCACCATGCCCAGCGCGCGACCGCGCGGGATGATCGTTGCCTTGTGGATCGGGTCCGAAGCCGGTTCGTGCAGCGCGATGATCGCATGGCCCGCTTCGTGATAGGCGGTCATCCGCTTCTCGTCCTCGGTCATGACCATCGAGCGACGCTCGGCGCCCATCATGACCTTGTCCTTGGCTTCCTCGAACTCGGCATTGGCGACCAGGCGCTTGCCCTTGCGCGCCGCCATCAGCGCGGCCTCGTTGACCAGATTGGCCAGGTCCGCACCCGAGAAGCCCGGCGTGCCGCGCGCGATGACGCGGGCATCGACGTCGGGTGCCAGCGGCACCTTCTTCATATGGACTTCAAGGATTTTCACGCGGCCGTCGATATCCGGACGCGGCACCACGACCTGGCGGTCGAAGCGGCCGGGACGCAGCAGCGCGGGATCGAGCACGTCGGGGCGGTTGGTCGCGGCGATGATGATGATGCCTTCATTGGCCTCGAAACCATCCATCTCGACCAACAGTTGGTTCAGCGTCTGCTCGCGCTCGTCATTGCCATTGCCCAGACCGGCACCACGATGACGGCCGACCGCGTCGATTTCGTCGATGAAGACGATGCACGGCGCCGACTTCTTGGCCTGCTCGAACATGTCGCGCACGCGGCTTGCACCGACGCCGACGAACATCTCGACAAAATCCGAACCCGATATGGTGAAGAAAGGCACGCCCGCCTCCCCCGCGATCGCGCGGGCGAGCAGGGTCTTGCCGGTGCCGGGCGAGCCGACCAGCAGCGCGCCCTTCGGGATCTTGCCGCCCAGCCGGGCGAACTTCGACGGGTCCTTCAGGAACTCGACGATTTCCTGCAGCTCTTCGCGCGCTTCGTCGATGCCGGCCACATCGTCGAAGGTCACCTTGCCTTCCTTCTGGGTCAGCATCCGCGCACGGCTCTTGCCAAAGCCCATCGCGCCGCTGGCTCCGCCGCCCTTCTGCATCTGACGCAGGACGAAGAAGGCGATGCCGATGAACAGCAGGAACGGCAGCGAGTTATACAGCATCAGCATCCAGATCGACGGACCTTCCTCGGCCTTGGCCGTGAAGGTCACGCCCTTGTCGCGCAGACGCGGGATCAGCTGCGAATCGGGAACCGGACTGGTGCGGAACTTCTCGCCCGACGACAGCGTGCCGGTGATCGAATCGCGCGAGATGACGGCGGTCTTCACCGTCCCCTCGTCCACCTTGTCGAGGAAGGTGGAATATTCGATCTGGTTGCCGCTCTGCGCCGACGATCCCGCGCCGGACAGGCTGACGAACAGGGCGAGCGCCATCAGGATGCCCACCCAGATCAACAGGCTCTTCATCCAGGGGTTGCCGCCCCCATTGGGATCGGGGCTCTGTTGCTTGTCGTTGTCGTTCATCGGTGCCGGATACCTTTCAGCCCTCAAGATAGGCACAGCGAGGTTAATGGCAATGGAACAACGCCGATCAAAGTGATCGAGCGCTCCCTCCGACGTCGATCACGCGCCCGAGTCCGCCCCCGGCTCAGCCGGTGCGGCGGGGCGGCGCGGGGCGGAAGCGCCAGATACCCGACCGCACGCTGGCGATCACGCCCGCCTGGGTCGCGCGGCTGCCTTGCGCCAGCGCGTCGAGCAGCTTCTCGATATTGCCGCCCTCGTTCCAGGCGGGCGCCTCGATCGCGGCGGCGGCGCGGACGGTGCCGATCGCGCGCCGCGCCAGCCGACGCCCCAGCTCGCGCGGCAGATCGGCGGCGGCGATGCGGACATTGTCGCCATCGATCTGCGCCCGCTCCTGCCACAGCCAGTCGACCGTCGCGCGCAGATCGGTGTCCGCCTCGGCCAGCTGCGCCGCCGCCCGCGCGAGCTGCGCCACGCCCAGCCATTCATGCCCGTCGAGCAACTGGCGGAACCGGGTGCGGTCGTGCCGGGGATCGTGATTGGCGGGATCGTCGACAAAGGGCGCCTCGGCGCGGCGGACGATCCGGCGCAGCTCGGCACGGCGCCAGTCGAGCAGCGGGCGCAGCACCGTCATTCCTGCGATGACCGTCCGGGCCCGGACTCCGGACAACCCCGACAGCCCGGCCCCGCGCGCGGCGCGCATCAGGAAGGTCTCGGCCTGGTCGTCGGCATGATGCGCGGTCAGGATCGCCGCCGCGCCGATCGCCCGCGCCTGCTCGGCGAGCAGCGCATAGCGGACCTCGCGCGCCTGCGCCTGGATGCTGGCCCCGGCGATCGCCTCGCCGGGCCTGAGGGCGTGATGCGGCACGCCGAGCGTGGCACAGTGCGCCGCGACCATCCGCACCTCGTCGGCGGCCTCGGGGCGCAGACCGTGATCGACCGTCGCCACCGCGATCCGCCCCGGAAAGGCCGAGGCCGCCAGCATCAGCATCGCCATGCTGTCGGGTCCGCCCGACACGCCCAGCAACAGCGGCGCCGTATCGGAGGACAAATCGTGAAGGATCGTCAGATCCGCCGCGAAACGCGCGATCTGATCGACGGCCGTGGCATCGGTGGCCATGATGCTCTCGAAACTGGTGAGGGATGCGCCCGCTCTGGCCCTTCCGCCGCCCGCGCGCAAGGGGTTTCGGCCCCCTGCCCGCCATCCGGTTTCGAGCGGATCAGCCGCTTACTGGCACTTGGCCGCCGAACGTCCCGCCGCGACCTGCCCCTTCATCGCGCCCGACAGCTTGGCGCCATAGACATCGCTCAGCTCGTCATAGACCTTGCAGGCATCGGCGGCCTTGTTGAGCTTGGTCAGCGCCTGGCCCAGATACATCAGGCTTTCGGGCGCGCGCTCGCCATCGGGGAATTTCTTGTAATTCTCGTAAAAGGCCATCGAGGCGAGGCTGGGCTTGCCCGAGTCGAGATAGGTGCGGCCCAGCAGATTCTGCGCATAGCTGGCGCGGCGGCTCTTGGGATAGTCCGCGACGACCTTCTTCAACTGCGCCTCGGCCTCGGGGTAGCGCTTGGCCGCCCACAGGCGATAGCCATAGAGATAGGCGTCCTCGGCCGCATCGCCGGTCGAGGGCTTTTCCACCGCCGCGCCGCCGGCCGCCGCCGGGGTCGCCGTATCGCCGCTGGCGACGACCGCCGCCGGGGTCTTGGTCGGGCGGGTCGAGGCGGCGGGCGCGGGCGTTCCGGTGTCGAGCGGCGCGCTCTGCCCGGCCGGGGCGATCGGGGCGGGCCCGGCCTCCAGCGCCTTCAACCGCGCCTCGGTGCCGCGCCTATAGGCGTCGAACTGCTCCTGAAGCTGGCGGGTGCGAAAGCCGTTCTGCTCGATCTGGCCGGTCAGATTGGCCATCTGCTCCTCGAGCGAGGTGACGCGCGAGGTCAGGTCGGCCAGCGCGCTCGTCGCGGGCACGCCGGGAGCCTGCGCCTGGGTCTGGGGCGCGGTGATCTCGGGCTGGACATAGCCGCCCGCGCCGTTCGGAAACACCTTGCGCTGGACCGCGCGCATCTCGCTTTCCAGCTTGCCGACCCGGCCCTCGACATTGGACTGGGCTTGCGCGGCGGTCGGCAGGATCATCACGGCCGCGACCCCGGCCAGCAACAGGTTACGCATCGGTCTCACCCCCCGGTGGGCTGGTTGTTGAACGGACGCGGCATCCTATGCCCCGTCCCGGCTGTCTCCAGCCTTAAAGATCCGCCGGTGCCGTGGCGGCGGGCGTCGGCGACGGCGCCGGGGCGGGCGGTGCCGCCACCCCTGCATCGTTGCCGGTCGTCGTCGGGCGCCGCCGCTCCTCGCGCACGCGCGGCGCGGCGACAGGGGTCGGCGAAGTGCTGGCGGCGGGCTGGGGCGCGCCGGACAGACGCGCCGCGATCGAGGCGGGGTCGAGCCGCACGTCCTTGATCGCGCGCGAACCGTCGCCCAGCGGCGGGATGGCCGCGCCGTTCAGCGTCACCGCCAGCTTGTCGGGACGGCCGACATTCAACAGCGGCCCCTGCGCATCGGCGGGCACCTCATATTGCTCGCCCGGCTTCAGCGTGCCCATCTTCAGCGTGACGTTGTTGGCGTCATAGACGCGCAGCCAGACATCGCCCTTGGCGGTCAGCACGACCTTGCCGCCCGTCACCGGGGTCGGGCTGGGTGCGGGCGTCGGGGCCGGGGCGGCGGCGTTCGCGTTGGCGAGCGGGGTCGCGGCGGGCACCTCCTGCGCGGTGTGGTCGCGGCGGAACAGGTCGGTGCCGTACCACAGCCCGGCGATGATCAGCAGCGCCAGCGCCAGCCCGACGCCGAGGATCGCCAGCCCGCGCGACGGCACGCGGGCGGGATCGGCGATATCCTGGGGCACATATTCGGTGATGCGGCGGCCCAGCCGGTCGACATCGGCGCGCACCGCCTGCGCGATCGCCACCTCGTCCGCGCCCACGGCACGGGCATAGGCCTTGGCGAAGCCGACCGCATAGGTGGCCGATGGCAGGCTCTGATAATCGGATGCCTCGATCGCCGCGAGATGGCGGCTGGGGATACGCGTCCGCGCACCGATATCGCCGAGCGAAAGCCCCTGCGCCTCGCGCGCCGTGCGCAGGACGTCACCGGCGCGGGCAGGTGCCGCCGGTGCGGCATCGTGGCCGGGATTGACCTCGTCCATTCTCAACTCCGAAGTGACCATGGCCCACCCCATGATCGCGGTCGTTCTTTCAGACGGCTGGGATCAAGTCAACGCGGAGCCCCGCCCCGCATCAGGCCAATTCCACACCATTCGTCGCAGCCCAGGCACCAAGCGCCCCGCGCATGTCGCGGACCGGATTGGCGAGCAGCCGCGCCATCTCGGCGGTGATCGCGGCGCGGTCGAGCGAGCGGATCATCGCCTTGACCGGCCCGACCGCCGCCGGGGTGATCGACAACCGGTCGAGCCCTAGCCCGATCAGCGCCATCGCCTCCAGCGGACGCCCGCCCATCTCGCCGCACACGCCGACGCGCACCCCCGCCGCGCGCGCGGGCTCGACCACCCGGCGCAGGAAGCGCAGGATGGAGGGGCTGAGCCAGTCATAGCGCTCGGCCAGCTTCGGGTTGGCCCGGTCGGCGGCGAACAGGAACTGGGTCAGGTCGTTGGTGCCGATCGACAGGAAGTCGACATTGGGCAGGATCAGGTCGAGCTGTTCGGCCAGCGCGGGCACCTCCAGCATCGCGCCATAGCGCACCTCGATCGGCAGGCGGCGTCCGCGCGCGCCCAGCCAGGCACGCTGCGCCTCGAACAGCGCCTTGGCCTCGTCGAACTCCCACGCCTCCGACACCATCGGGAACATGACGTGGAGGGTGCGCCCCGCCCCCGCCTCGATCAGCGCGCGCGCCTGCGCCTTCATCAGCCCGTCGCGCTCCAGCGCCAGGCGCAGCGCGCGCCAGCCCATCGCCGGATTCTCCTCGTCCCCGGCGGGCGTGTTCAGATAGGGCAGCGCCTTGTCGCCGCCGATGTCGATGGTGCGGAACACGACCGGCCGGTCGCCCGCCGCCTCCATCACGTCGCGGTACAGACGCTGCTGCCGCTCGCGCTGCGGCAGGGTGGCGGAGACGAGGAACTGGAATTCGGTGCGGAACAGCCCGATCCCGTCCGCCCCCGTGGTGTCGAGCGCGGCGGCATCGTCGCGCAGCCCGGCATTGACCATCAGCGTGACGCGGTGCCCGTCCTTCGTCACCGGCGGCACATCGCGCAGGGCCGCGAACGCCGCGCGCCGCTTCTGGCGCAGCGCCAGCTTGGCCTCGAACGCCTCCTCCATCGCCGAGGTCGGACGGACCAGCACGCTGCCCTCGGTCACGTCGAGCAGCAGCTGGTCGCCCTCCGCGATCTGGCGCCGCACGTCGCTGACCCGGCCCAGCACGGGCACGCCCATCGCGCGCGCCACGATGATGACATGCGCGGTCAGCGACCCTTCCTCCAGGATCACGCCCTTCAGCCGCCGCCGATCATATTCCAGCAGCTCGGCCGGGCCCAGATTGCGCGCGATCAGGATCGTGTCCTGGCGCAGGCCCAGCTGTGCCGCCGTCCCCATCTGGCCCGACACGATGCGCAGCAGCCGGTTGGACAGATCCTCAAGATCGTGCATCCGGTCGGCGAGCAGCGGATCGTCGATCTGGCGCATCCGCTGGCGCGTGCGCTGCTGCACCCGCTCGATCGCCGCCTCGGCGGTCAGGCCGCTGTCGATCGCCTCGTTGATCCGCCGCGCCCAGCCCTCGTCATAGGCGAACATCTTATAGGTCTCGATGACCTCGACATGCTCGCCCGCCACGCCGAACTCGGCCTCGCGCGCCATGCGGTCGATCTGCTCGCGCATCTTGTCGAACGCGGCATAGACCCGGCGACGCTCGGCATCGATGTCCTCGGCCACGGTATGCTCGATGACGATGCGCGGCTGATGATAGACGGCAAAGCCGCTGCCCATGCCGTCGACCAGCTTCTGTCCGCCCAGCCGGACCGACGCGGTCATCTGCGGCCGCGCCCCCGCCGCGCCCGCCGCGTCGATCAGCCCGGCATTGGCGATCAGTTCGGACAGGACCATCGCGACGGTCTGCAGCGCCTCGATCTCGACATCGGCATAGCGGCGCGGCTCGCTATGCTGGACCGCCAGCACGCCCACCGCCCGCTCGCGCCGGATGATCGGCACGCCCGCAAAGCTGTGGAACCGGTCCTCGCCCGTCTCGGGCTTATAGGCGAAATCGGGATGGCTCGCGGCTTCGTCGAGGTTCAGCACCTCGACATCCTCGGCGATCGTGCCGACCAGCCCCTCACCCAGCGCCAGCTTGGTGACGTGCACCGCCTCCTCGGCCAGCCCGCGCGTCGCGAACAGCTCCAGCACGCCCTCGCGCAGCAGATAGATGGAGCATACCTCGCTGCCGATCGCCTCGCCGATGATCTGGACCACCTGGTTCAGCTTGGCTTGGGCGGGCGCGCGCGACGCCATCACGTCGTGGAGGCGGACGAGGATCTCGCGGGCGGATGCGGCGGCCGAAACGGGCATGGCGACAGGGCTAACAGACGGCAGGCGGCGGTGTCATGCCCTAATATCGCAGCGCCGTGCCTTTTCCCGGTGGACGCGCCCCTCCCATATCGCCCAAGTGACTGATCCGCGTTATATTTCAGATATTTATCTGGAACAGCGCGATGATCGGCCGGTTGCGATCCCACATCCATTGCACGGGAGATCATCATGCCCAAGGCCCTTCGCATCGCGCCCGCCCTTTGCCTCGCGCTCGGCATCGCCGCCGCCCCCACTCCCGCCATGGCGCAGACCCCGCCGCCCCCGCCCCCTGCCGCCGCCACGGCGAAGGCCCCCGATTATGTGAAGGCGGCGGGCATGAGCGACCTGTACGAGATCACCTCCAGCAAGCTCGCGCTGCAAAAATCGCGCAATGCCGATGTCCGGCGATTCGCGCAGATGATGATCGACCATCACCAGCAGACGACCGCCGCCACCGTGCAGGCGGCGCGGCAGGACGGCCTGAGGCCGACACCGCCCCGGCTGGGCGGGGCGCAGGCCTCGATCGGCGAACTGAGCCGCGCTTCGGGCGACGCGTTCGACCGGCTCTATATCGGGCAGCAGATCCCCGCGCATCAGGCCGCGCTCGAACTGCACCAGGGCTTCGCGGCGAATGGCGACAAGCCCGCGCTGAAGGCCAGCGCGCAAAGCGCCGTCCCGATCGTGCAGCAGCATATCCAGATGCTGCAACAGATGCCGCGCTAGGCGATGCGCCCGGCCAGCGCCGTCCGGTCGAGTTCGGCGACCGAACGGACGCCGGTCAGGGTCATGGCGACGCGCATCTCGCTGTCGATCAGGCGGAGGAGGTTGGCGACCCCGGCCTCCCCGTCCGCCGCCAGCGCATAGATGAAGGCGCGGCCCAGCATCACCGCATCCGCCCCCAGCGCCAGCATCCGCACCACGTCGAGCCCCGATCGGATGCCCGAATCGGCCAGCAGCCGGAGTTCGCCCTTCACCGCGTCGGCGATGGCGGGCATGGCGCGCGCGCTCGACCGCACGCCGTCCAGCTGCCGCCCGCCATGGTTGGACACGACGATCCCGTCCGCGCCGAAACGCACCGCGTCGCGCGCGTCCTCCGGGTCCAGAATGCCCTTGATGACGATCACGCCCTTCCAGACATCGCGGATCCATTCCAGGTCGCGCCAGGCGATCGATGGATCGAAATTGGCCGCCAGCCAGCCGATATAGTCGGCCAGCGCGGTCGGCGCGCCGCGATAGGCCGAGATATTGCCCAGGTCATGCGGCCGCCCGCGCAAGCCCACATCCCAGGCCCAGCGCGGATGCGCGACCGCCTGCACCATCCGGCGAAACGCGGCATTGGGCCCCGACATGCCCGAATGCGCATCGCGGTAGCGTGCGCCGGGCGTCGGCATGTCCACCGTGAAGACCAGGGTCGTCACCCCCGCCGCCTGCGCCCGCTCCAGCGCGTCGCGCATGAAGCCGCGATCCTTGAGCACATAGAGCTGGAACCAGATCGGCGCGGCGGACGCCGCCTGCACTTCCTGGATCGCGCAGACCGAGACGGTCGACAGGGTGAAGGGAATGCCCTTGGCCGCCGCCGCGCGCGCCGCCTGCACCTCGCCGCGCCTGGCATACATGCCGGTCAGCCCGACGGGCGCCAGGACCACCGGCATCGCCATCCGGGTGCCGAACAGCTCGGTCTCCAGGCTGAGATCGGCGACGTCGCGCAGGACCCGCTGGCGCAGTTCGATCCCGGCCAGATCCTCGACATTGCGGCGCAGCGTATGCTCGGCATTCGCGCCGCCGTCGATATAATGGAACAGGAACGGCGGCAGCCGCCGGCGCGCGGCCTCCCGATAGTCGGTGGGGGCGGAGATGATCGTCACGCGGCAGCCTCTATCCCGGATGGCCCGGCACGCCCGAGCACGACGACTCGCTGACGGAGCCCTTGCCCGTTCCGTACACCGCACCACCCCCACGGCAAAAGCCCCACGCGCGATGCGCAACGGCCCGGGTCAGGCGATCAATCCGAAATGTTCGATGGCGCGCCCGAGGTGAAAGCGATGGGCACTCAGATCATTGGGAAATTAGGGTGGCGAGGGCCGCTTAACGGGCTTGCCTGCCCGGCTACCCGATCGATCGTCACTGCGCCCCGCCGGCCGGCAGTGTCGTGAAGCCAAACTGCTCAGGCTGACGTCGTGGGGTCGACCCCGGATTGTAAGTCAATAGCCCAGTGGCGTTGGCATCCCGCGCCACCGGTGCCGCGATCAAGGAATTTTCGTCATGGAGGCGGATCAAGGGCAGCGCACGCCCCATCAGGTCCGCGATTGGCTGGGTAAATTCAGTCGATAAGAGCAATTTCCCAGCGTGATCACATGGCCGACTGAAATCCAAAATCAAGCAGCGTCAGGCACTCTCGAAACCAGACGCGACAAAAGCGGGAGAGTTGTTCGTTGTATGAGGTCTATCCTCGCGAACGCAGGGGACAGCATCGACGGAAACATCGGGTTGGAGGCGCTCTCCCGGAACCACGGTGGCCGAATCTCGTCAAGCAGGTGGTCGGCGGGACGTCCATATTCGACATCGCGCCGACCGCCCGTTGCTCCTCAGAACTTCTTGCAGACTTGCACACCGGTGGTTGCCGCCTGTTCGCCATCGGCGACCCGGACGCCGACATCCAGTCCAACATTCCAACCCGACGGCAGCGTCAGGCCGATGCCGGGTGCGAACATAAATTGTTCACGCGACCAAACCGACGCGAGCAGACTGTAGAAGGATGGTCCAGCAACATCGGCATAGTCCAGCCCTTGGCGCGTGCCATTGGTGAACTCATGCAACCATTCGGTCCGCAGCCGCCCGGTCAGCACCCCGAACGGTAGCGGTCGCTGCCAAGCTAGGTGTTCAGTCCCGGCATCTGGTGGATCGGGTTGACGATGAACCGGTCTGGCTCTGACGTCCAGATCTTGGCGATGTATTCGTAGGGTGTGAGCCCGCTGAGCGTCTTGAGCCGTCGGGCGAAGTTGTAGGCGGCCATGAAGTCGGCGAGGTGCGTCCGGAGCTGGTCGTGGCTCTCGTAATGGAAGCGTTTGACGGTCGCCTCCTTGATGGTCCGGTTCATCCGCTCGACTTGTCTGTTGGTCCACGGATGGTTCGGTTTGGTGAGCCGGTGCTCGATGTCGTTTGCCTCGCAGATCATGTCGAAGCGCATTTGGCGGGACCAGGCGGTGTTGCGGTTGCGGGGCTGCTCGGCGAACTGGATGCCATTGTCGGTCAGGATAGTGTGGATGCGGTACGGCACGGCTTTCAGCAGATGTTCGAGGAACTCCCACGCTGTGCGTCTGTCAGCCTTGTCGACCAGTTGAGTGACCGCGAACTTGCTCGTGCGGTCTATGCCGACGAACAGGTAGAGCTTGCCTTGGGCAGTCTGCACTTCGGCAATATCGATGTGGAAGAAGCCGATCGGGTAGCGTTTGAAGCGTTGCCGCTTCGGTTTGTCGCCTTCGATGTCCGGCAGCCGGGAGATCCCGTGCCGCTGGAGGCATCGGTGCAGCGCTGAGCGCGTCAGATGCGGGAGTGACGGTTGCAGGGCGTAGAGGCAGTCATCCAGCGGCAACAGCGTGTGCCGCCGAAACGCCACAACCATTGCCTCCTCGGCCTCGGACAGGGTTGTCGAATGAGGGCCCTTCGGCCCGGTCTTCAGGTCCTCGACGGTCGCCCGCTTACGCCACTTCGCGACCGTCTTCGGGTTGATCCCCAGCTCACGGCTCAGCGTCGAGAGCGAAGCTTGGCGCGCTGTATTGCTGCTCGGACGGCGTGCGTGGTCGTGGCGCTTCCGTGACGTACCTGTCCCATACGGCATCCTTCCATTCCAACGAAAGGATCGCACCATCAAACCGTGGGATCAAACACCTAGTCAAAAGGGTTGAGTCGCAGGATCGAGCACTTGAAAAAAGCGAAGAGGGCGCTTGACCCTCTTCGCTATCAAGTTGTCCGCGCGACCGAAGAGGGGCCTCGATCGCGCGACCGGAGGGATCACACGATGTTGATCCCGCTGGTCTTGATCAGCCCGTTCAGCCCGCTGGGGAAAAAGCCGCCCGCGGATACCGACGTGCCGGACGCGTAAAGGATACCCAGCGCTTCCTCGGGGGTCCGACGAAGGGCGATCCAGTTCGCCCCATCGCGCAAGGGGATGCGGGAGCCGAAATCCTTGTCGCCATCGAACCACCCGATGCCATGATCGAGATCGCGCGGACCATCGAGCCGATTGCGCGCCTCCGCCATGCGCCAGGAACGTTCAAACAATATGTCTTTCGCAGGCAGTGTCCGCGATTGAATGATCGAGCGCTGATACAGCGCGTTGCGGATGATGCCGTCGCTGGCCCCTACGCTTGCCGCAAAGGCTCCGAGCGCGGCGGCCATGCCGGAACTGACCTGGTAGCTCTGATCGATCGACGCCGTCATCGTCACCGCCGATAGCGCGACCGCCCCCAGCAAGAATTCGTCTTGCGCGCTATACGGGTTGAAGTAGCTAGTCGGCGGCGTATCGGACGGTACGCGCGCGATCGCGTCGAACGGGCCATTTTGTCCTCCGGCGATGTTGAGCGCAGGCTGAGCCGTCACCGCCGCCCCCAATGTTCGGCGCAGAAAGCCAATTCGTCCCAACACAGCATTCGCAACCTCATTGATCGCTGCGCACATCCCGCTGTCGGTGAACGTCACCGCCTGGCCGCCGGACACCCCGCCCGCCGTGCCGCTGCCCGTGGTGAGCGCGGCAGGCAGGCTGGTCCCGTTCAGTCCGCGAACCAGATAGGTACCGTAGAGATAATGCAGCTGAAGTATGAAATTCAGCCGGTCGTTATCGGTCGCGGTATAGCTGGGCGGCGGGGTCGGGGTGGAGGTGGCCGATGCGGTGGGCGTCGGTGTCTTCACATTCTCCGATCCGACGACATCGTCATTGCAGCCTTCCAGCAGAGCAAGCCCCCCCGCCATTGCCGAGGCGGTGCCGAACCAGCGGATCATCTGGCGGCGGGTGGTATCGGACGCACCCAGTTCCTTGTTGGAAATCGTCATGTCATCCCCCTTGGGAATCAGGCCGTTACGTTCAGTTGACGGCGGTGGTTCTGATCGCCCCGTTGATTCCGGTCGGGAAGAACCCGCCCTGAGTCGCGGCGCCCGAGGTCATGAACAAGACGTTCAGCGCCTGACCCGGCGTGCGCATTAGGTGAAGGCCATCATCGTCCGTCAGACCGAGTCGCGTCGTCATCTGACCATTGATCAGGACCGGGGACATGCCGCGGTCCGTGATGGTCGATCCATCGATGCCGTTGCGCCAGGCCGCCATCCGGTCGACCATCGTCATCAGTTCGGGACGGGCGGGGGCGGCGGCCATCAGGATCGTGCGGACCGTCGTCACATCGGTGGCGGCGGTCGATGCCATCGACACCATCGCGGCCCGGACGATACTATTGGTATATTGCGACAAAAGTCCGCTGAGGGCAGTCGCCTGGACCGCCAAAATCGTTTCCGCTGCCAAAGCTAAGTTTAGCGGCGAGGCATAAGGATCGAAGCTTTCGTCCGTTCCGATTGCCCCCGCCATACGAAACATTGCGGTAAAGCGCTCCGCCGACATGTCGATCTGCGTCTGGGCCGGGGCGTCAGCCCGCAGCAGGGATCGCAGCAACAGGGTGCGGAACCACAGCGAATCGGCGATTTCCCGGATGCGGGACTGAATATCGCGCGTGCCGGTGGGAAAGGACACCTGCTTTGCGGATGTGGCGGACACTCCAGGCTGGTCCAGCGTCTCACCGCCCCGAATATATTGCGCAGGCAATTGGCGATCCTTTCCATAGATCGCGAGCTGCAACATATTCGTCGAGAGGTAATGCAGGTTCAGCGCGAACTGAAGCGGCGCCGTATCCACAGACGACGCGGTCTGAGCAGATGCCGAACCTACTGTGCCAGCAATCGCGACTCCGGCCAGGACCGTCGCGAAGAACTCGCGGCGCCCTGCCCCTGCGATCGCAAGCTTTTCGACAGATATGACATTGGTTTCCCTCATACTCCTCCCCTTCCCCCAATTCGCGCTGTTAACGCTAACGCTACAAAATCCCCGACCATCTGAGTGGTCATAAAATCTGGTACCGTGAGCACTTGGCCGCACGCCGTCATATCGACGCACGAACCTCGCTTGCGAAATGACTTTTAACTTGTCCTACTATAATAGTCCATCTATATTGCACCTGTTAAAGCACAAAAGTTGCCGGAAACGTTTTTGGGGGAGGTCGGGATGTTGTCCATACGCGGGCTCGCAAATGGGGTTGCCGTAACTGCGATAATCGCTGCTTATCCGGTGACTAGCGCTGCTGCCGAGCAATCGGAGGATACCACTGAAAAGGCTCAAAAATTACTCACGGGGGACAAGAGAATTAAAGAACGCCCTCGCAAACGGTCAAAGCGAGAGGAGAAACTTGCCAAGGAGGCTGCGAAAAGCGGCGAATCGCAGCCGCAGCTTTCCAACGACAATGGCCGCTTGGAGGGCGACATCATCGTCATGGGGCTTCGCGAAAATGTGAAGTCGGCCCGCAACGCCAAGCGTCGGGCATCCCAGATCGTCGACGTCGTTGTTGCCCAGGATATCGGCAAATTGCCGGACAAGAATATCCCAGAAGCGTTGGCGCGAATCCCCGGTATCCAGATCGAGCGGAACCGCGGCGAAGGGGGCGACGTCAAGATTCGTGGCCTGGGAGGGGTCATGACGACGGTCAACGGATCGCCGACCTTTTCCGCAGGTGACCGCACGACCTATCTGAACGACATCTCGTCCGACATGGTCGCGGGTATCGAGGTCTATAAGACGCGCACCCCCGATCAGGTGGAAGGTAGCCAGACCGGCGTCATCAACTTGACGCTGCGCCGCCCGACCGACTTCAAGGAAGGCGCGACCTACGCCTTCAGCGTGCGCGGCGACTATGCCGACCAGATCAAGAAGGTAAATCCCTATTATAGCGCGCTGATCGCCTATAATGCCGACACCGCGATCGGGCGGTTGGGCTTTTCGGTCAATGGATCGATCAACGATGTCCGTTACAACGAATCAATCCGGTGGAACTCTAGGCCCCATATTCCCGGCGATTCGCGCCTGACGTTCCTGCCCAGCACCACGCCGCGCAACGTCTATATGCCATGGGCGGTCGGTTTTTCTGGGCCGAATGGTTGGTCGAAGCGCGCCGACGTCAACGTGTCCACCCAATGGCGCCCGGACGATCATTGGTCGATCACCCTGGAAGGCGGCTATCGCAAGCAGCGCATGTTGTGGGCGGACAACCAGTTCGACATTCCGCTGACCTATTCCACCACCTCGGCGCCGCTGCCGGTGCTGTCCAACATCGTGCTGGGTCCTGACGGACGCTTGGTGAAGTCGCTATCGGCGACCTCGCTCGACCCCATGGGTCCGGGCCGTCAGTCGGCCCTGCATAAAAGCACCAATTATAATGGCCGCTTCCAGGTCGATTTCAAGAACGAAAGATTCGAATTCAACAGCTGGGTCAATTGGGCACGCGCCGAAAACGATTCCAATCACATTTTTCACTGGATTCGGTTCAACCAACAACCTGATTACGACGTCATCTTCAATGACACTACCGACCCACTGGGAGGATCGAACGTTACCTTCAAGAACATAAACCTGCTCGATCCCAAAAATTATTTGTATATCGATGGGTTTGACCAAGCAAAACAGTTCACCTATAGCTCTGAAATAGAAGCGAAATGGGATCTTAAGCTTTATACGGATTCCAGTTTCATTGACTATGTCAAGTCCGGCTTCCGCTACGCCAATCGGACATATTCGCGCGGATATGGATTTCGCGGCGCCTATGGTAACCTTCGCATTCCGATTGTAAGCCTGCCGAATTACAAGCTGGTCAGCAGCTCAAAGGGGTTTCAGGGCTCCAAATCAGCGTCGAATGCCGAGTGGCTGATCGGCGACAGCGATTCGATTCGCAACAGCTTTGACGATATCCGGGCGAGACTGGTTGGTATCTACCCCGAACTGGCCGACCGTTATCCCAAATATAATCCGCTGGATGGCTTTGGGGGATCGGATGGCAGCTATGCCGCCTATGTGATGGCGCATTACAACATAAAGCTGCTGTTCCCCATCGATGGCGTCGTCGGCACACGTTTCGTCAACAGCCTGACCAATCTGACGGCGATCCAGAGGACATCCCAATTCGTGAACGTCGACAACCAACTGGTCGAGCAGACGGTCGATACGACGATCAGTCCGAAAGCCAATTTCCTGGACGTCATGCCCAGTGTGAATGCCATCATTCACTTCACGCCCAAGCTCCAATTGCGCACGGCCTGGACCTATGAAGTCGGGCGGCCGAGCGTCTATCAAATCAATCCTCGCCTGACGCTGGACTTGCGCAACCGGAGCGGGCCGACCGCAGGCGGCGGCAACCCGCGACTGGGGCCGATCACGACGAACAAATATGACGCCTCACTCGAATGGTATTTCGGACCCACCGGCCTGGCCAGCCTTGCGATTTGGCAATGGAATCAGGATGGTCTGATCGGCAATCGCCAGCTTCCTGAGATATTGCCGGAATCACCCAATGTCCCGGTGCTCGTGACGCGGCCCTATAATCTCGGTCGTGGCCGACATCGCGGTATCGAAGGCAATCTGACGACCTTCTTCTCGTTCCTCCCCGGCATCCTGAAAAACTTCGGCGCTCAGGTGAACGGTACGATGAATCTGACACGCCAGGCTTATCCCGTATTCAAGCCGAATAGCACATCGATTGGCGAAGCCGAGTTCATTTATGGTCCGTACCTAAATGTATCCAAATATATGTACAATCTGGTTGGCTTTTTCGAAAAGGATGGATTGAACGTTCGTGTCGCCTATAACTGGCAGTCCCGCCGGCAATGGTCGGTCGATGCCAATGATCCGTACAACAACATATTTCTGGATCCAGTCAAACGTCTGGATGCGTCGATCAACTATGACGTAAACAAAAATCTGACCTTGGCATTGGAGGGGTCGAATCTGACGGCGGATGGCAACCGCAGCTATTTCGGCTCTTATGCCGCGCCGCAGGACGTACGATACTTCTCGCGCAATTTCAGCTTCTCGGTCCGAAGTCGCTTCTGATAGCATCTGCCTTGTCCGTGCACTCCTTCCTTCCCCTATGATCGATCGATTATCGAACAGCGGATCAAGGAAGGAGTGCCGAGCGCCATTGCAGAGGCACATACTTTCGCATTTCGGTCGGCCTCTGAGCTGGCCCCCATTTCGACCGGACGGATTCAAGCCTAAGAAGGAGGCTTGGGGCTATCCCCTAAGCATAGGCTTATGTCCGTGTCCGAAATCATCACCGACGGCGGTCGTCGCCGTCACTGGAGCACGCCTGAGAAGCTGAGGATCGTCGAGGAGACGCTCGATGGTCGCGAGAGCATATCGGTGGTGGCACGCCGCAACGGCGTGGCGCCGAACCTGCTGTACCGCTGGCGGCGGCTGATGCTGGAGGGCGGGAGCGTCGCGGTCGCCGGCGACGACGACGTGACCAGCAATCGCCAGGTCCGCGAGATGGAGACCCGCATCCGCGAACTGGAGCGCCAGCTCGGCCGCAAGACGCTGGAGGTCGAGATCCTGAAGGAGGCGCTGGAGCGCTCACGCCCAAAAAAAGCGAGCTTGCTCATGCACTCGCCGTTGCCGGAGACTATCCGGTGAGCCTGGTCGCCAAGACGCTCGGGGTCGGGCGCTCGACGGTGTACGACCGCCTGACCGGCCGCACCCGGACGCGCGGGCCGTACGCCAAGGCCGACGACGCGGACCTGCTGCCCCGCATACGCCAGATCGCCGCGCAGCGGCCCACCTACGGCTACCGCCGCATCGCGGCAGTCCTCAATCGACAGCAACGCGCCGAAGGACTGGCGCCGGTCAATCACAAGCGCGTCTATCGCATCATGGCCGCGGACCGCCTGCTGCTGGCGCGGCGCTACACCGAGCGGGCCGACTATGGCCATGACGGCGTCGTGGTGGCGATCCGCTCGAACCTGCGCTGGTGCTCGGACGGCTTCGAGTTCACCTGCTGGAACGGCGAGGTCGTGCGCGGCGCCTTCATCATCGACGCCCATGACCGCGAGATCATCGCCTGGCGCGCGATCGCCAATGCGGGCATCAGCGGCTCGGACGTGCGCGACATCATGCTGGAAGCCGTGGAAACCCGCTTCGGCGGTATGCGCGCGCCCGTGCCGGTCGAGATGCTGTCCGATAACGGCTCGGCCTATACTGCCCGCGAAACACGCACCTTTGCCCGGCAGCTGGGCCTCAAACCCTGCTTCACGCCCGTTCGCAGCCCGCAGTCCAACGGCATCTCGGAGGCCTTCGTTCATACCCTCAAGCGCGATTACGTCCGCGTCTCGCCGCTGCCTGATGCTCCCACCGCGTTGACATCGCTTGCCGGATGGATCGAGGACTACAACGACAACCACCCCCATTCAGGGCTCAAAATGCGTTCACCGCGCGAACATCGCGCACTGGTTTCTGCAACCGCCTGAATCCGTCCGGTGAAACGGGGGCCAGATCATGCGCCCCGCCACCAACGTGCGCATTAGCATGCTGTCATAGCCTTTGACGCGGACCTCCCGATAGAAGCCGATCTCGGCGAGATGCGCCAGACCGTCGGCGTCGTTCGCGTCGGTCTTGTTGGCCGCCATGTCGAGCGCCGCCTTTGCATGACGCGCATCGATGCAGATCGCCGGCAAGCCCAGCGCGGTCAGCTCATGATAGAACCACACCGACAGCGGACCGGTTTCGAACACGACCCGTTCCGCATCCGGCGCGCGCTTGCGGATCAACTCGGCCAGCGTCTGCGGATCCGAAGCACATTTGCCGCGCCAAATCCGCTTGCCCAAATGCCGTATGGAGACGGCCGTATCTTTCAACGACACGTCCAGACCGATATACTCGCCCATGGTTGTTCTCCGTGCGATGCCTGGGCCCGGCGCCAGTCGTGAGCCCGTCTGTCCATCCTATCGGGGAACAACCACCTGTCTGCCGTCCTGTTGGAAGCGGAGACACGGGGCAGATCGCTCCCGCGATTACCCCATGTTTTGGGAAAGGGCGGCCTGTTCGCCACGGAGCCATGCCGCCCCTGCACCAACCTATTTCAGTGGCAGGAACAGTTCAGCGACCGCCTCATGTTCCGGCACCTCCGGGAAGAAGGTGATGCGCTGGCAGTAGAGCGGGAAATCTCGCGCCTCCTCGCCGCTGGCGGGTAGCCAATCGCGGTAGAGGTACAGGGCGGCAGGCTCCAGATTGTCGGTGTTGCCGACGACGCGCAGGACCGCACAGCGTCCGCCGGGAATGGTGCCGGCTTCGATCCGCTCGCCGTTCGCCTCGATCGGGCGATCGGTACCAACGCACAGGTCCAAGCGGTATTCGGCCGAAGGCGTCGTGCGCGGATCGGAGTGAAAGACGTTGAAGGTCGGGGCGGTCTTCGGCGACAGCCCGGTCGCTTTGCGCCAAGCGATGAAACGCTGGATGGTCGCGCCGATCGTCGCCGGGTCGCCGCGATGCTCCATGATCGCCACGGGCGTCGCGGCCACGTCTCGGATCGTCACGTCATCAGTGGTATAGGTGGTCTGCATGAGCTTGCTCCTCGCGTTGTCGAGAGGCCGGAAGGCCGCAAGCCACGGCTCCCAATCGGGAGCTTTCCTGAACGACGACGGCGACTGCCCGAACCGTTGCCGAAAGGCGCGGGCGAAGGCGTCTGGGGCGTCGTATCCGGCATCCATCGCTATGTCGGTAACGCTGTGCGCGTCCCGATAGGCCAGCCGGTGGGATGCCCGCTTCATGCGGGCCAGCTGGACGTAGCGATGCAGCGACAACCCGAAGGTCGCCGTGAACTGTCGGTGGAAATGGTATTTCGAGAAGGCCGCGACACCGCTCACCGTGTCCAAGTCCAAGTCGCAATCCAAGTGCCGGTCGATGTGATCCAGCACCCGCTGCATCCGGGCATGGTAGTGGGGAAGCGCCGCCTTCATCGTCCTCTCCTCCGTGGCGACGCCAGCTAGGCGCTCACGGATATGACGCGCTCGACCGATCTTGCGGTTCTAACACAGCCCGATGGTCTTTCCCGCAAAGGAACGACCTGCGAGTCGGCCGGGCGTTCCCGTTGGGATCGAATATCGGGAACGTAGATCGCTTCTGAAAACCCGCACGTAGCGAAAAGATTGGCCGCTTCCGCCGGGTGCGCTGATCCGCTATTGGGTTGGCATGACAAGCCCGATGACGATCAACTCGCAACGCTGGTGGCCCGCGATCTAAGCGCGGCCTGTCATATACCTTTGACCCGGCCGCTGCTCTCGGCGGCCCGGTCACAACAATCCCGACGATAGCAGCGGCAACCTTTGGAGAGTTGCCTCAATGCCATCTTCTTCGCGCCCGGTGATCCTGACCGGCGACCGCACGACCGGTGCACTACACCTCGGTCACTATATCGGTTCGCTCCGCAACCGTGTGGAGCTTCAACATACGCACCAGCAATATGTGCTGCTCGCTGACTCCCAAGCACTGACCGATAATGCCGATAATCCTGGCAAGGTTCGCCGCAACGTGTTGGAAGTCGCAACCGATTACCTCGCGGTGGGCATCGATCCGTCGTTGTCCACGATCTGCCTGCAATCCGCAATGCCGGCGCTGGCCGAACTGACGCTTCTATACCTCAACTTCGTGTCGGTCGCACGCCTTGAACGCAATCCGACCATCAAAGATGAGATACAGGCGCGCGGCTTCGGCCGAGACATTCCTGCTGGCTTCCTCTGCTACCCTGCGGCGCAGGCGGCCGACATCACCGCCTTCAAGGCTACCGTGGTCCCGGTCGGGGAGGATCAGGCGCCGATCATCGAGCAGACCAACGAGCTTGTCCGCCGTCTCAACCGCCAGATCGGACGGGCGCTTCTCCCCGAGGCACAGGCGCTGATCCCAACGACGGGGCGGTTGCCCGGCGTGGACGGCAAGGCGAAGATGAGCAAGTCGCAGGGCAACGCCATTCCGCTATCGGCCACGGATGCCGAGATCGCGGCGGCGGTTCAGCGCATGTATACGGACCCGAACCACCTTCGGGCATCCGATCCGGGGCAGGTGGAGGGCAACGTGGTCTTCACCTACCTCGATGCGTTCGACGTGGACTTGGAAGCGGTCGCCCAATTGAAGGCGGAATACCGACACGGCGGCTTGGGCGACATGGTGCTGAAGCGTCGTCTCACCGGCATCCTTCAGGCGATCGTCACCCCAATCCGCGAGCGGCGAGCGGCGCTTGCCGCCGATCCCGACACCATCATGGATATACTGCGCGCCGGTGCGGAGAAGGGCAGGCAGATCACGCAACAGACGAAGGCCGAAATCATAGAGGGGCTGAACCTGTTTCGCTTGTAGCGGCACGGGCACCCGGCTTCCCGATTAGGAAGGTTGGGCAAGACGGCTGGGACATTCCCATTGGGAACCCGAGGTAGGATTCCGGTTGAGCCGGGTGGTCCAACGTATGCCCCGGGCATGGGCATTCTCAAAATCCGTTCCCGATTGCCATTTCCCAAAACCACCGTTCTGTGATGGGAAATCGGGAACGCCATCAACCAGCCTGCGATAGACAGCAAGACGTCGAAAACTCGCCTCCTTCTTGTCGACCTGACACGGTGAACCGGTAACGCAGGCACTTCTGGAAAATTCGCGAGCGCCCCCCGCAACGGCGTCGCGTCGAACCTGCCACGCCCGGCCCATGAGCCGGCGCGCATCACCTCCAACGACCCAAGTGACCTCCGCGTCGCCGGGCAGTCATGCGCGTATAAACGATCCGGGGCTTGTCAGCGCGGCCTTCGACGATTCATGGTCGACCCTCGAACAGGAGGTCGCGCTGATCGATCGGCTGTTCGGCGGCGAGATCGCCGCGCTGTTCGAAAGGTCTAACAATGGGAAGCGACACGTTCGCGGGTAAGCGCGTCTTCGTCTATGCGCGGGTATCGACGACGCGGCAGGAAAAGAACGACTTGTCGTTGCCGGATCAGATCGCCACCGCCGAACGCTGGATCGAGGATCATGGCGCGCAGTCCGTCAGGGTCTTCTCGGAAGCGGGCAGCGCGACTGACGATCATCGGCGAGCCTTTCGTGAGATGATCGCGCTCGCCGAGTCGAATGAGCGTCCGGTCGACATCATCCTCGCGCATTCGCTGTCGCGGCTGTTCCGCAACGCGCTCGACTTCATGCAGTATCGCGAGCGACTCCGCAGCAAGAAAATCCGCATTATTTCGGTGACGCAGGATTTCGGCGACGATCCGACGTCCGACCTAGCCGTGTCGATGCTCGCCATCTTCGACGAATATCATTCGGCCGAGAACGCCAAGCATGTTCGCCGCACCATGGTGGCCAATGCCGTGAACGGCTTTTGGAACGGGCAGACACCGCCGATCGGCTTCCGCACCTGCACCGTGCCGCAGGCGCGCGGCAAGGACCGCAAGAAGCTGGAGCACGACCCCGAGACGGTCGACATGGTCCGCTACATCTTCAAAACGTATCGCGAAGGCACGGCGAGCGGCCCGATCGGCGTCACGGGCTTGGCGCATCACCTCAACGAACGCGGCTATCGCATCCGGGGCAAGCGGTTCAGCATCGGGACGTTGCACAACATCCTGACTAACACCGCCTATATAGGCTATGTCATCTTCAACCGCCGGAATTCTCGCACCGGTGAGACGCGGCCGGAAAGCGAGTGGGTGCCGATCCCGGTGCCGCCGATCATTGATGAAGAGACGTTCTACGCGGTCCGCCAGCAGATGGCCGACCGCGACCCGCGGATGGGCGAAGCGGCCGCGAAGACGAATACGAATCTGCTGACCAGCCGCGCGGTCTGCGGTTGCGGTGGGGACGGTTGCGGCGCCGGGATGATGACGAGCACCGGCAAATCCGGCCAGTATCGCTATTACGCCTGTTCGGCGCGGATCAAGCGCGGGCCGGACGCGTGCACGGGACGCCGCGTTCCGATGGAGCAGCTGGACGATCTGGTCGTCGGCGCGGTGACCCGTCATCTCGTCCAGCCGGAACGGCTGACCACGCTTCTGCAGACATGGCTGGACCGGTCGGCCACCGCCGTCGCGGAGCGCGCCGCTGAACTGAAACGGCTACGCGCCCGACTGACCCAACTCGATGGCGAAAGCGCTAGCGTAATCAGGCTGGTCCGGAACAACACGCTGAGCCCCGACGATCCGCAAGTCGCCAGTGAACTCGGCAACATCCGTGCGCAGAAGGCCAGCACCCAAGCCGACATCGCCGTCCTCGAACGGCAGCTCGACGCTGGTGATCGGCGAATCACGCCTGAAATCATCGCCCGGTTCGGCGATCTGCTTCGCCGTAAGCTAGACGAATCGGACGGCAGGATGCGCAAGGAATACATCCACCTGCTCGTGGACCGCGTCGAAGTCGGCGACCGCGAGGTTCGGATCACGGGGCGCAACGCGATGCTGGAACGCGCGATCATAGCATCCCAGACGCCGAGTGCCGCAGTGCCCAAAGCTGAACAGAAATGGCGCACCCGACAGGATTCGAACCTGTGGCCTCTGCCTTCGGAGGGCAGCGCTCTATCCAGCTGAGCTACGGGTGCGTGGGCGAGCCGACTAGCATCGCCCGTCCGCACGCGCCAGCCCTTTTATGCCGCCACGGGCGCTTTTCCGGATTTGGCCGCAGGGGCGGGCGTCTTGGGGCGATAGGCGCACAGGTCCTCGACCGGGCAGCGCCAGCATTCGGGCCGCCGGGCCTTGCAGATATAGCGGCCGTGCAGGATCAGCCAGTGATGGGCATGGACGCGGAACGGCGCGGGCGTCGCCTTGTCCAGCTTGAGTTCGACCGCCAGCACCGTCTTGCCCTTGGCCAGCCCGGTGCGGTTGCAGACGCGGAAGATGTGCGTGTCGACCGCGAAGGTCTCCTGCCCGAAAGCCACGTTCAGCACGACATTGGCGGTCTTGCGCCCTACGCCGGGCAGCCGCTCCAGCGCCGCGCGATCCTCCGGCACCTCGCCGCCATAATCGTCGACCAGCATCCGCGACAGGGCGATGACGTTCTTGGCCTTGGTGTTGAACAGGCCGATCGTCTTGATGTGCTGTTTCAGCCCATCCTCGCCCAGTTCAAGCATCTTTTGCGGCGTGTCGACCTCGGCGAACAAGGCGCGGGTCGCCTTGTTGACGCCGATATCGGTGGCCTGCGCGGACAGTGCGACCGCGACCACCAGCGTATAGGGGTTGCGGAACTCCAGCTCGGTCTCGGGATGCGGGTTCGCCTCCGCCAGCCGGTGGTAGAATTCGACGACGTCCGCCTTCTTCATGTCCGTTACAGGCCCAGCACGTCGCCCATGCGATAGCGCCCCGGCGCCTGCCCCGCGAGCCACAGCGCCGCGCGCACCGCGCCGCGCGCGAAGATGCTGCGGTCCTGCGCGAAATGGCCCAGCGTCACCCGCTCGCCCTCGCCCGCGAAGATCACCTCATGATCGCCGATCACCGAGCCGCCGCGCAGGGCCGCCAGCCCGATCGTCCCCTCGGTCCGCGCGCCCACCAGCCCGGCACGGCCATCGACGCGCAGTTCGGACAGCGGATGCCCCCGCCCCGCCGCCGCCGCTTCGCCCAGAAGGAGCGCGGTGCCCGAGGGCGCATCGACCTTGTGCCGGTGGTGCATCTCGGTGATCTCGATATCCCAGTCGCTGCCCAGCCGCGCCGCCGCCTCGCGCACCAGATTGGCGAGCAGCGTGATGCCGAGCGAGGTGTTGCCGGTCTGGAGCACCGCGATGTCCGCCGCCGCCGCGTCGATCGCGGCATGCTGCGCGGGCGACAGGCCGGTGGTCCCGATCACGATCGGGGTGCGCGCCGCGCGGGCGGCCGCCAGATGCGCGTCGAGCGCACCCGCAATCGAGAAATCCACCAGCACATCGGCGCGTGCCGCCAGCGCCGCCGGATCGTCATGCGAGTCGCAGCCCCCCGCCAGCGTGGCGCCCTCGCCCTCGATCAGCTCGGCAATGGCACGGCCCATGCGCCCGGCGCTGCCATAGATACCGATGGCGGTCATGCGGGGATCCCGGCGGAGAAGAGGAAGAAGGTCGTCATGGGAGCGCTCCTTGACACAGGTTGGCGCGCGAAGAAACCGCGTGGCCGTTCCATGCTTCAACGATCCCCAGGCCATAAAGGTTGGCCGTCGGACCTGCCCCGGATTAGAATTGCCGGCCATGACGCCCGACGGCCCTTCCCCTGAATTCGCCTGGACCATTGATGGTCCGCCGCGATGGCGGACTTCGCCGTAGTGACAATAGTGGAGCGCCTGCTGCATGACCGACATCCGCAACATCGTCATCCTCACCGGCGCGGGTATCTCGGCCGAGTCCGGCATCGCCACTTTTCGCGGGCCCGGCGGGCTGTGGGAGGGGCACCGGGTCGAGGATGTGTGCACACCCGAGGCGCTCGCCGCCGATCCGGACCTCGTCCACCTCTTCTATGATCGGCGGCGGGGGGCGCTGGCCGATGTCGTGCCCAATGCGGCGCATGCGGCGCTGGCGCGGCTGGATCGGGCGTGGTCGGGCGAATTGCTGATCGTCACGCAGAATGTCGATGACCTGCACGAGCGGGCGGGGGCGAAGCGGCTGCTGCATATGCACGGCGCGTTGAAACGGGCCCTGTGCGCGGGCTGCGGGGAGCGGTTCGACTGGCAGGACGACCTCCCACCCGGCTCCCCCTGCCCCACCTGTGCCTCGCCCGCGCTTCGCCCCGACATCGTGTTCTTCGGCGAGATCCCCTATCACATGGACCGGATCGAGGCGGCGCTGGCCGAGGCCGATCTGTTCGTGTCGATCGGCACCTCGGGCGCGGTCTATCCCGCCGCCGGGTTCGTGTGGATGGCGCGCGAATATGGCGCGGCGACGCTGGAGCTGAACCTCGATCGCTCGGAGGGAAGCGGCTGGTTCGACGAAAGCCGCCTGGGTCCGGCGGGGCAGCTGGTGCCCGAATGGGTCGAGCAGATGCTCAGCCGGTGACGGGTACGATGACCTCGCGGGCGCGGGGGCCGAGCCGTTCGACCGCCGCATCCTGAAGACCCCGCGCCGTCACCAGGACGCCAAAGGCGCGCGGGTCGGGCTTGTTGAAGAGCAGCGGCTGGCCCAGCGCATCGGCGACCCCGGCCCCCGCCTCGGACGCGATCAGCGCGGCGGCGGCGATGTCCCATTCATTGCCCCAGCGCAGCGTGGCGACCAGATCGGCTTCGTCGGCGGCGACCATCGCGATGCGCAGCGCGATCGAATTGGGCTTGAAGACGGCGACCAGATCGCGGTCCGCCTTGGGCAGCGCATCGACCGGCACCCGCGCACCGGGCATCTGGCGGCAATAGCCCGCACTCAGCGCGCGCCCGTTGCGCGTCGCGCCCTGCCCCGCCTGCGCCAGCCACAGCTCGCCGCGCGCGGGGGCGGCCAGCACGCCGATCACCGGCCGCCCGTCCTCGACCAGCGCGACCGACACCGCCCAGCCCTCGCGCCCCCGGATATAGTCGCGCGTGCCGTCGATCGGATCGACCACCCAGACCCGGCGCGCGGCCAGCCGGTCGGGCTTGTCCGCCGTCTCCTCGGACAGCCAGCCCGCATCGGGGACCAGCGCGGTCAGCCGGGCATGGAGCATCCGGTCGACGTCCAGATCGACCTCGCATACCGGGCTGCCGGGGGTCTTCTCCCATTGGCGGAAATCGGTGCGCCAGCGGGCGAGCGCCATCGCCGCCGCCTCGCGCGCCGCCGCCACGACCGCCGGGATCAGGTCCCGGGCGGGGATCGGGTCAGCCGCCGGCAACCGTCATTCCATCGATGCGCAGCGTGGGCACGTTGACGCCGTAGCGGAACTCCAGATCATGGGCCGGGGTCATGGCGAGGAACATATCCTTCAGATTGCCTGCCACGGTGAACTCCGCAACCGGCTCCGCGATCCGCCCGCCGACGATGCGAAAGCCCGCCGCGCCCCGGCTATAGTCGCCGGTGACGGGATTGACCCCGCTGCCGATCAGCTCGGTCACATAGACGCCGTCGGCGATGTCGCCGATCAGCGTGTCGACCGGCACCCGGCCCGCCGCCATATAGAGGTTGCTGGTCGAAACGCCCGGCGCGCCCGCCGTGCCGCGCGCGGCATGGCCGGTCGGCTCCAGCCCCAGCTGCCGCGCGGAGGCGGAATCGAGCAGCCAGGTCTCCAGCACCCCGTCCTCGACGATCGCGGTCGGCGACACCGCCAGCCCCTCGCCATCGAAGGGGCGCGAGCGCAGGCCGTGCGGGCGGTGCGGATCGTCCTCGATACGAATGCCATCGGCCATCACCCGCTCGCCCAGCCGGTCGAGCAGGAAGCTGGTCCGCCGCGTGATCGACGCCCCCGCGATCGCCGAGACGAGATGCCCGACCAGCGACGATCCGACGCGCGGATCGAACACCACCGGCATCGCGCCGCTCGCCAGCTTGCCGGGGTTCAACCGTGCCACGGTCCGCTCGCCCGCGCGCGCGCCGATCGCCTCGGGGGTTTCGAGCAGGCGACGCAGGCGCGCGCCATGATGCGCATAATCGCGCTGCATGCCCGCGCCCTCGCCCGCCACGACGCTGACCGACAGGCCATAGCCGGTGGCGGCATAGCCCGCCGCGAAACCATGGCTGGTGGCCAGCGCGGTGACGATGCGCGAGGCGGAGGCGCCGCCGCCTTCGGAATTGGTCACGCCCGGCACCGCGCGCGCGGCCTCCTCGGCGGCGAGCGCGGCGGCGCGCAGCGCCTCGGGCGCGACCTCGCCGCCATCGTCCAGGTCGAGCATCGGTGGCGCGCCGTGCAGCAGCCGCTCCTCGGGCGCCAGGCCCGCCCAGCGATCCTCCGGCGCCTCGCGCGCCATCGCGACCGCGCGTTCGACCGCGCGGTCCATCGCATCGCCCGACAGGTCCGAGGTCGAGACGCTGGCCGAGCGCCGCCCGACGAACACGCGCAGGCCCAGTTCCTCGCTCTCCGACCGGCCGACATCCTCCAGCGCGCCCAGCCGTACCGACACCTCCAGCGCGGCATCGGCGGCGAAGATGGCATCGGCGGCATCGGCTCCGGCGGCATGGGCGCGGGCGACGATATCGGCGGCCCGGTCGCGGGCCTGTTCGGGGGTCAACATGCCACAGGACTTAAGGGCGCATGCGCGGCGATGCCAGTCCCCACGAACCCGCCCCCCGTCAGCCGGCCCGCGCCAGCGCCAGTACCGGGCGCGCCGCGACGGCGGGCGCCCGGACCGCCGGTCCGTCCCCGCGCGTCAGCCGGAACTGCGCCACCTCGCGCGCCAGCCCCTCGGCCTCCGCCGCCAGATGACGCGCGGCGGCATGGGCCTGTTCGACCATGGCGGCATTTTGCTGGGTCGATCCGTCCATGTCGGCGACCGCGAGATTCACCTGTTGCAGCCCGGTCGCCTGGCGCTGCGCCGAGGTCGCGATCTCGGCGACGAGCCCGGCAATCTCCTCGATCCGTACCGAAATCGCCTCCAGCGCGCGCCCCGCCTCGCTGACCAGCCCGACACCCATGCCGATCTGCGACGACGAGGTCTGGATACGCTCCTTCACATCCTTAGCGGCGTCGGCCGAACGCTGGGCGAGCGCGCGCACCTCGCTGGCGACGACGGCAAAGCCCTTGCCCGCATCGCCCGCGCGCGCCGCCTCCACCCCGGCGTTCAGCGCCAGCAGGTTCGTCTGGAACGCGATGCCGTCGATGACCGTGATGATCTCGGAAATCTCGCCCGAGGAGCGTTCGATCGCCCCCATGGCATCGACCGCGCGGCGGACGACCTTGCCCGATTCCTGCGTGTCGCGGTGCGCGGCGGTGACCGCCGCGTTGACGCGCGTCGCACCACCGGCCGTCTCGCGGACCCCGGTGGTGATCTCGTCCATCGCCGCCGCCGTCTCCTCCAGGCTGGCCGCCTGCTGCTCGGTACGCTGCGACAGGTCGTCGGACGCCGAGCGGACCTCCGTCGCCCCCGTCCTGACATGGCCCGCCGACGCCGCGACGCGCGACAGGGTCTGGGTCAGCCGCTCCATCGTCGCGTCGAAGGACAGGGCCAGCCCGCGATATTCCACCGGCAGCGTGTTCCCGATCCGGTGCGTCATATTGCCTTCGCCCAGCTGGTCGAGCGCGCAGGCCAGTTCGCGCACCACAATTTCCTGCTTGTCGGCGTTGCTCCGCTCCGCCTGCGCGGCGACGCGGAACACCTCGACCGCCGAGACCATGGTGCCGATCTCGTCGGTGCGCTCGCCCCCGTCGAGTGCCAGCGCCAGGTCGCCGCCCGCCATCCGGCGCATCGCATCGGCGGTCGCCCCGACCGGCCCCAGCACGCCGCGCATGAGATAGACCAGCCCGCCCGCCAGCAACGCGGCGATGACCAGGCCAAGCGCCACCAGGATCGCGATCGTGCTGTGCAGCGACGTCAGGCTGGCATCGGTCACGCGCCCTTGTGCCCGGGTAACGGACGCGACCAGCGTGTCGATGTCGCGGCGATGCGCGGCATAGGCCTGGGTCAGCCGGGCATAGCTCGTCTCGGCCGCAGTGCGGTCGCCGCGCTGGATGGCGGGGATCGTCACATCGTCCAGCTCGGTCCAGAAGCGGTCGGCGTGACGTGCCGCCTGGTCGACGAGCAACGGCTTCAGCCCGTCGCCGATCGCCGACTGCTGCCAGCGCGCGATGCTCGCCCGGAAATCCTTCTCCAGCATGGCCAGCGCGGCCCGGCGCCGGGGCAGCGTTTCCGGATGCTGGACGAGCAGCGTCGCCTCCAGATAGGGCTCGATGATATAGGCGGGCGGCGGCAGGATATCCGCCTGGAGATCGCTGATCTCCTGATTGGCGTCGGCCAGGGGGCCACCGATCCGGATGCGGTCGATCTCGAACCCGGTCACAACCCCGCCCAGCAGCAGCATGGCCATTATGGACAGGCCGCCCACTCGACACTTTTCTATGATATTCAAGAGATTGGCTCCTCACCCTTTCTCCTGATACCAATCAAAACTTAAGATATGTTGTTTCGGCGGTTCAACGACTGCTCATTCCGGGCAATTCCGACGGACCGTCTTTTCCTCAGACCGGGGCCGCGTCGGCGCCCGCGCCGTAATGATGCCAGGTGAAGATCGCCAAGGCGCTGCGATGGGGGCGAAACGCCTCCGCCAGAGCGCGCACCTGCTTTTCCGAGGGCCGCGTGTCGTGGCCCAGGATCCGGCCCATCTCGATCTGCACCGCCAGATCCCCGGCGGGCCAGATATCGGTCCGCCCCTCGGCGAACAGCAGATAGACCTCCGCCGACCAGCGGCCGATGCCCTTCACCGCAACCAGTTGCGCGATCGCCTCTTCGTCATCCTCGGGCAGATTGGCAAGATCGAGGCGGCCGCTCGTCACCTCTTCGGCCAGGCTGCGCAGATAGCCCGCCTTCTGGCGCGAGATGCCCGCGCCCCGCAGCGCCTCGTCGGTGACGCCGTGCATCCGGGTCGGATCGGTCGCGTCGCCCAGCAATTCGTGCAGCCGCCGCCAATGCGCATCCGCCGAGGCGACCGAGACC